>JBIKWC010000502.1:0-3260 GCA_044356535.1 Myxococcota bacterium
GATCGGACCGTCCGGCGCCCGATCGACGAGCCCCCGGAGCGCGCGGAGCTCGGAGAACGTGTGGTTCGTGCGGTACACGTCCTCCGGGTCCAGGCGCGTCCGGTCCAGGTAGTCCCCGAGCGACATCCCCCGCTCGAGGTCGTCGGCGAGCGCCTTCCACGAGCGCAGCGTGCGCTTCAGGTTCGCGAGGACCACCTCCTGCGCCTTGCGCTCGAGGTGGATGGAGCACCCCGACGGCAGGCGCGGGAACCCCTCCTCCACCGCGTCGCACAGCTCCTGCCGGGTGCCGCCGCCCAACAACGCGCGGAACCGCAGGTCGAACCGGAAGTCGCGGTGGGCGTTGCCGACCAGATCGAGGATGGTCAGGCAGGCCTTCTCCGGGTGCAGGCGCAGCCCGCGGCCCAGCTGCTGCAGGAACACCGTGGCCGACTCCGTCGGGCGCAGGAACAGCACCGTGTCCACCCGCGGGATGTCGACGCCCTCGTTGAACACGTCGACCGTGAAGAGCGCGCATAGCTCGCCGCGCTCGAGCTGCGCGATCCGGGCGTCCCGATCGGCGGGGCGGGTGTCCGCGTGCACGACCTCGGCCGCGAGGGCCTTCCGCTGGAAGAACGCGGCCATGTACTCGGCGTGTGCCACCGACACACAGAAGCCGAGCGCCCGCATCCGCGTGGGGTCGCGGACCTTGTCGACCAGCGCACGCAGGACGAGCTCGGCCCACCGCTCGTCGCCCGTGTACAGGCGCTCGAGCTGGTCGAGGTCGTAGCGCCCCTGGCGGGGGTTCCACGCGCCCTGTAGCTCGGTGCCGTCGTGGACCACGAAGTACTGGAACGGTGCCAGGAGCTCCTGGTCGAGCGCGTCCCACAGGCGTGACTCGGCCGCGACCCGCCCGCCGAAGAAGCGCAGGACGGACTTCCCGTCCGTACGCTCCGGCGTCGCGGTGAGCCCCAGCAGGAGCTTCGGCTGGAGGTGCTCGAGCAGCGCGTCGTAGGTCGGGGCCGCCGCGTGGTGGAACTCGTCCACCACCACCACGTCGTAGGCGTCGGGGGCGAGGTCCCGGAGCCGATCGGCGTGGAGGGACTGGACCGAGGCGAACACGTGGCGACCGAGGACGGGCTTCTCGCGGCCGGTGAGCTTCTCGCCGAAGCTGCCGTCGCGCAGGGCGACCCGGAACGTGGCCAGGCTCTGGTCGAGGATGCGGTCCCGGTGGGCCACGAACAACAGGCTCGGGCGGCCCGGGAGGCGGGCGTAGTCCAGCGCAGCGATGACGGTCTTGCCCGTCCCGGTGGCGGCGACGACGAGGTTGCGGTGGTGTCCGGCCTGGCGTTCGGCGGCGAGCGCGGCGAGCACGGCCTCCTGGTGGGGCAACGCCTTGAGGCGGACCAGGTGGACCAGGGCGTCCCGGGCGGGGTCGTGGCGCCGCCCGACGCTCTGCAGGAAGCGGTCGCGCTCGTAGGGTTCGAAGCCGGGGTCGTCCCAGTACTGCTCGAACGTCGTCCGGAACTTGGCGAGGAGCCCCGGGTTGTCGCGCTGGGAGAGGCGCACGTTCCACTCGCAGCCGTCGCGCAGCGCCTGCGACGACAGGTTCGACGAGCCCACGAACGCGGTCGAGTACCCGGAGTCGCGGTGGAACAGCCACGCCTTCGCGTGCAGCCGCGTGCGCCGCTCGTCGTAGCTCACCCGGATGTCGGCCCCGAGCGCGCGGAGGGCTTCGAGCGCCTCGACCTCGGTGGCCCCGAGGTAGGTCGTGGTGAGCACCCGCAGCGGGGGCCGGTGCGTCGCCAGCGTCTCGCGGAGCTCGACGAACCCGCTCCACTTCACGAAGCTCATCAGCAGGTCGACGCGGTCGGCGCTGGCCAGCTCGCGCACGAGCTCCCGTCCGATGCGCAGGTCGCGGGGTCCGTTGACGACGAGCTCGCTGTGGCGGAGCGGGATGGCCGGACGGACGGGGGCTCCGGTCCCGAGGCCGGCGCGACGGCGGTCGACGAGCGACCACAGGACCTGCGGAGTGACCGCGTCCCCGGGATCGGCCTGCTCGGGCTGGCGTCGGCTCAACAGGTCGACGAGGTCGTTGACGAGGGCCAGCTGGAGGTCGAGGTCGGGGAGCGCGGAGAGCGCGCGGCGAACGGCGTCGTGGACGTGGCGGGCCAGCAGCTCGGGGGCCGCATCGTCATGCACCCGCCGCACCTCCGCCGTATGGTCGTGGCCGGTGAGCAGGCCCTCGAGCTCTCGGGTGACGAGCTGTTCGTACAGGCCGGGGTGCAGCTTCACGGAGGTCTCCCAGGGATCCGAGCCCGCATCCCGCCCGCGACACTACCGTGAGGTGGCGCGTGCACCCGAGCTCGTCCCGTGCAGACGCGCCACCGGTCCCGATCGGACACGAAGCGGGCGCGGAACGTCGCGCGCCCTCGCGGCACCGCTCCGCAGGGCCCCCCACCGGAAGAGGCGGGCGCCTCGTCGGTCCTGCGGCTAGGAGCCCGGTGGGAGCGAGGGACGTGACAACCACCGAGGTCGTTCGGATCCGCCGAGCCGAGCCCCAGGACGCTGCCGCGCTGGCCGAGCTCGCCACCCGCACGTTCCGGGACACGTTCGGGGCGGACAACCGGCCCGAAGACCTGGAGGTACACCTGGCTGAGGCGTACGGCGAAACCAGGCAGCTCCGGGAGCTCCTGGCGGCCGACGTGCGCACGCTGGTCGCGGTGAACGGAGGCGCGCTCGTCGCCTTCGCCCAGCTCCGGGACGGGGACCAGCCAGGGTCCGTGACCGCAGCCGACGCGGTCGAGCTGTGGCGGTTCTACGTCGACCGCCCGTGGCACGGCCAGGGCGTAGCGCAGCGCCTCATGCGGGCCGTCCTCGGCGAGGCGAGGGCGATGGGCGCGGAGTCCGTGTGGCTGGGCGTCTGGGAACACAACCCGCGGGCCCTCGCGTTCTACCGGGAGTTCGGGTTCGTCGCGGTCGGCGTCCACGAGTTCCTGCTCGGGCAGGACCGGCAGAACGACGTCGTCATGCTGCTCACCCCGCTGCCTGGCCCCTGACGACGACGACCGCGCCGGCGCTCATCGCGGCCTCATCCGCACCAGCACGACCACACCCGCGGCGAACGTCGCCGCTGCGACCAGCCACACCGCAGGGTCCAGCCCGACCGCGTCCG
Organism: Myxococcota bacterium; assembly: GCA_044356535.1. Classification (GTDB taxonomy): domain Bacteria; phylum Myxococcota_A; class UBA796; order UBA796; genus JACKER01. The sequence continues at coordinate 3,152 of JBIKWC010000502.1, forward strand.
CCACGAGCCCCGCCACCAGCGCGCCGATCGCGTAGCCCAGGTCGCGCCACAGCCGGTACACCCCGACGGCCGACGCCCGCCACGACGGGTGCGCCACGTCGCCGATGGC
>JBIKWC010000242.1:0-11390 GCA_044356535.1 Myxococcota bacterium
GTCGGGGGCGGACCGGCGACGTCCAACACCTCCAGGAGATCCCGCCGGTAGCGACCGAACCACAACGTGGCCTCCAGGCCCGAGGCCGACACACCCACCGGCAACGCGACCTCGACGGCGGCGACCACCCCGACCTGGAGCGCCTCACCCAGCACCCCGTCGGCGTCCGTCAACAGGGGCACCGGGCGGCCTGCGCGCGCAGGTCGCGGCCCCACCTCGAGGACCCGCGGCGCGACGACCTCGCCGCCCACCGAGAGGTCGACGTAGAGGTCCCGCACGAACGCGGCACCCGTGGGCACCGCGTGGCCGGCGTCGACGTTCTCCACCTCCACCCGCACCACCCCGTCACGCACCACCGCGAGACGGACGGCGACGGCCTCGGCGAACAGGGGCTCGACCGCGAACGTGTGCCCGTCGAGGTGGCAGTCGGCGCAGGTCCGCGCGGATCCGGCCTCCCGGTGCTCGGTCCCCGTCCGCTCCTCGAGCAACCCGGGGCCCGTGACCTCGTGGCACGTGGCGCACAGCGCCGAGGACCGCCCGAACGGTCGATCGGCGAGCGCGTGGGGCGCCCCGGTCGCGCGCCCGGAGATCGGCGCGCCCAGGTCGACCACGAGCGCCCCGTCGGCTTCGGTCCGGTTCCCCACCGCGCTGTGGCAGGCCGCGCAACCCACCTCCTCCCCCTCCACGAACCCGGGCTCGTGGCACGCGACGCACCGTGCGGCCGCTTCCGGTCCCCACACCGCCCGGACCTCGGGGAGCCACGCGTCGAACACCTCGCTGGTGCCTGCGCCGTGGGCGCTGCCGGACCACGCCTCGTGGACCGCCGTGTGACAGGCCCCGCACGCGTCCGCGCTCCGCGGCTCCGGCGCACCACACCCCACCAGCCACGCGACGATCACAGGTGGACCGCGAGCCCGAGGTTCACCTGGCCCACGCCGAACGTGGAGAGCCGGGAGTCGACGGACCCCGTCCAGCCGGACACCGCGCGATCGTGCCCGATCCATCCCACCGTCTTCGCGTCCAGGAACCCGGAGACCGCGGACGACACGGGCACCTCGAGGCCGAGCCCCGCGTGGACCCCGAACAACACGTCGTCGGCGCCGGGGGCGTCCTCGGACCGGGACTGGATGAACGAGCCGACGGCGCACATCCCCAGGAGGGGGCGCAGCCGCAGCCCCGCCGGCAGCCCGATCGGTGTGTAGAGGTCGAACCCGATCGGGTGATCGTGGCGGAAGCCCGACGGGGACTCGACGGCGTAGTGCTCCGCGAACAGGTCCACGCCCAGGTGACGGAGCGGTTCCAGGCGCAGCTTCCCGCCGAGGCCCGCGGCGCCGTAGCTGCCGCCCCAGCCGGACGCGTAGCCGCCCAGGGCGACCGGGTGATCGAAGGGGGAGCCCGGCGCGGCCAGCGCGAGCGACGAGAACAGGAACACGGTGCCTCCAGCGCCCCTGGGACACCGAACCGACCCGACCGTGTCACCCGGGGGACGGGGAGCTACGTCGGAGGATGCCTTCCGAGACCCGGCGTGAAGCCCTGATGCTGGCCGCCACCGTCGCGGCCGCGGTCGCGGTGTTCCTCTCTGCTGCCTGGCCCAACGCGGCGAACACCGTGGACGACGCATGGATCACGGTCCGGTGCGTGGATCACCTGCTGGCCGGCCACGGCCCGCTCTACAACGACGGTGAGTGGGTGGAATCGTTCTCCGACCCGGCGTGGCTGCTGATGCTCGCGGGTGGGATGCGCGCCGGGCTCGACCCGCTGGCGCTGATGCTCGCGGCGGGGCTGGCGTTCGGCGTCGCCACGATCGTGCTCGCGGCAGCCCTGGTGTCCGCGATCACCGGGCGCCTCGATCACCGGTCGGGCCTGGCCGCGCTGGGCGTCGGGGCGTCGCCGCACCTCGCGATCCTCGCCACCAACGGGCTCGAGTCCACGATGTGGACCGCTGCCGTGGCCGGGGCGTGCCTCGCGGCCACCACCGGTCGGGGAGCGTGGGTGGTGGGGCTCCTCCCGTGGGTCCGCCCCGAGGGGACGTTCCTGGCGCCCCTCCTGGGCCTCGTGGGCGCGGTGCGGACGCGGAACCGCTGGCTGTGGACCGCCCAGGTCGTGGCGCCCTGGCTCGCGCTGCACGGCCTGCGGGCTGTGTACTTCGGGACCTTCATGGCCAATCCGGTCACCGCGAAGGCCCACTTCACCGACCTGCCCTCACTGGTGGCGTCGAACGCCAGGTACCTCGCGCGCGACGGCGCGACGTGGGTGGTCGTGGCCCTCGTGGCCGCAGGTGCGGTCGCGGCGCCACCGCGGCGCTGGGACCGCGCGATCCCCGTCGCCGCAGCGCTGTTCCTGGCGGGCGCGCTGGTGCGCGCACCGGAGTGGATGCCGGGAGCGCGGGTGGTGGCGCCCCTCTGGGTCGCAGGGGTGGTGGGCGCGATGACCTCGGAGCTCTCGTGGCTGCGGGTGGCGACGGTGACGGCCGCGCTCGGGCTCGCGATCACGCCCGTCGCTACGGAAGCGCGCGCGTACGACTGGCGGAACACCGCGGCCCCCGAGAACGCCGCAGCGCTGGCGGGCCGCTGGCTCGCCGACCACCTCCCCGCCGACAGCAACGTGGTGATGAGGGACGCGGGCGTCCTCGCGCGGGCGCTCGGCACGGATGTGCGCGTGTTCGAGATCTACCCGGCGCCCCTCACGCGGCGGGGCCCTCGCCCGCGGCTGCCCGAGGGACGCCCCGCGGTGCTGGTCACGACCGTGCAGGGCGAGGAGATGGTGACGTCCGAGTACCCCACCGACAAGGCGATGCTGGAGCGGGGACGGTGGCGCCACCTGGGGAGGGTGGAGCAGCACTACCGCCGGTACTACGACGTGTGGGCCGCGCCCGGCGTCGACCTCCCGCCCCTGCCCGAGGAGCTCACCACGCCGCTGCCGTGAGCGCCGACCAGGCGGCGCGGGTCTCCGCGACCATCGTCGCCGCCGGGCGCACCTCGACGCGCCCTGGACGATTCGCGCCGCGCGCCCACCGGACGGCCGACGCCAGCGCCTCGGCGTCCCCCGCAGGCACGCGGACTGCCACGCCCGTCAGCTCCGGCAGGCCCCCGGCATCGCTCGTGATCACCACGGCACCCGCCCCCACCGCCTCGAGCACGCACTGCCCCAGGCCCTCCTCGCGCGAGGGGTGCACCACGAGGTCGACCGAACGCAACCATCGCCCGACGTCGGACCGGAACCCTGGCAGGTGGACCCGCTCGGAGACCCAGCGCGCTGCTGCCTCGCGGCGGAGCTCGGCCCGCCCCGGCCCCTCCCCCAGCACCACCAGGTGCGCGCCGGGCACCCCGGCCAGCGCCCGGACAGCGGTCGCGTGGTCCTTGTGGGCCACCAGCGCGCCCACCGCCAACACCAGGAACGCCGTCGGGGGCAGGCCGAGCTCCGCGCGCACCCCGGCTGGATCCACCTCCCCGGACGGGACCTCGACCCCGTCGCGCACCACCTCGACCCGAGGGACCCCTGCCGTCAGGAGCACGCGCCGCACGGCCTCGGAGACCGCCACCACGCCGGCACACGAGCGGAGGCGCGCGACGGCCCAGCGGGAGGGCGGAAAGTCGACGCGGCGGTGGGCCACGACCGGGAGGCCCGTCGACAACGCAGCGCGCAGCCCGTTGGCGTCGTGGACCGCGAGCAGCGCGGGGCGGTCGCGACGGACCAAGGCCCGCAGCGCTCCGGCCCCCCAGAGGCTCCCGCGGAACGGCACCGGACGCACCAGGGTGGGCGGGAGACGTGCCGCCAGCGCGGCGTCCGCGGGCAATGCCACGGGGCCGGTCTCGCGGGCCAGGTACAGCAGCTGCTGCTCGCCGCCGCGCCACTCCCGCCGCGTCGTGACGTGGAGCAACGTCAAGCGAGCTTCCGGCTGCGCTCCTCGATCATCCACGGCACGCCGTCGACGATGGGGTACAGCCGCCGGCACGCCGGGCACGCGAGCCCCTCCGCGTGTTCCGCGAGATCGCCGCGGCAGGTCGGACACACGAGCAGCGCGCGCCAGTACACGTCCGAGGTCTTGCGCTGGGGGCTCGCGTCCACGGCGTTCAGTTGGACGAGGGCGACAACGAGCCCGTACCCAGCTGGAACTGCTGCTGGATCGAGGTCTGCGAGAACTCGGAGGGCGGGATCTCCAGGCTCTCGCCCACGTCCCACGACTGGCCTTCGCGCAGGCCGACCAGGCGACCCTGCTGCAGGTACGGGTACCCGGCGTAGCCCTCCGTGATGCCGGAGGACGGGGTGGGCGTCGCGACCACGAGCCACGTCCGATCGAGCAGCCGCCCGGTCTTGCGGTCGAGGACGAGGTCGCCGGAGATGCGCGCCTCGTAGCGGTTCGTGCTGTCTCCGGGGATCATGAGCCCCGAGCCGCCGTACACCAGCGTCTGCGTGGCTGGGGTCTCCTCGACGGGGCGGTACACCAGCTCCGACATGCCCGCGGTGCCGTTCGGCGCGGGGATCCAGGCCAGCATCGACCCGTACTCGGGCCAGCTCGCGAGCTCCTCGCCGCCCGCCGGGGGTCCGGCGAAGTCGAGCCCGGCGATCGCCCGCGACAACACGAGCCGCATGTTCTCGTTGAGGCGGCCGACCCGGTTGTTGCGGCGGTACACGTCGAGGCCGACGTTGAGGACCTGGTTGTCACGGACCTGCAGCTGGAGGTGCGACCCCGTGAGGATCTCGTCGAGCTCGGTGAGGATGGGTTGCAGGAGGCCCCGCTCCTGCTCCATGCCGCTGGCCGACAACCCGAGGTCTTCCAGGGTGCACCGGACCTCGAGCGAGCGCCTGGTGTTCGGGACGCCGGCGTCGCACGCGAGCACCATGCGCAGGTCGAACGCGGTGACGCGCGCCTGCTGGTTGAACGGCGTGCCGAACCACATGAACAGCGGCAGCTGCACCGTGGACTGCAGGAAGTAGCGGGACGGGGCATCGAACGGTCCAGGCGTGGGCGAGGACTCGGCCGCGTGTGCAAGTGCGAGGAACGTCAACATCGGAACTCCGACCCGCCGACGGGACTCGCCCGGATCATCCCGGGACTTCTGTCTCTCCGTAACCACCCGCGACGCACACGGGACGCAACGGACAGGTGGGACACACCTCGGGATCGTAAACGGACCGGCAGGTGCCGGCGATTCCGAGGTGCGCCAGGGCGAAGTCGAAGCGGACCGGATCGTCGGCGTCGATCCTACGCAGCGAGGCGGTGATCTCCCGAGCGGTCCGGGCGCTCCCGTCGGATCGGCGCGTCAGCCCCACCAGTCGCCCGATGCGCGCGACGTGGGTGTCGAGCGGCACTACGAGCTCGCGGGGGTGCCGGCTGCGCCACAAGCCCAGGTCCACGCCGTCGCCCGCGGGGCGGATCATCCAGCGCAGGAACATCCACCACCGCTTGCAGGCCGAGCCGTCCGCGGCGTCGGGGACGAGCGTGCGGAACGACCGCGGGAGCGACTCGACCGTGGCGTACGCGGGCCCGACCGACGACGAACCCCGCACCGCTGCCCGACGGACGGCACCGGACAGCGCGCCGAGCGCCTCGGTCAGCGTGCCTTCGCCGGGCAGGTGCCGCTCGAGCGAACCCCCGCCCTCGAGCATCGCGCCCAGCGCCACCGCGAGGAGCGCAAAGTCGGGGCCGCGGTTCCACCGGTAGACGAGCGGGAGCACGTCCGGCAGCCAGGCCTGCGGCGGGGTGCGGACCCAACGCGCGGGCCCTCCGTGGGCGCGGGCCACGGCCATCAGGCGGGCCAGGACCGGGCGGAACGCCGCCACGCGGCCGAACGCGAGGAGGGCCGAGAACACCGCAGCCACCTCCTGGTCGCGCGGGTCGTCGAAGGTGTGCACGAACGCGACGGGGTCCGCCGCACGCCGGGTCGCGGTGTCCGTCGCGGTGACGAGGGCGCCGAGGTGCTCACCGAGCCGCGCGAGGCGCTCGTCGCCGTTCGACACCACATCGTCGGTCACGCGACGCCCTCGAGGTGGTCCACCAGCTCCTCTCCGAACGGCAGCGACGCGGTGAACGCCGGCGACACCGCGTTCAGCACGTGGATCGAGTGGTCGGCGCGCTCCACGACGAAGTCGTTCACGAGGCTGCCCGTGGAGCGGTGGACGAGCTGCGCGCGCACGCCGGGCCGGGACCAGACCCGAAAGTCCGAGCGCTGCAGGCCGGAGACGAGGTGGGTTGCCTCCCACCAGACGGCGGTGCGCGACCGGTGCACGAGCTCGCTCGCAGCGTGTCGACGGAACCGGGCGTCGCGCGCGAACAGCGACAACTGCGTGCGCACCTGCTCGACGAGATCGCGCCGGGAGAAGCCGGCGAGCCCGCCATAGTCCTCGCGCCAGCGGGCTGGTAGCGCGGTGGGGCCGAGCTTGAGGTGGCCGTCGGGTGTGGGGGTGACGTGGACGCCCAGGAACGGCACCGACGGGTCGGGGAGCGGGTACACGCAGCAGCGGAGCGAGTCACCGCCCGGTCCCACGAGGTAGTGGCCCACGAACGGCACCAGGCGGTGCGACCCACCCACGCCCCACGACGACGCCACGCGGTCCGCGAACAAGCCGGCGCAGTTGAGCACGCGCTCGGCCCGGATCGGGCCCTGCGGCGTGGTGACGATGCGCCCCGCTCGCCCGGTGAAGGCCCGCCCGAGCGCGATCGTGACCCCCGCGCTGCGCAGCTCGTCTCCCAGGGCCTCGACGACCGCGAGGGGGGAGACCACGGCGGTGTCGGGTGACCACAGCGCTGCGCCGACCGTGCGCACCCGGGGCTCGAGGCGGCGCGCTTCGGCGGCGTCGACGAGCGACACGCGGGCCCCCAGCCGCTCCCCGCGCGCCACGAGGTCCGTGAGGTGCGCCACGTCGCCCTCCCGCTGGGCCACCACGAGCTTGCCGCAGACCCGCATCGGCAGGCCCCGCTTGGCGCAGAACTCGCGCATCGCCGCGTTCCCCGCCACGCCGAGCTCGGCCTTTCGGGAGTCGGGCGGCGACAGGAAGCCCGCGTGCAGGACGCCGGAGTTGCGCCCGGAGGCGTGCGCCCCGAGCGTGGGCTCCTTCTCCAGGAGCACCACGGAGGATCGCGGGTGGCGCCGCTTCCAGGCCCGCGCGGCCGCGAGCCCCACGATGCCGGCGCCCACGACGAGGAGATCGGTACGTTCCATGGCACCCGGCCCTATCACCGCCCGGTTAGCGTCGGGGCCGAGGAGGCGCTGTGGCGCGCAAGGACCCCGTGTCCCACCTGCACCGCTTCGAGATCGCCCCCGAGCGACTGCTGGACGAGGTCCGCGCGCTCGGACCCGCTGCGGTCCCTGCGTTGCGTGCGCTGCTCGACGCTCCCGGGGCGCTCTTGCCCGGGTCCGCCGCCCGACAGGCAGCGGCGCACGCCGGACCGCTCTACGGCGAGCTGGGCGGCGAGGCCGCAATCCCCCGGCTGCTCGAGGTCCTGGTCACCGCCCCCCTCCACTCGGACCTGGAGAGCGGCGCGGTGGTGGGCCTCGTCGCCACCGAAGCACCGAGGGCCGTGATCGACGCCATCCTCGCCCTCCCCGACCCGCCCGCCGATCGCGAGCCCCAGCTGCTGGTGGTGCTCGCTTCGGTCGGCCTGCGCGACCCGGCCGTCACCCAGCGGGTCCGGGCCTGGCTCCGCCATGCGCCGAGCGAAGGGGCCCGGCTCGCCGGCAGATACGGAGACCCGGCGCTCCTCGAGGATGTCCGCACCGCGTTCGACGCGCTGCCTCTCGGCAACCAGCTGGACCAGGAGCAGGCCGTGACGGCCCGGAACCTGGCCGAGGCCCTCCTCGCCCTCGGCGGAAACGACGAGACCGACGCGCCGCGCCTCCGCCGCCTGCGGATGGCGTTGGAGCTGGCGACCGACCACTACCGCAGCGAGATTTCCGCCCTGCGGTCACGCTAGGAGCCCCGATGGCCAGGACCGACCCGGTCGCGCACCTCCACCGCTTCCCCGAAGGCGCTCCCGGGCGGCTCCGCGACGAGATCCTCGCGGTGGGCGCCGACGCGTTGCCCGCGCTCGAACGGCTCCTCGACGACCCCGAGGCCACCGTGGCGGAAACGCCGGCGTACGCAGCCGCCTCGAACGCCGCCACCCTGTACGGTCGCCTGGCCCAGGTGGCCGGGCTCGAGCGCCTGCTCCACCTCGTGCGGACGGCGCCGCTCGACCAGCGGCTGCAGGCGGAAGCCATGTTCGGGGTCATGATGGTGGAGGACCCACAGGCGGTGACGGCGGCGATCCTGGCCGGACCCACGACAGAGGAGCGCGAGCCGTACCTGGTGGAGCTCCTCGTCCGCGCCGGCGCGCGCGACCCCACGACCGCGGCTCGGGTGGAGGCCCTCCTGGCCACGGCGCCCCAGCTCGGGGGGCGACTGGCCGCAGCGAGCGGGGATCCTGCGCTGTTGCCGGCGGTGCGGCGCGCGTTCGACGAGCTCCCGCTGTCGGGCCGCCTCGAGGAGTGGGAGGGCGACACCGCCGTGGTGCTCCTCGAGTCGATCTTCGTGCTCGCGGGCGACGACCGCGCGGACGTGGGCCGCCGGGCGAGGCTCCAGGCCGCCCTCCAGCTGTCGATCACCCGCCACGAGGAAGACCTCCGCCGTCGGTGACGTCACGGCGTGGCTCAGGACGAGCCCAGCGGCCGCCGCCACGCGCCCGGTCACTTCGAGTACGCTGGGTGAACCGGAGCAAACGAACATGGGGTGGGTCCTGTACTGGTTCGCCTCGGTCGCGGCGGCCGCGGACGAAGACGGGGACGGCCTCGACCACCTGCAGGAGGCCGAGCAGGGCTCGTCCGACGCCGAACCCGACTCCGACCACGACGGGGTGACCGACCTCCAGGAGTACGACAGCTGCCGCATCCCCGCGACGCGGACGGACTGTCTCGACCCCACCAGCGCGGACACCGACAGCGACACGCTGACCGACCTGGCCGAGTACGGGCGGGACAGCGACGGAGACGGCAGCGGCGACGGTGTCGACCCGGACGACGATGACGACGGGGTGCCGACCGCGAGCGAAGTGGTGGTCGGGTCCGAACCCCGCTCGCCGGACTCCGACGCCGACAGCATCCCGGACGGTCACGAGTGGCCCGACACCACGCTGGTCCCACCAGACGCGGACGCAGACGGAACCGCCGACCTCCTCGACGACGACGACGACGGGGACGGCCTGTCGACCCTCGCCGAGGCGCTCGAGCTCGCGCCGGATGGCGACGGGATCCCGAACCACCTCGATCTGGACAGCGACGGCGACGGCGTCGGCGACGCCGTCGAGTCCACCACGGACACGCCTCCGGCCGGCGACTCCACCGACGAAGACCATGACGGGATCCCCGACTTCGTCGACGCGGTCGACAGCGACGGAGGCCTGGGAGACGGTGATCTCGACGGTCTCACCAACGCGGAGGAGCTGGCGCTCGGCTCCCGCCCGGACGACCCCGACTCGGACGGCAACCTGTTGCTCGACAGCTGGGAGGTGGACCCAGGGCCGAGCCTGCGGGACACCGACGGCGACTCGATCCCGGACCTCCTCGACGACGATGACGACGGGGACGGCGCTCCCGGGCTACGGGAGAGCGGCCTGTTGGACCCCACGCGGGTCGACGACCTGTGCGTGGTGGCGTGCGAGCCGCGGTGCACGGATGGGTTCGTCGGCCTGAACCCCGGACTGGCCCTGTTCTGCGACTTCCTCCCCGGACCGGCCCCAGTGCGCGAGGAGCTGCGCGACACCGACGGCGACGGCCTCGCCGACGTGCTCGACGACGACGACGACAACGACGGGGTGCTCACGCTCGACGAGGTGGGCGGAGATGAAGACGCCGACTGCGACGACGACGCGCACGACGCCGACCCGGAGGACGGCCCGGCGGGTGACTACGACCGCGACGGGATCCAGAACCACCTCGAGTGTGAGGGCGGACTCGACCCATACAGCGCCGACACCGACGGCGACGGCGTGGGTGACGGGTTCGAGCTCGAGGCGGGGGACACCGATCTCGACGGGATCCCCGATGTCGTCGACATCGACGACGACGGCGACGGCATCGGCACGCGCTCCGAAGTTCCTGGCGCTCCCCCTCCTCGCGGGGCTGCGGCGCCGGCGGAGGCGGTCTCCTTGACCATCGCGCTGCTCAGAGGTTGAGCCGGCGGAACACCTCTCAGTGGCGCGCGTCCCCGAACAGGTACTGGAGCGGCAGGTGGAGCCGGTCGGCCCAATGGAGCTCCGAGTGGAGGCCGCGCGGGTGGGCCACGTAGCGGAGGTCCGCGCCCCGGTCGGCCAGCGCGTGGGCCATCCGCCGCACCGCCTCGAAGTTGTCCTGGGGGTAGCCGGCGTCCACGTACAGCTTCCCCCGCCGCATCGGCTCGGTCGCCACGCGGCGGAACAGGTCGTCGCGGTACCCGAACGTGGCCGACAGCGCTGCCGCCGAGCCGAACACCTCGGGGTGTCGCCAGAACGCGTGCAGCGAGAACACCCCGCCGAGGGACGAACCCAGCACTGCGCGGTGGTCGCGCCCGGGCTGCGTGCGGAAGCTGCTGTCCACCCACGGCACGACGGTGTCGACCAGCGCCGTGGCGAGGGCGTGGTAGCCGGGGTCGGTGTAGTCGTGTTCGCGCAGGCCGTCGCGGGCGTACACACCGACCACCATCACCTTGTCGATGATGGCCATGCGGTCGAGCAGCGCCACGGTCTCGTCGACCTCCCACTCCGCGCCACCGAACGACTCCGCCGGGTCGAACAGGTTGGCGCCGTCCATCGCGTACAACACCGGGTAGCGCCTGCTCGTGTTCTCGTCGTAGCCCCCGGGCAGGAACACGCGGACCGTGAGCGCGCCGCCGATCGCCGGCGCCTGGAGGGACGTGCGCGCGGTGAGGTGGCCGTCGGCGTGGAAGAACACCGGGTGTCCGACGCGGGGCGGTCCGGAGGCGCGGAGCACGTAGTTCGCGCCCAGGCTCCAGTGGGTCGCGCCGCCGCGGTGCAACACCACCTTCAGCTGCACCACGTTCGTGTCGGGCGGGAGCGGCACCTCGAACACAGCCTGGTCGGCGGTCTGCTCCAGGGGCTCGCGATCGGCGTGCCAGTCGGGCTCGCACCGCAGGGTGATGCGGTCCGAGGGCTGGAACGGGTAGGCGGCGACGAAGCTCGGCACAGAACCTCCAGCTGGCTTCGATACCACGGTCGGTGGCGACGCGGGACCGAGCGAGGCATGCTGCACCCCATGTCCGCCTCCCGCGACCCACTGCACGGGGTCACTCTCGAAGCCATCCTGACCACCCTCGTGGACGAAGTGGGCTTCGCCGTCCTGGGCGAGGCGCTGCGCCTGCGCTGCTTCACCCACGAGCCCAGCTTCCCGTCGAGCCTCCGCTTCCTCCGCCGTACGCCG
>JBIKWC010000504.1:0-3258 GCA_044356535.1 Myxococcota bacterium
CTGATCGGCGCGAGCGACGTCGCTTGGCTTCCAATTCCGGCCGCCACCTTGGCGCAGCGTGTCGGGATCAAGCTTCGCACCGACGACGACTTCGCACCGGGCCTCGGGACGTTCGAATTCTTCACGTGCGAGATCGACGACAGCGGTGTCGTGTTCACAATCGCCAGCGGCGAGAGAACGCCCCAGTTCGCGAGCATCATCACGCATTCGGTGGCGGACCTGCCCATCATCATCGGCGCCCTCGGAGTGGACCCCCGCGTCATCGATGCCGTCGTGGACGACCCGCCGAAACCGTGGCATGTGGTTCGACAGGACAAAGATGGCAAACGAGTGGTCCTGCATCGCTGCCAGACGCGTCGGCAGGCGGAGCTGGCGGCCAACGGCTGGACCCGCCGAATCGATCCTCGTTGCGAGGCCATCCACGTCGAGTTCGCCTGATGACGTGCGCGAACGGCACGGTGCTCGCCCCGACCGGGCACAAGCCGACCTGCTCCAGCCCGAGGCTTCTGTGCAGGGTCGCGCGCTTTCGCGCGGGGCGTGTGCAGGTGGTCCGGCAGCCGACTGCCAGGCGGAGGGCCCGCCTTCTGCTGGGTCGTCGCGCAGTTCGGGGCGGACCCGGAGAGGCGCCTGGGTGTCCACCCCATCCACTGTGGCGGGTCGGGACAGGGACGGACCTGCGGTGGTGCTGGTCGAGGGGGCAGGTGGCGAGCGTCGCGGGCCGCACTGTTCGTGTCGGCAGGAGGTAGCGCCGGGCGAGCGTCGCCCACCCCGGAGATGCTGCAGCCGCCGACGTCTCCGCCAGGTGGACCTCCGGACAGGGAGGTGCTCCGCGGCGGGGTCGCGCTGGTGCGGGGGGCCCACCCCGGACCGTCAGCAGTCGGGCCCGGTCCGCACCCCGGAGGTGGCGCAGACTCCGTCGTCTCCGCCCGGTGGACGTCGGCCGACGAGGCGGCGGCGCCGTTCCGCGCTGTCGCGGGGCGGGAGCTGCCCCCGACGTCGCGCCTCGCGTTCAACGACAGATGGACCAGACGCGCGCATGCACCCTCGCTCCGCTCGGGAGCATGCCCCCGCAGGTCATCTGGGCGTTGACCGCATCGAGTGGGCGAGCCGTGGCGCGGGCCGAGGGAGGTCGGACGGCGCGGCGGCTGGCGACGAGGTCGCAGCCGTCCGCCGAGTTGGAGGGGGTGCCCATCACCGGCGTCCGGGATGGATTGGGGTCCGACGTAGCGCCGGCGACGAGGCCGCAGCTGTCCGCCGAGGTGGAGGGGTTGGGCGGTGGCGCCGGCGCGGGCGGGGCCCTTGCAGGTGGTCCGGCAGCCGACTGCCAGGCGGAGGGGCCGCCTTCTGCTGGGTCGTCGCGCAGGTCAGGGCGGACCCGGAGAGGCACCTGGGTGTCCCATCCCGCGCGGCGTGGCGGCTCGGGGCGGACGCGACGTCGTGCCGGTCGAAGGGGCAGGTGGCGAGCGGTCGGGTGGTGGTCTTCGCCGTGCGCGATCATCGCCACGGCGTTCACGAACGCCATCGTCCGGCAGTACTCGCCAGGGTGGCTCGTCCGCGCGGCCGAGTTGTCCGAAGAACGCGCTGCGGCCGAGCAGTACTGAGGAGACCTATAGTTCAGATGGGACATGATGAAACTCGTTGGCACCACCCTTGCGAACCGGCCGCCGCGGAGGTAGGTTTCCCGCGTGGACAGGCCTTGGGAGAATCGCCGTTGGGGCGGTTCGGTGGGTCGGCGTTCGCTTGGGAGTCCGAAATGTCTTGTGCGGCGCGGAGCTGGGTGATGGAACGGATCACGGTGTACACGAGCGTGACGTACCCGACGGAGGACATCGTGCCGGCAGGGGAGTGGTCGGGAACCGAGACGCTGTCGCTGTCGCGCGGCTGGGTGGAGCTTCGAAACAAGCCGGGGAACCTACAGATCCGGGCGGGCGTGCAGTTGACGAACGACCCACGGAGCCCGGGGACCACCGTCACCGCGGTCGGTGCGCTGCAGACGACGAACGGGACGGGCGACCCGACGGGCTGGGTGACGCTGGCTGCGGGGTCGTACCGCTACTGGCGGCCGGTGTACCTGGTGTCGCTGACGTTGGGAACGACGCTGGCGTTCGGGAACGCGGGCGGCGTCGTGCAGACGGCGGCGAGCTGAATGGACCCGGTCCTGCAGCAGGGCGTGCGCCGGCGCGGAGGTGACCCGGTGGTGGACGCCTCGGACGAGGCGCTGCTGACGGTGTCGGAGGAAGTGTCTGCGCGGACCGAGCTGTTCGGGCTGCGAGACGGCGAGCTGCTGGCGCGGTTCAAGTCGTTCTGGCCGCGGGGGATGTCGTCGCCCCCGTCGATGCCGTGGCTTGGCTCGCTGATTGACCGGACTGGAGCGTACTTGTGGGCTGCGGAGTTCAGCGACGTCATTCGATCCTTTGTCCCGTCCGATCGGGCGCGAATCGACGACTTCGTGGCCAAGTCCGTTCTGGCAGAGTCCGACCGGATACGCGAGGCGAAGCGTCGTCGCTGCAAGCGTCCCAACGGTCCGTCGACACCTCCGGTCGAGCTGCCTGACGAGGGAGATTGCAGCGGCGAGAGTGACTTTTGGAGTTGCCTCTCTTGCCCGCCTGGAACTGGCACGCACACCTGGGTTTGGCCAGACTGCCAGACACAACAGGACGGGCCGTCTTGTCGGCCCACCGAGGCATGCCCAGGAAGCGGCCCAATTCAGCCAGAACCTGCATTCCGGGGCGATGGATCACAGGTGGTCGAGTGAGTCCGCTCTCGTTGGTGTGGTCGAGCGGATGTGTTCATTCGGACAGCGTCGTTGCGGACCCACTGGTCCACGTGGAGGCGCATGTCCCGTCAACCTCACCCATTCCCGGCTGGATGCCCGCCAGCAAGGAGGTGATGGACGTCGCCTCGCCACTGCTGCGATCGTGCGTCGCGGTCGAGTATTCCTCAGGCGCGCTGCGGAGCTGGGACCTGGGGCTCTCGGTCGACCTCACCGGAGTCGTGGTGGAGGTGGTGGTGTTGGGCGAGCCCGACTCGCGATTCGCCACGTGCGCGCGCACGGTACTGCAAGGGCGGAGCGTCGGTGGAGAGGGCAGCACATGGTGGTACCCGCTGCTGCTGCAGGAGTAGTGAGTGAGTGAACCCGGACCATTCGCCGGGTCGTCTCGAAGGGGCGCAACGCATCGAGATGGGTCGTCGGGGTTGTTGAGAGCACAAGGTGGCGTCCTTCGAGCATAGATCGCCCTTGGAGGGATCGTGAGGGTT
>JBIKWC010000505.1:0-3256 GCA_044356535.1 Myxococcota bacterium
AGGAGCGCTTCCACGCGTTCACGCACCTGGTCCACCACGAGCTGCACCTCGGCGGTGGTCGGCGAGGGAGCGGGGTGGAACACGGCGGCGTCCGCCTCGTAGACCCCGTCGAGCACGAGCGCGTGGATCTCCGTGCTCGGCGACATGGTGCTGGTGTCCACCATCCGGCGGAACCTCGAGCGGGGGACGGAGCTGCGCGAGTCCGTCGAGACCGCCGCGATCGAGCGCCTCCGACCGGTGCTGATGACCGCGCTGGTCGCGAGCCTCGGGTTCCTGCCGATGGCCACGAACACGGGGATCGGCGCCGAGGTCCAGCGGCCGCTCGCCACCGTGGTACTCGGGGGCCTGCTCTCGTCGACCCTGCTCACCCTGGTCGTCCTGCCCGTGCTGTACACGGTCACCCGGAGGCGCGGGTGAGCCCCGCCGCCCGGGTCCTGGCGGGGCTGGTCGTGCTCCAGGCGCTGCTGCTCGGCCTGTACGCGGCGGTGGAGGCGTCCCGGGCCCCCGAGACGCCGCTGCAGTGGGAGCCCCTGGACCAGCCGGCCCCCGCGGTCCGGTTCGAGGCACGCGACGGGGAGGTCGTCGCGGTGGACGGCAGCGCGATCGTGCACTTCTGGGCGACCTGGTGCCCGCACTGCCGCGCCGAGCTCCCGGCGCTGCTCGACGCCGCCGCGGCGACCGACGCGCGCCTCCTCGCCGCCACCGACGAGCCGTGGCCCGACGTGGAGCGGTTCTTCGGCGGGGCCGTCCCGGCCGCGATCGTGCGCGATCCGGGCGGGGCCGCCCGCGCCGCCTACGAGGTCACCGGCTTCCCGGACACGTTCGTGGTCGACGGCGGCCGGGTGGTCGGGAGGGTGGTCGGCGCACCCCGAGACTGGCGCACCACCTCGGCGCGGCGGTTCCTGGCAGGGCGCTGAGGGCCCGCGTCGCTGCGACCCGAGGTGCCCTCAGGACGCCAGGGGATCGACGTCATCGAGATGCGCGGCGTCTCCGAGCACGAAGCACAGGGCCCGTGCGCGCTCGCAGGCACGGGACCATGGCATGGCCCCCGCCTCGTCGGAGGGAGGGGGCCTCGCCAAGGTCGGCCGTAGGGAGGCGAGCGCGCTCGTGAGCTCCTCGCGTGACCGCCCGACAGCGGTGGCCCACACGCCCGGGAGGGGGCTCCCGTCCATCGGCACGAGCTCGAGGACGACGGTCGCGTCGGCGCGTTCGTCGAGGCTGGGGAGGACCGGCAACACGCCCGAGGCCCAGGCGAGCGCGCCCGCCGTCTCGAGCCGCCAGTGCGCCAGGAGGTAGATCTGCTCCGGGAGGCCGCCTACGTCGATCGCGAGGACATGGAGGAGCAGCGGGTCGGTCAGTCCTGCACCGTAGACGAAGTCCCGCAGGGCCAGGAGCTTCGCTTCGGCGGGTGGGTCTCCCGCCCGGTGTGCCTCCTCGAGCCACACGCGCCGCGCGACGGCCAGCGCGGCCACCAGGGCGGTGCGGGCCCGCACGTCGGGTCGAGGCTTGGGCCGGATGAGGCTACGGAGCCAGTCGAACATGGCGAGCCCCTATCCCGAGGCACCAAGCCGGTGCATCCGGTGGACGGTCTCGGGCCGTGTGGCCGCCGGTGCCCCGGCGAGGCCCAGCGAGGCCTCCGCTACGGGCACGCGGCGACGCCCTCGATCCACGCGTCGATCGTCGCCAGGCCCTGGTCGTCCACCACCTCCGAGCCCACCTGGGGCATCCGCTGGGCGAGGAGGGTGTGCATCCGCAGCGACAGGACGGACCGAGCGGGCTCCCCGGGGGACAGGACGGTCGCGCCGGAGACGCCGAGGTCGCCGTGGACCGGCGCCTCGCCGCAGGTGCGGGTGTCCGCGAGCGGGATCCCGTAGCGGAGGTCCAGCCCTCCGCCCCCGGTGCCCTCGGGGCGGTGGCACATCGCGCAGTTGGAGTCGAGGTAGGCGCGGGCTTTCTCCTCGACGCTCCCGTCCCCGTCCGGGGTGGGCAGGGCGGAGAGGTCGGCCGCCGCGCCCGGCGACTCCGCGAACACCCCGATGTGGTCCAGGGTGGTGAGCTGGTTGGCCTGCCCGAGCTCGTACACCAGCGGTCCGTTCAGCTGGTCGAGCCGGAGCCCGAGGACCCGGCCGGCGGCCCCAGTGTGGCACTGCAGGCACTGGGAGCGGGACGGGTAGGTCCAGGTGTGCCCGTCGACCTCGACCGTCTTGTCGGCCGGGAGCAGCTCCGCGTCGGTCCCGGTCTCGTTCCAGGCGTAGCTGTACCCGGCCCAGGTGCCGTCGTCGTGCAGCATCATCAGCCGGGTCTCGACCAGCCGGTCGCCGAACCCGAACGACTTGATCGTCACCGACCCCACCGGCCAGGTGAAGCTCCCGTCGTCGTTCACCGAGAGGGTGGTGCCGTCCGGGATCGCGAACCACCGCCCCTTGTCGGCGCCGTCCGACCACAGCGGGCTGTTCACGCCGTACGGGATCACGCCCGGGGCCGGGAGCGTCGGGTCGGAGGGGTCCACGCACCCGGTCTCGGAGAGCAGGCGCGGGAAGGTGTCGGGGGCGGGCTCTCCGGCGAGGTCCATCCGGACCACCGAGCCGGCGAAGTCGACCACGTACACCTCGCCCGCCTCGTCCTCGGCGAAGTGCACTGGGAACCCCGGGAAGCTGCTGAGCAGCTCGGGCGCGGCGATCCCCTCCTCGTCGTAGAGCCGGCCCGACACCTTCGACTGGTAGGCGTCGGCGTACAAGTACACCCCAGCGAGGGACGGGACCGCCTCGCCCCGGTACACCACCCCGCCGGTGACGCTGACGCCGTCCGAGTGCGGGTACTCGACCACCGGATCCAGGTACGGGCCGTCGCAGCTCTCCTCGCGGTAGCAATGCGCGCCCTCCTTGACGCTCCACCCGTAGTTCCCGCCGCGCTCGACGACGTCGATCTCCTCCCAGTCGTCCTGGCCGACGTCGCCGACCCACAGCGCGCCGGTCTCCCGGTCGAAGGAGTAGCGCCAGGGGTTGCGGAGCCCCCAGGCGTAGATCTCGGGGGCGCCGCCGCCGGACACGAACGGGTTGTCGGCCGGGATCGTGTACGGCTCGCCCCCGTCCACGTCGACGCGGAGCATCTTGCCGAGGTGGGTGTCGAGGTCCTGGCCGTACCCGTGCGGGGGACAGGTAGGATAAGGGCCTCCGCCATGGTCCCGCTGCATCGCCGGCTTCCCTGGGCATGGGTTGGAGGGTAGCACGAGTCGTGCGGTCGGTGCGGCGTTGAC
>JBIKWC010000032.1:0-41867 GCA_044356535.1 Myxococcota bacterium
TACAACCAGATCATCGCCGCCAACCCGAAGTACGAGGCCGCCTACTTCAACGCCGCCGCGCTGCACTCCCGGTACACGAAGGAGTTCGCCAAGGCCCAGAAGTACCTCGACGGGTACATCGCGATGGCGGGTGGGACCCTCCCCTCCAACCACCCGGTGTTCGCGCAGAAAGCCGAGGTCGACCGCCTCCAGGCCGAAGAAGCCGAGAAGAAGCGGATCGAAGCCGAGCAGAAGAAGGCCGAGGAGGAGCGCGAGAAGCGCAACCAGGAGCTCCTCACCAACATGGCCAACGCCGTGAACGGCGCCAAGGGCAAGCTCACGGCGCAGGCCGCCTGCATCGACCCGTCGTTCGCCGAAGAGATCGGCATGGTCCTCGAGCAGGCCCAGCAAGTCGTGGACGCGAAGGAAGCCGACATGGCCCCCGACATGCAGCAGATGCTCGACGCCTACCTTCCGGCCCTCGACGAGATGGTGGCAGCCTGCGCTGGCGGCGCGCCCGCCCCCGCGCCCGAAGGCGAGCCCGCGCCCGAAGGCGAGCCCGCCCCCACGCCCTGATTCCGTACGAGCCCATTTCGCGTACACTGTCCTGGATTCGGAGGTCCCATGTTCCGCAGCCTGCTCGTCCTCGGCGGCATCTTCGTCGCCGCACCCGCGTTCGCCCAGGAAGACGACGCCGCCGAAGGCCGCGCGATCAAGTACAAGGAGCGCGAGGAGATCGACTTCGAAGGCGTCGACGTGACCGGCGAGCTCGTGAAGCCGCAGGGCTCGCTGCTCCTCGACCGCCGCAAGGCCAACTTCAACCCCTTGATCAAGCTCCGCGAGGACTGGAACGAGGAGATGAAGCAGTCGGTCGACGAGATCAAGTGACCAGAGCCCGCCGCCCGGCGGGTTCGTGACGCAGGTGGGCGGTGCTGGGCGCTCGACGCGCCGGACCGCTCGTGCTAGACGACGCTGCCCGAAGGATGATCCTGATGTTTGTCTTCGCCCCCCTGTTCGTCGGCCACCTGGCCCTCGCGGCCGACAAAGAAGACGTCGTGCGCGAGATCGAGCGCGGCCTCTACGTGAAGTCGAACATCGGCTCGACGATCATGGTCAGCCCGCCCGCGCTGCTGTCGGGCGTGATGACGGTCCAGATCGGCCTCGGCCAGGACTTCATCGACAAGGAGAACTTCAGCGTCGCGTGGGAGGTCGACTTCCACCAGTCGCTCTTCAACGGCCCGATCCTCGAGCAGCTCCCCCTCGTCCAGCCCGTCGTCCAGGGCGACATCCACGTGCTCGGCGGCCTCGGCGGCCTCGAAGCCTCGTTCTACCCCACCCGCCGGTTCGGCATCGGCGCGATCGCGCAGGGTGGCATGTTCCTGGCGCCCGTCCTGATGGACGAGATCGCCTATGCCGAAGAGGTCGTGCCGATCTGGGGTGTCGAGCCGGTGGCCAACGCGGGCCCGATCCCGGTGTTCGGCGTCACCCCGACGATCGAGTACTACACCAAGTTGTCCCACTTCTCGCTCGGCGCCGACGTAGCCGCATTGTACTGGCTCAACGTCGGCTTCGGCATCACGCCGACCGGCTACCTCAAGTACACGTTCTGAACAGTCCACCCGGCGGCGGCCCAGGGTCGCCTCCTTCGACCGTACGACGGCACGGCCGTCCAATGCGGAGGTCATCGTGAATTCGTCCATGGGCCTGATTGGCCGCAAGCTCGGTATGACCCAGATCTTCGACGCCGACGGGACCGTCGTCCCCTGCACCGTCGTCGAGCTCGGGCCCTGCCCCGTCCTCCGCGTGAAGTCCACGGGCGGGAAGGACAAGTACGATGCCCTCCAGCTCGGCTTCGGCACGCGCAAGGCGTCCCGCGCCACCCAGGCCGACCTCGGCCAGATCAAGGCGGCCGGCCTCGAGAGCCCCCTCCGCGTCGTCCGCGAGATCCGCGTCGACGCCGCCACCGCCGGCAAGTTCGCCGCCGGCGCCGTGGTCAAGGTCGCCGACGTGTTCACCGGCGGCGAGAAGGTCGACGTCATCGGCACCAGCAAGGGCCGCGGGTACGCGGGCGTCATGAAGCGCCACAACCACGCGGGCTTCAAGCGGTCGCACGGTGTGCACGAATTCCACCGCCACGGCGGCTCGATCGGCACGCGCCTCACCCCCGGCATGACCCTCGCCGGCATGCCGATGCCCGGCCACATGGGCTCCGCGCGCACCACGGTGCAGAACATCGTCGTCGCCAAGGTCGACGCCGAGCGCAACCTCCTGTACGTCCGCGGCGGCGTCCCCGGCCCGACCGGCGCCATCGTCATGATCCGCAAGGCCGTCAAGACCTCGAAGTGAACAAGGTCGTCGCCAGCGCCGCAGCGGCGGTGGCCGACATCCCCGACGGGGCCACTGTCCTCGCCGGGGGATTCGGGCTGTGCGGCATCCCGGAGCTCTCCATCCAGGCGCTCCGTGACCGCGGCGTGAAGGACCTGGTCGTCGTCTCCAACAACTGCGGCGTCGACGACTTCGGCCTCGGCCTGCTCCTCCAGAACCGGCAGATCCGGAAGATGGTGAGCAGCTACGTCGGCGAGAACAAGGAGTTCGAGCGCCAGTTCCTCTCGGGGGAGCTCGCGGTCGAGCTCGTGCCCCAGGGCACCCTGGCCGAGCGCCTGCGGGCGGGCGGCTCCGGGATCCCGGCGTTCTTCACTCCCGCCGGCGTCGGAACCCCGATCGCGGAGGGCAAGGAGACGCGCTCCTTCGACGGCCGCGACTACCTCCTCGAGCGCGCCATCACCGGCGACTTCGCCATCGTGAAGGCCTGGAAGGCCGACCGCACCGGGAACCTCGTGTTCCGCCGCACCTCGCGGAACTTCAACCCGCTGTGCGCCATGGCCGGTCGCGTCACCATCGTCGAGGTCGAGGAGCTGGTCGAGGTCGGCGCGCTCGACCCCGACGAGGTCCACCTCCCCGGCGTGTTCGTCCACCGCGTGGTGGTCGCCTCCGAAGGCGCGCGCCACCAGAAGCGCATCGAGCGCCGAACCGTGTCCCCGGGGGTGCGCTGATGCTCACGCGCGACCAGATCGCCCGCCGGGCGGCCCAGGAGCTGCGCGACGGCTTCTACGTCAACCTCGGCATCGGCATCCCCACCCTCGTGGCCAGCCACATCCCCGCCGGGATGCAGGTCGTGTTGCAGTCCGAGAACGGGCTCCTGGGCCTCGGTCCGTACCCGGCCGAAGCCGACCTCGACCCCGACCTCATCAACGCGGGCAAGGAGACGGTGACCATGGTCCCCGGCTCCGCCATCTTCGACTCCGCGCTGTCGTTCGCCATGATCCGCGCCGGGAAGATCGATCTCGCCATCCTGGGCGCGATGGAGGTCGCGGCCAACGGCGACCTCGCCAACTGGATGATCCCCGGCAAGATGGTCAAGGGGATGGGCGGCGCCATGGACCTCGTCCACGGCGCGAAGCGTGTCGTCGTCATCATGGAGCACGTCTCCAAGGCCGGCGCTCCCAAGATCCTCGACCGCTGCAGCCTCCCGCTCACCGGGCAGGGCGTGGTCCACCGCATCATCTCCGACCTCGCCGTCATCGACATCACGCCCGCCGGGCTCGTCCTCCGCGAGCGGGCGCCGGGCGTCGGCGTCGACGACATCCGGGCGCGTACGCAGCCGCCCCTCCTCGTGACCGGCGAGGTCCCCGAAATCCACACCTGAGGGGAACCCAGGTACCGGCGCGGTGTCCGAACGCTCCGGAGGCACCGTGAAACACCTGACCCTCGCCCTGTTGCTGGCGGCGCCCGCCGTTGCGTTCGCCCAGTCCGCCCCCGACGCCGAAGAGGTCGTCGACGAGGCGGGCCGCAAGCGCGCCGTGAAGTACCGCGACCGCGAGGAGGTCGACTTCGAGCGCGGCCTCGAGCTCGAGGGGGAGCTCCTCAAGCCCTCGATCACCCCGATCGACGAGCTGCGGCGCCCCGTGTTCAACCCGCTCATCCACCTCCGAGAGCAGTGGACCGAGGAGATGCGGAGCTCTGTCGACGAGATCCGCTGATCAGAGCGCGAGCACCCGCGACACCACCACCACTCCCTCGCCGTCCAGGAGCTCCACCCGCACCGTCCGGGTGCCCGGATCGGCCGTGAAGCGCGCCCAGTTCCAGTCCTCGAGCAGGTCGAGGTACTGCGCCCGCACCTCCGGCGAGGCGAGGGCGAGGATCTGGTCGAGCAGGAACAGCTCGCTGCCTGCGGGGCCCGCGGCGATCTCGTACAAGGTGGCGCCCGCGTCGCCCGTCGCGCCCACCTGCTGGATGGCGCCGAAGTGCATGTCGCCCGTCACGAACAGGACGCCGGGCACCTGCTCGGCCACCGCCAGGAGGGCGTCGCGTTGGGCGGGGTACCCCTGCCAGCGGTCGAGCGCCTCGATCGGGCCCATCACGGCCGCGTGGTCGGTGAGGTGCACACTCACCAACACGACCTTGAACACCGCCTCCGACGCCTCGAGCTCGGCGCGCAGCCAGTCGAGCTGCCCGGCGGAGACCAGCTCCGTCTCGGTGCGCTCGGAGCGGCAGTCCGTGACGAACAGGTCCACGGGACCGAACCGGACCGCGCGCCACAGGCCCGAACCGCCGGGGCCGCGCCGCATCGGCATCGCCTCGCGGAACGCCTGGAGTCCCGCGTCCAGCTGCGCCTGCGAGATCTGGGTCTGCGTGGGGTCGGCCTCCCGGAGCGTCCAGTTGTTCTCGACCTCGTGGTCGTCCCAGGTCGCCACCACGGCCGCGCTCGCGATCGCGTCGCGGTAGCTCGGCGTGGCCTCGATCTCCCGCCAGAACGCCCGGTAGTCGTCGACCGTTCGGGCGCCGTCGGCGTAGACCGTGTCCCCCAGCAGCAGGAACGCGTCGAGCGCAGCGCCGGGGACCGACCGCAGGCAGGGCAGTCCGGGGTCTCCGTCGGTCGCGAGGCAGCTCGTGGCCCCGAACACCACCTGGCGGAAGGCTCCTGCCAGGGGCGCGGTCCGGAAGCGGCCCACGACCGAGCGGCGGGTCCCGGCGGTGAACACGTACTGGTGTGCCGTATCGGGCTCGAGCCCGGTCACCTCGAGCTGCGCCACCTCGTCGGTGACGGCGACCCCCTCCTGACGGGAGGCCTCGACCCAGGTGTCACCCTCGGCCCGCATCACCACCAGCGTCACCGTCGGCTCGGTGGTGCGGGTCCACAGCAGGGCGCCGTCGGCCTGAGGGTCTCCGGCGGCGACGCCCCACGCGAAGGCGACGTCGTCCCAAATCCCTGGGGCGTCCCAGGGCGCAGGCTCGGGCGGACGGGCAGGCGCGGGGCCGTCACCCGGCGGGGGAGGGCCACCTGCAGGGTCGCCGTTGCAGGCCACCACCGCAGCCGACAACCCGGCGAGCACCTGCCGGCGGTTCACGAAGACATCCGGTAGTTCGGAGCCTCTTCGGTGACGATCACGTCGTGGACGTGGCTCTCGCGCAGGCCCGCGTTGGTGATGCGCACGAAGCGCGTGTCCTGCTGCATCTCCGTGACGGTGGCGCAGCCGCAGTAGCCCATGGAGGCGCGGAGCCCGCCGACCAGCTGGAACACCACGTCGGCGATGGGGCCGCGGTACGGGACGCGCCCGACGATGCCCTCGGGGACGAGCTTCTTGGTGTCGGCTTCGGGGTCCCCCGCGTCGTCCTGGAAGTAGCGGTCGGCCGAGCCCTGCTTCATGGCCTCGATCGAGCCCATGCCCCGGTACTGCTTGTACTGGCGGCCCTGGTACAACACCACCTCGCCCGGGGTCTCGCGGGTGCCGGCGAACAGCGAGCCCAACATGCAGGCGTCGGCCCCGGCGGCGATGGCCTTCGCGAGGTCTCCGCTGTACTTGATGCCGCCGTCCGCGATGAGCCCCACGCCGTGTGCCTTGGCCACCCGCGCGCAGTCCGAGACCGCAGTGAGCTGGGGCACCCCGACGCCCGCCACGATGCGCGTGGTGCAGATCGAGCCCGGCCCGATCCCGACCTTCACCACGTCGGCGCCGGCCTCGACGCAGGCCAGGGTGGCCTCGGCGGTGGCCACGTTCCCGACGATGATCGGCAGATCCGGCCAGGTCTTCTTGACCGCACGCGCGGCGTCCAACACGCCCTGGCTGTGGCCGTGCGCCGTGTCGATCGCGATGACGTCGACCCCGGCCTCGACCAGCGCCGCCACGCGCTCGTCGCGATCGCCGCCCACACCCACCGCCGCGCCACACACGAGGCGCCCGCGGGCGTCGCGGTTCGCGTGGGGGTACCGGTCGCGGGACTCGAGGTCCTTGATGGTGATCAGGCCGCGGAGCATGCCGTGGGCGTCCACCACCAGGAGCTTCTCGATCTTGTGCTCCTGCATCAGGTCCTTCGCGGAGTCGAGCTCCGCGCCCACCGGCACCGTCACGAGCTTCGTGTTCATCACGTCGCGGACCTTCTTGTCCACGCGCTTCTCGAAGCGGAGGTCGCGGTTCGTGAGGATGCCCACCACCCGCCCGTCCACGGTGACCGGGACGCCGCTGATCCCGCGCTCGCGCATCAGGCGCTGGGTGGCGCCGATGGTGGCGTCCGGCCCGACGGTGACCGGGTCGCTGATGATGCCCGTGACCGCCTTCTTGACGCGCCGGACCTCGTCGGCCTGGCGCTGCGGCGACAGGTTCTTGTGCACGATCCCGAGGCCGCCCGCGTGGGCCATGGCGATCGCGGCGGCCGACTCCGTGACCGTGTCCATGGCCGCCGAGATCAGCGGCACCTTCAGCGCCAGGCCCTTGCAGAGGCGCACCGACGTGTCCACGTCGCGCGGCAGCACGTTGCTGGCCCGGGGCACCAGCAACACGTCGTCGAAGGTGAGCGCCACCGGCACGTCCGCGAACAACATGATCCCTCCGTGCCCGGGGCGGCCCGGGTCTCCGAGGTATCCGCGCGCGGCCCCGCGCGTCCAGCGCAGGAGGGCCGACCTCCGGGGTATGCTCGGTGCCCTCGGGAGGGCTGGTGGACGACGTAGGACGACTCGTCGCGATTCTGCGGGAGCGCAGCGTGAAGACCGGAACGTTCACGCTCGCGAGCGGGGCGGTGTCGGACCTGTATGTCGACGCCCGCCAGACCACGCTCCACGCCGAAGGCGCCGCCCTCGTCGCGCGCCTCGTGCTCGCCCGCCTCCGGCCCGACGTGGTGGGTGTGGGCGGCATGACCCTCGGCGCCGACCCGATCGCCTGCGCAGCGGCCGCGTGGTCGACGGCCGTGTTGGGCCGCCCGATCCATGCCTTCCTGGTCCGCAAGGAGGCCAAGGGCCACGGCACCGGCAACGCGGTCGAAGGGGTCGCCAACCTCGGTCCGGGCGCCCGCGTCTGCGTCGTCGAGGACACCACCACGACCGGTGGCTCGTTGCTCAAGGCGGTGGACGCCGCCCGGGCCGCCGGGCTCGACGTGGTCCAGTGCATCACCGTGGTCGACCGGCGCGAAGGCGCAGCCGAGGCCCTGGCAGCCCGGGGGCTCACCCTCGACGCCCTCGTCACCCGCGCCGACCTCGTCGGATGAACCGGCGGTCGCTCCTGCTCGGCGCCCTCGCGCTCCCGGTGGCGGCCCACGCAGCGCCGTCTCCGCGGCGCACGTACCTGCGCGCCCACCGGAGCTGGACCCGCGAGCTCGTGTTGTACTGGGACGGCTCCACGGCGCTGCTCCTGCGCGCGACCCTGCTCGAGCCCGCGTTCCGCGCCGCCCTGGCCGAAGAGCGCCGCCGCCTGCTCGACGTCGACGAAGCCGACCACGCCGCTTTCCTCGAGCGCATGCGCGCCGACGGGGAGCAGTACGTCGAGTTCGTGTTCGCCGCCGACTCGGCGTTCCCCGAGGCCGAGAAGTTCGGCCCCGGCGACGATCGTTGGAACCTCCGCTGCCTCGCGGACGGCGCAGCGCTCGAGCTCTCTGCCGTGGATCAGGTCCGCCGCCCGAGCCCCCTCCACCGGGCCCTGTACGATCAGCACAACCAGTGGTCGGAGCTGTGGATCGCGCGCTTCACCCGCTCGGTCGGTCGACCTGCGTGGGTCGAGCTCCACGTGGGCGGGGGCTACGGCAACGGGGCCTGCCACTGGGACGTGGCGTGATGGGCCGGCTCGACGCCATCGACTGGCCGAAGGCCGAAGCCGAAGCGCTCGACCTGTTTCGCGACCTCCTGCGTCTGAAGACCGTCAACGGGCCAGGGCTCGCCGTGGGAGAGGATCGCGCCGCCGGCCTCCTCGCCGAGCGGTTCCGGGCCGCTGGCCTCGCGCCCGAGGTGCTGATGTCGGCCCCGGGGCGCGGCAACGTGGTGGTCCGCCTGCCCGGCGACGGCACCGGCGGCCCGCCGATCCTGCTCTCCGGCCACCTCGACGTGGTGCCAGCCGACCGCGCCACCTGGTCCCACGACCCCTTCGCCGCCGAGGTCCACGACGGGTGGTTGTGGGGCCGCGGCGCCATCGACATGCTGAACATGGTCTCGATGAGCAGCGTGGTGCTGCTGCTGCTCGCCCGTCACGGGGTGCGGCTCAAGCGCGACCTCGTGTTCGCCGGGGTCGCCGACGAGGAGGCCGGCTGCGAGTTCGGCAGCCTCTGGCTCGCCGAGCACCACCCCGAGAAGGTGCGCGCCGAGTACGCCATCTCCGAGATCGGTGGGTTCACGCTGCACTCGGGCGGGCGGCGGTTCTACCCGATCCAGGTCGCGGAGAAGGGAATCTGCTGGCTCACGATCACCGCGAAGGGCACCCCGGGCCACGGCTCGCTCCCCAACCGCGACAACCCCATCCCGAAGATCGCGCGCGCTGCTGCGCGCCTGGCCGCCACCCGGCTGCCGGTCCACGTCACCCCCGTCGTGGCGGGGCAGGTCCGGACCCTGGCCGAACACCAGCCGTTCCCCGCGAGCTTCGTCCTCCGGTCGCTCCTCAACCCCCTGCTCACCGACACCGTCCTCGACCGCGTGTTCCCGGACCCCTCGCTGGCCACCACGTTCGACGCGGCGCTGCACAACACGGCGAACCCCACCTGCCTGCACGCGGGCGGCAAGATCAACCAGGTGCCCGGCGAGGCCGTGTTGCAGGTCGACGGGCGCCTCCTCCCCGGCCAGACCGCCGAGGACTTCGTGCGCGAGGTGCGCGCGGTCGTGGGGCCCGATCTCCACCTGCACGTGGACCGGTACCTCCCCGCCACCGAGACCCCGTGGGACGACCCCATGGCCCAGTGGATCCGCGAGGCCGTCGCCCGGCACGACCCGGAGGGCATCGTGGTACGCACCATGATCCCCGGCTTCACCGACGCCAAGGCCTGGTCGCGGTTGGGCGCGAAGTGCTGGGGGTTCTCGCCGGTGCAGCTCCCGCCGGGGCCCCGGTTCGCCGAGATGTTCCACGGCAACGACGAGCGCATCCCGGTCGACGGGTTCCGGTGGGGCCTGCGGGTGCTCTACGATCTCGTCTCCGGGCTGGTCTCCTGAGCCGGACCGCCTCGGCGGCAGCGCTGGCCGCCGCGTGGTTGGTGGGGTGTGACCCGAAGGACCCCAGCCCGCGGGTCGAGGCCGACACGGACACCGACACCGACACCGACACCGACACCGACACCGACCGCCCCACCCTCGCGGTGGCCTGCGCCGGGACGGACAACGTGCTCCGCTTCACCTGCGCCGTGGAGGTGGATCCACCGCAGCCGGTCATCCTGCGGGCAGCCCGGATCGACGGCACCGGCGTGCGGGTGGTCGAGGGTTCCGCGCCCAGCGCCCGCCACGCGCTCGAAGTCGACTTCCTCGCGCCCGCGACCGCATACGCCGTCGAGGTCACCGCTGGCGGTGCGGTCGCGTCCACGCAGCTCGAGACGGGTTTCCCTCCCCTGTCGGTCGCGTCGTCGCTCGTGGTGAGCGGCACGTCGTCCACGCCGTACGTGGCCTCCAACCACCCGTGTTCACCCCGTTCGGCGGTCGCCGGCGTCTGGGACACCGCCACGGGTGAGCTCGTCTGGTACCAGACGCTCCAGGAGACCGGCTCGCTCGGGGGCTTCAACGTCGTCCAGTTCACCGAGGACCACACGGTCCTCGGCCTCACCGGAGACACCGTCGTCGAGGTCGATCGCTCCGGGCGCGACCTGCTGCGGGTGCCGTACGCCCGCGACTTCAACCACGATCTCGTCCGACGGGACGGCTTCACCTGGCTCATCTACTCGCAGGGCGGAGGCGGCGCGCTGCTGCAGGGCGTATCCGTCTGGGATGCCAGCGGGGTCGAGGTCGCGAACGTGTTCCTGGGCGACCTGCCGCGCGTCCCCGCAGGCGTCGCCGGCGACTGGACCCACGCGAACTCCGTCTTCGCGGACGCGAACCACCAGGTGTACCTGTCCCTCTACACCCAGAGCATGTTGCTCAAGCTCGACGGCGACCCCGCGCGGCCCACGTTCGGTCAGCTCGAGTGGGTCCTCGCGGGCGGGCCACCCGCTGGGCTCGGACAGGACTTCGCGCTCGACTGGAGCCGGATCGACGGCCCCGACACCTTCGCCCGCCAGCACTACGCCACGCTCCGCGCCGATGGCCGCCTGTCGCTGCTCGACAACGCCCACGGGCGGGCGCTGCTCCTGTCGCTCGACGAACCTGCGCGCACCGGGATCGTCGAGGAGGTGTACGCCGCTGGCCGTCCGATCTGCGGGCCGCAGGGCACCACCACCGAGACGGCCACCGGCGACGTGTTGGTGGGGTGCAGCGGGATGGACCTCGCCGAGTACCCGCTCGGGAGCGCGGTCCCCGCGTGGGAGGCGACGTTGGTGTGCGACAACGGGGAGCTGGGCGTCGGCCCCGGGAACTTCGGTGCCGCGCGCTGGTACTCCCTGCACGGCTGGTAGCCTGCGGCACGAGTTCCGCACCCAGGCGTGGCGCCCGACCGCTCGTGTAAAGACGGCGTCAACCCTCCGGTACCGGCGCCGCGAGCCCACAGTTCCGCGCCTGCGTCGGCGCGACGGGGGGAGCCCCCGTCGAACGTGGGGCGACGATCCGCTGGGGAACTGGCTCGCCTGGGGGGTGGGGCGCCGGAGTCCCCCCTGGGGCGCCGGTGTCCCACGGCTTCCGCCCGGGGCGCCGCCCGCGTAGGGTCTCGACACCCGAACGCGGCCCGGTCCCGCGGCGGTCTCTATGCGCGATCTCGGCCTCGGGCTCCTCTGGGCCCCCTCCTCCCGCCTGCCGCCCACCCCGGGTCGGAGGGCGGAGCTCCCCTCGGCCCCATCCGCACTGGAGACGCCATGCGCACCCTGCCCTTCCTGCTCGTGTTCCCCTTCGTGGGCTGCACCACGTACCTGGCGCCCGAGGCTGGCGGCGACGGCGTCGACCGCGTCGGTGAGGGCATCGTCGGCGGCTCGGACGCGCCGGTCGGGCGGTACCGGTACCAGGTGTCGCTCCAGGACCGCTCGGGGTTCCACTTCTGCGGCGGGTCGCTGATCGCCGACGGCTGGGTCCTGACCGCGGCCCACTGCGTGGTGGGCGAGCGCCCCTCCGACCTGCGGGTGGAGGCCGACATCACCCGGCTCAGCGAGTCCGGCGCCCTGTTCGACGTGGCCGAGCTCCGGGTCCACCCCGGCTACGTCGCCAGCACCAGCCAGAACGACGTCGCCCTGATCCGCCTCGCGCGCTCGACCGGCAGCATCCCGCCGATCGCGTTGATGGACGCTGCGTCCGAGCCCACGCTCGCTCCGACCGGTGGCGCCCTCACCGTGACCGGCTGGGGCACGTTGTCCTCGGGCGGGAGCTCCCCGGACCGCCTGCAGCAGGTCTCCGTACCGATCGTGAGCCGGACGAGCTGCCAGGCGTCGTACCCGGCCGAGAACATCACGGCGCAGATGATGTGCGCTGGGGCCGCGGGCCGCGACTCCTGCCAGGGCGACAGCGGCGGGCCCGCCGTGGTGGGCACCACCGGCGCCGACCCTGCGCTGACCGGCGTCGTCAGCTGGGGCTACGGCTGCGCGGACCCCGCACACCCCGGGGTCTACGCGCGGGTGTCGCAGTACAGCGCCTGGATCTCGGGCCAGGTGCCGGGTGTGCGCTTCGTGGCCGGCGGCGTCGCCCCCGACCCGGAGCCCGAGCCCACCGACGACCACGGCGACACCCTCGCTGCTGCGACCGTGGTTCCCGTGGCAGGCACGGTGACGCTCGACGGCGTGCTCGACAGCGGCGACCGCGACGTGTTCCGCCTCGACCTCGCTGCCGCCGGCGCGGTGTCCGTGGGCACCGCGAGCGCGATCGACACGTACGGTACGCTGTTGTCCACGTCCGGCGCCGCGCTCGCGCAGGACGACGACAGCGGGCCCGGCAACAACTTCTCCGTCGCCACCACGGTGAGCGGAACCACGCTGTACCTCGAGGTCCGCGGCTACGATGCGCGCGCGGCCGGCGCCTACACCCTCACCGTGACCGGGCCCGCGGCGCCCGAGCCCGTCAGCGACGCGGACTTCGTGCTGGACCTGCGCACCACGACCTCCGCGGTCGCCCGCGCCTCCGACCGCATCGACGCCGGCGTCGACGACGCGTACACCATCGAGATCCTCGCGAACGGCCCGGTGACGCTGGCCGCAGCCAGCGCCGGCGCCACCGACACGTTCGGCACCTTGTCCGACGCCGCCGGAGCGGTGCTCGCCACGGACGACGATGCGGGCCCGTCCCTCAACTTCTCGCTGACCCGCGCGGTGTCTCCGGGGATCTACCTGCTCGAGGTGCGCGGCTACTCCGCGACCACCACCGGCGCGTACGACCTGGACCTGCAGGCGACGCGCTGAGCCGGTCGCTGTACACCGCGCGCGGGACGCTGGTACCATCCTCGCGATGAACAGCGAGAAGCCGCAGCGACCGCCTGAGCTCGTCTACCCCTGGTCGCATCGGGGGTCGGTGGTGTTGCGGCTGCTCATCGGCTCCGCAGCGCTCCTGTTCGGTCTGGTCGTCGTGGTGGCGGCTTTGTCCATCGAGAACACGCACAGACGGCGAGAGGAACGGGGACTCGCCGCAGGCGGGCTGCTCGTGGTGTTCTCGCTCGCGCCGCTGACGTCGGCCGTCTCGCTGATGGTCAACCACACGCGGGTCCGGCTGCTCCCCACGGCCATCCTGATCGAACACGGGCCCATCCCCTTCCCCGGCGCCCACCTGGAGCGGTCCGAGATCTCGGCGTTCGAGGTCGTCGTCTCGCCGCTCGATTTCGTTGCTGTGCTCGGGGCAACGCGGGACTCGAGCCGGGGCTGGTCCGTGCAGGCGTTCCGCCTGGGCGGCACCTTCGACGACGTCGCGACCGGGATTCCGACCAAGGAAGAAGCAGAGGAGCTCCGGAACACGTTGCGACGCTGGCTCGCGGACGGCGCGACCACCTTTGTCACGGAAGTGCGCCCGCCGGGTGAGTGAGACGGATCGGCTCTGGCCGTCGTGGTATCGGAATCACCCGGAGACGCGCATGAACCAGGACGACGAGCTGCGGTACCTGTTCGCCCGGGCGTTCGAGGGCGGGGTCCCGTCCGACGAGTGCCCGTCCCCCGACGCGCTCCTGGACGCCTTCCACCAGGTCCTGCCGGAGCCCGCGCGCCTCGCCGTCGTCGATCACCTGGCGACGTGCGCGGTGTGCGCCGAAGCGTGGCGGCTCGCGAGGTGCACGCCCTCGCCGGCGCCGCCCCGCCGAGGCTCGACGTGAGGCGCGACATCGACGCCGACACCCGGGCGAGGATCGATCGCGCGGTGGGCCGCACCGTCCCCGGCTGGTTGTCGCCCCACCGGGACGACCTCGTGCAGATGTGCGTGGTGAAGCTCCTCAAGACGCGCTCGACCGCCGAGCTGTCGGACGCGTTCCTCGCGCGCGTCGCGTACTCCGTGATCGTCGACGAGATCCGCCGCCGCCGCCGGCGGAACGAGGTCGGGATGAGCCCGTCCCTGCCTGATCGCATCGCCGGGTCGAACGACATCTCTCCCGAGACCCGGTCACACGGGACAGCGCTCGGTGAGCAGCTCGTGGAGTGCCTGCAGCTCCTGGTGGAGGCCCGCCGCCGCGCCGTGGTGCTCTACCTGCAGGACCACACCATCCCCGAGATCGCGGACCTGCTCGGCTGGGACGCCAAGAAGGCGTCGAACTCGGTGTACCGGGGGCTCGAGGACCTGCGCGGGCACCTGGCCGACCGCGGCCTGACCAGCGCTGATGCCCGCTGACCCGCCGGGCTCGGGCTGGAGGGCCTCGCCGCCCGGGCGCGCGGACCGCACCTTCCTCACGCTGGCCCAGGACGACCTGCAGGAGGCAGGCCCCTCGGCCATCGGTCCCGTGCCGGCGCGCATCGAGTCGCTGACGCCGCTCGAGGTCCCGGACCTCGTGGCGGAGCGGTACGAGCGCGTGACGCTGCTCGGGCGCGGCGGAATGGGCAGCGTGTGGCGGATGCGGGACCGGGTCCTCGGTCGCCCGGTGGCGATGAAGGTCGTCCGCGCAGGGCTCGTGCGGCAGGCCGCGCTCGACCGGTTCGACGAGGAGGTGCGCATCGCCGCGCAGCTCCAGCACCCGGCGATCATCCCCGTTCACGATCACGGACGGCTCGCCGACGGGCGCCCGTGGTTCGTCATGCAGATCGTGCGGGGCCGCACCCTCGAAGAGGCCATGGTCGGTGTACACCGCGCACTGCGGCTCGGCCGCGAAGCCTCGGACCACGGGTTCACCCTCCGCCGCCTCCTCGAGCTGTTCCTCCGCGCCTGCGAAGCGGTGGCGTACGCCCACGTGCGAGGGGTGGTCCACCGGGACCTCAAGCCGGCCAACATCATGCTCGGCGACTACGGCGAGGTGTTCGTCGTCGACTGGGGACTCGCGAAGGTGCTCGGGCAGGAGCGCTCGGCCGACGAGACGCTGGACGAGCCGATCGCGCCGCTCGGCAAGCGCATGACGCAGGCCGGCGCCATCACCGGCACCCCGTCCTACATGGCCCCCGAACAGGCGCAGGGGCGCTCCGAAGAGGCCGGTGCTCCAGCGGACGTCCACGCGCTCGGCGCCAGCCTGTACGACCTCCTCTGCGAGCGGCCACCGCGGTCGGCGCGCACGGTCGAGCTCCTGGTGTACCGCGTCGGCACGGGGAGCCGCCTCGATCCTCCCTCCGTCCACGCGACCCAGTTCGCGATCGACGCCGAGCTCGATCGCATCTGCCTCAAGGCCCTCGCGCATGCGGAGGCCGACCGGTACCCCGACGCGGGGGCGTTCGCTGCGGACCTCGCTGCCTGGCTCGACGGCGCCCGCAAGCGGGACCGGGCGATGGAGCTCGTGGAGGAGGCCGAGGTCGCGGTGCGAATGGTCGCCGAAGCCGAACTGCGGAGGCGACGGACGGCGGCGGCCGCCGAGGAGGCTGCGCGCGCGGTCGGGCGGATGGCTCCGGAGTCCGAGAAGCGCCCCGTGTGGGCCCTCGAGGACGAGGTGGCGGCGGCGGGGCGCGAGGCCGCAGATGCCAGGACCCGCGCGGTGCAGCTGTTGCGTACGGCGCTGTCTCACGCACCGGACCTGCCGGAAGCCGACCTCCAGCTCGCCGACCTGTTCCGCGACCAGCACGCGCGGCTCGAGGGGGCGGGTCGGGACGAGGACGCCCGCGCGATCGCCGCCGAGCTCGCGCGCCACGACACCGAGCGTCGCTACGCCACCTACCTGCGCGGAACCGGAGCGGTGACGCTCGTCACCGACCCGCCGGGAGCGACCGTGCGGCGTCTCCGGGTGGAGGAGCGCCATCGGAGGCTCGTCACCGTGGACGACGGCCCGTTCGGCGTCACGCCGCTCCTGGAGGCACCGATCGAGATGGGCCGGTGGGTACTGCGCATCGACCACCCCGGGCGGGAGGTGGTTCACTACCCGGTGCGGATCGCGCGCACCGCGGAGTGGGACGGGCGTCCACCCGACGCCCACGAGCCCGTCCCCATCGCGCTGCCCCCCGTCGGATCGCTCGGCACCGACGCCGTCTACGTGCCTGCGGGCTGGTTCCAGGCCGGCACCACCCGGTTCGAGCACGCCCACCCGTCACCCGTCCGCCAGGTGTGGCTCGACGGCTTCGTGATCGACCGGTTCCCGGTGACGATCCGGCGATACCTCGCGTTCCTGGATGCGCTGGTCGCGGCCGGCCGCGAAGACGAGGCCCTCCGCCACCAGCCGCGGCTCGCCGAGAACGACGAGCCCTTCTTCGCGCGGGGACCAGACGGACGGTTCCTGGGGATCCGCACGGATCGCACCGGCACCGCGTGGGACCACCTCCCGCGCTCGCTCGACGTGCCCGTCACGCTGATCGACTGGCACGACGCGGAGGCGTTCTGCGCGTGGCGCGCGCGCCAGGAGGGCCTGCCGTGGCGCCTCCCGCTGGACTTCGAGTGGCAGAAGGCGGCCCGGGGCGTCGACGGCCGCGAGTACCCGTGGGGCGACCACTTCGAGCCCACCTGGTGCCGTTCGAGCGGTACGAGCGTGCCTCCCATGTGGTGCGCGGTCGACACCTACCCCACGGACGAGTCGCCCTACGGCGTGCGCGGGCTCGCGGGGAACGTCCAGGACTGGCTCCTCGGCCAGGGCGGCCCCGAGCCCCGCCCCGCGCTGCTTCCGCACGATCCGGGTCGGCGCTGGTCGGCCGGCGGGTATGCCGGCGGCGGTCCTTCGGTGGCTGCAGTCACCTCCCGGGTGTCGACTGCGGACTACTATCGGGGCATCATGCGGGGCTTCCGCTGCGTCCGCACGATCGGGTGAGACGATTCGGTGGTCCCGATCGTCTGGACGGACGAACCGACTCTGGGAGGATGACATGTTGACCCTGCTGACCCTCACGGCCCCGTCCCTGGCTGCGAGCCTGTGCTCCGTCGGTGCGTCCCCGGAGGCGTCCACCCCCGCGTGTGGCTGCGTCCGGCTCGCGACCACGTCCGCAGGGAGGGCGGGCACGTTCTGGCTCGGCGGGGTGCCGTTGACCCTCTCGACGACGTTCACCCCGGCTTCGAGCAGCTGCTTCGACTATGGCGCTGCCCTGGCCACCGTGCCGGCGGGCCCCTCCCGAGCGAAGGTGGCGACGCTGCTCGAGTACGCGGGGCTCGCGGTCGCCGCCTCCGGAAGCAGGTCCGGCTCCGCGGTCGGGTCCACGTACACGCTCGTCTGGTCGTGGGATCCCGTTCCGGGCGCCTCGACCCTGATGTCCGACGTGCTCGAAGGCGACAGTGACGAACTGCCGCCATGGGCGTTCCCGCGGCTCCCAGGCTTGTGGGAGCTGCGGAACCCGTTCACCGGCGCCACGGAGGCCACGGTGCAGAGCGCGCGGCCCCTGTCGGGCGCGTTCTGGGCGGACCTCGACGGTGACCAGCTCGACGACCTCGTGATCGGGTTCGCCGACGGGTCCCTGTTCGAGGTCACGGGGGGCTTCGACCCGTACGTCCCGCTCGTCCTGCAGTAGCCGACGAGGGCTCGCAACCGAGCGCAGCGCATTCGCAGCAGGCTCCCTGCTGCGACAGGTGGAGGTGTGTTCTTGGCAACCAAGGAGGTCGTCGTGGGGATGTTCCTGGTGATCCTGGTGGGGTGCGGGTCGTCCGAGGTGGAGGAGCCCGCGAAGGCCACTCCGCCCGCTGCGGAGGCACCGGCGCCCCGCGCGCGGGGAGGGAAGGCGAAGAAGGAGCTGGTCGACGCCGACTGCGAAACGT
Source organism: Myxococcota bacterium (assembly GCA_044356535.1). Classification (GTDB taxonomy): domain Bacteria; phylum Myxococcota_A; class UBA796; order UBA796; genus JACKER01. Next base: position 17,624 of record JBIKWC010000032.1, read on the forward strand.
CGCTCACGACCGTCGGCGGGGACCCGGGTGAGGCGTTCAAGGTGCGGTGCGCCGGCGGATGCGCGACCTCCACGGTCTACGGGACCGACCAGTACACGGGGGACTCGCGCCTGTGCGCGGCCGCGCTCCACTCGGGCGTGATCGAGGCCGGTGGCGGTTCGTTCCGGGTGAAGGTCGAGGGCGCGAAGTCGGGCTTCACGGGCTCGAAGCGCAACGGCGTCGAGTCGCGGGACTGGTCGGGGGAGTGGAGCCCGACGTATCGGGTGATCGCGAAGGATCGCTGAGCGGCGTGAAGGGTCGGCGCGGCCGCGACACCACCTGTACAGGAGGCACGGTGGAACGGTCGGCGATGTTGCTCCTGGTGGGGTTGGTGGCGTGCGGTGGGCGCTCGTTCGGGCAGTGCTACGGGGACACCGACGCGCTGTCCGCGACGGTGGACCTCGAGGAGCAGCCCGTCTTCGACTGGGAGCTCGGGACGGCCTACGTGTTGTCCGTCGACGAGGTGGACGAACGCGGGCGGACCGTCGCGAACCAGTGGCACGTCCAGTGTGGGGGCGACAACCTCGAGAACGACCAGGAGTTCGAGGAGCAGGTCTGCATCGAGACGCCCATCGCCTACGGCGAGGAGATCGACTCGCCGTTCCTGGACACGGTCAACCTCACCCGCCCCAAGGCGCTGGCGTCGGGGAAGACCTACCGCCTGCTGCTCGCCACGCTGACGGAGGAGGACGGGATCCGCCCGCCGCCAGACGAATGGGACGAGTACCTCACGGACTGGCTGCCGGACCGCGCCGACAACCCGCACTGCGGCTCGGCGTTCATGGCCGAGGTCAGCTTCGTCCTGCCCTGAGCTCGCCTCACTCCGCGTCCAGGCAGGCGAGGAGCCAGGGCCAGGCCTCGTCCTCCACCTCCGGGTACCAGCCGTGATCCCGCCGGCAGCCCGCCTGGAAGGACGCCTCCACACACGCCTCCGTCACCCCCGCACCCGCGAAGCGCGCGGTGCAGGCCGCCTCGTCGAGGCCCTCGGCCGCGCGGCACTCCGTCCACCAGCGCTGCCAGGCGCACGTCAGCGAGTTCCCGGTCGCGGTCACACAGGCCTCGTCGATCCCGACCGAAGCGTAGGCCGCGAGGCAGCCACCGTCGCCCCCGCACGCGTCGTAGCCAGCGGACAGGCACAGCGGCGCCCCCCACTCCGCCCGGCACTCCGGCGTGAGGCCCGAGGTGATCTCGTGGCCCACGAAGTCCCCACCGAGCCGATCGAAGGCTTCGTCGGTGGCCGCGAAGGTCCAGGGAACACGATCGAACGCCGGGGCGATGCTGTCGTCGGCCACGAGGGCGAGGTACAGACCGCGCGGCGCGATCATGGCGGCCAGCTGGTGCATCTCCACCGCCAGCTCCTCCCGCGGCAGGAACGCCAGCGACGGCACGTAGGCCCACCCGGCCCAGCGCGCGATCCCGGGGTCCAGCCCGTCCCAGCCGAGCGTCTCGCGCCGCAGCAGGTTCGGGCCCGCGTTGCTCACCGCGCAGCGGATCCTGGGCTCCCAGGCGGCGCTGAACAGGGTCTCGATGCCGCCGTTGCTGTGCCCGACCATACCGAGGCGCGCTGCATCGACCTCGGGCAGAGACGCGAGCAGGTCGATCCCGCGGCGCACGTCCGCGATGCGGAGTCCCATCAGCGTGGCCTCGGGGAACCGCGACAGGAGCGGCGCCGCGTCCGCGTACTCGAGCCCGGTCTCCCAGGAGTGGACCGCGCGATCGCCGTATCCGACGGAGTCCGGCGCGAGCACCACGAGGCCGCGCTCCGCCAGATCCCGGGCGAAGTCGAGGTTGGCCGCCCCCTCGATGCACACGCCCGCAGGCTCCTTCTTGCCGCATGCGGGCTGCGCCTGGTGCATGGCGAGCACGCCCGGCACGGGCCCGGTGAGGCCGTCGGGGACGAGCAGCAGCGCGGGGATCCGCTCGCCGTGGTCCCCGCGGTAGCTGACCCGGGACAACGTGTAGCCGGGGTGCAGGCCGGCCCGCTCCTCGGCAGAGAGGTCGAGCGGCTCGTCGCGCGGGTCGAGGGGGACACACGTGTCGGGGATCGGTCCCACCACCTCGTCCCAGGCGGCGCGCCAGTCAGCGACCTCGGCCGCGGCGTCACGGACACCGAGCGCGACGGGCTCGGGATCGCCGGACTGCCGGGTGGTCCGGACCGGGCGGCGGTCGGGGTGCGCGACGAGCCACGCAGACAGGTCCCACGCGCGGTCGAAGGGGCCCTCGGGTGGCGGTTCACACGCGGGCGGGTCCGGAGCGGTGGGCGTCGGCGCCGGGGTGGTCGCCGTCGGAGGTCGCTGGCGAGGCGGAACCTCGGGCCCGCAACCCGCGGTCAGGATCAGCCACATCGGGCCCCCGCCCCAGACTACCGCGAGCGGGCGGGGCGGAGACGAGCCGGTGCCGAACCGTTCACACCGCCTGTCAGCATGGATGGTGACCTTGCTGCTGTCGAAGTGGATCCCCCTCGCGCTGGTCTCGGTCGCTGCGCTCTGGCCCGAGCAAGCCTTTGCGGCCAACTTCGGGTTTGTCCGCTGGCCCGACTCCCTGGATGCCTTCCTTCTCGTGGCAGCCGTCTTCACGGCAGTCGGATTCGCTGCGCTCAAGATTCAGTTGCCCGCTGGGCTCAGCTACGCCCAGGTCCCGAGGGAGCATCGAACGACTGCCATGTCCCTCGCGGCGGTCGTGACAGGCGTTTCGTTCGCTGCGCTGATGGGCATGGTGTTCGTCGGGATGGGTCTGCAGCGCTTGGCCGAATAGGCCACTCAGTCCTCACGATTGTCTGCCCACCGCCCGGGTCGGCGCCCAGGCTGTGTGGAGCCGGGCGGTGCGGACCCGGGGATACGCGGGCCCGTACCCACCGGAGCGCCGAGGGAGCGCCAGGAGGGCGAGCCACGGCACCACGCCGCTCGCTGCGGCGCCGTCACACCCGCAGCCGCCGGGCTTGTCCCCGCTGGTGGCCGTGTCGGTATCGGTGTCCATGTCCGTGTCGGAATCGGTGTCCGTGTCCGTGTCGGTGTCGGAATCGGTGTCGGTGTCGGAATCGGTGTCCGTGTCCGTGTCGGCCTCCGGCAGCGACTTGAACCCCTCCGCCAGCACCCAGCCCGGAGCGCCCCCGGCGAACGTGTACGCGCCTGCGTCTCCGGGGGCCTTCCGCACCCGGGCGTCGAAGTCCTCCGCCGCCAGGTGTCCAGCGTCCGCTGCGCCCACCAGCGCGCCGCCCGCCGCCGGGAACACGTCCAGCGGCGGGGCGCCGGAGAAGTCGGCCGCCACGAGGTCCACGGCCGGGTCGCCGGTGGTCACGTTGCCTGCGTCCACAAGGCCCGAGAGGTCGCCGCCCACGGTGCGGAGCGCGGTCCCGGACTGCGAGAACAGCGCGTTGTTCGCGATCACCGCAGCGCCCATCAGGTCCCGCAACGCCAGGGCGTCGTTCACCGCCAGCACCGTGTTGTGGACCACCACGAGGTCGTCGGGGATGCCCGCCTGGTGCACCTGGAACGAGATCCCGGAGGCGGCTGCGCCGAGGATCACGTTGTTGCGCACCACGATGTGGGCGGAGGCCTGCAGGCCGTGGTCGCCGCAGCCGAACAGCAGGTTGCGCTCCACCACGTTGGGCGCGCCCCGCCCGAGCGTGGAATCCACCAGCATGCAGGGGTAGTTCGTGTCGTGCACCACGTTGTCGCGCAACGTGACGGCGAAGCTGCCTTCCTTGAGCTCGATGCCGTCCCCCTGGACCACGCCCGGCCCGTTCGTGTGGTGGACCCAGTTCCCCTCGATCAGCGTGTCGCGGACCTGGCATCCGCCGTCGTTGCAGCCCAGGTACATCCCCTCGCCCGTGCCCGAGGTGTCGTGGATCTGGTTGCGCCGGATCGTGAGCCGCGCGTAGTCGGCGCCCACGTCGTTGGCGCGCAGGCCTACGTCGCCGGTCCCGTGGATCTCGCAGTCCTCGATGGTCACGTCCTGCACGTCCGAGAGGCGCAGGCCCGCGCTCCCGCCCGACAGCTCCAGGCCCCGCAGCTCGAGGAACGCGCCGCGGTCGACGTCCCAGACGTTCTGGTCCGCGGTGGCGCGGTGGAAGTGGGCCACCTCGCCGTCGGCCGACCGCACGATGATCGGGTCCACTGCGGTCCCGACCAGCGAGATCGAGAACCGGTCCGTGAGCTCGTAGGTGCCGCCGTGCGCCAGGAGCTCGTCGCCCGGCTGCAGCGCCGCGAGCGCGCCCTCTGCATCGTCTCCGGGCCAGATCTCCACGGTCGCTGCCGACGCGAGCGAATCCAGTCCGAACATGCCGCCTCCGCGGCGTGGGTACCCCGATCGCCCGGGTGATGCCCGCGAGCCAGTGACGGCGGGGGCCCGGCTGGGGCATCCTGGACGACCGGGAGGCATGATGTCATCGAGGACCGAGTCCCTGCTCGCTGCGGCCGTGGCGGGCCTGTTCGCCGGGTGTGGTGGCGACGATCCGACCGACCGACCGCGGCGCGAGTGCCCAACGGAGACCGGCACGCCCACTGCGGACACCGGGGACACCGTCACCACGACCGGTCCGGTCGTCACGTTCCAGGAGTTCGACGACCAGATCACCTACGCCGAGTTCGCCGCCCGGTGCACCGACCGGCTGGGGAAGCTCCAGACCCACGCCACGTGCGCCGGCAACAACGCTTGCGCCGGGTTCCACTTCAACAAGGGCTCCAAGCTGTACATGGAGCACACCTGTCGGGCGTTCAACACCTGCGGCGGCATCTCCTGCGTCTACCTCCCGGAAGACCTGGGACGCAGCGGGGAGGAGCTGTACAACAACTACTGCGGCCCGGCCTGTCACGGCGGGATCGACACGTTCACGGTCTGGGTCCACCCCGACGACGACGCGGCGGCCACCGTCGACCGCCTCATCGGCCACTCGATGGAGTGGCACACCACCATGCTCGCGTTCGGCAGCCGCGGCATGAACGCCAACGGCACCGCGTACGCCAACGTCCCCCACCGCTACGAGACCATGTCGGTGGCCGAGCTCGAGCGCGTGATGACGCACCTCCTCGCCCTGCCCATGGAGACGGAGACCTTCTCCATCGTGGGCATCACCGAAGACCTGAACTGACGTGGCTTCGCTGCCGCCGGGGGCTCTCGGCGTGGGGCTGCGGCCCGTACACTACCCCGCGCTCGGGGGCGAGCTGCCCGCGAACCTCCACTACTTCGAGGTCATCGCCGAGAACTTCCTGAGCGGCTCGGCGCCCGCGCGCTGGAACCTCCACCGCGCCCGCGAACGCCTGCCGATCGTCGTCCACGGGCTGAGCCTGAACCTGCTCGGCCCGGAACCCCCGGACCGCGCGCACGTCCTGGCCCTGGCGCGCCTCGCCGACGAGCTCGACAGCCCCTTCGTCACCGACCACCTGTGTTTCACCGCCGCCCACGGGCGGTCGAGCCACGACCTGTTGCCGGTGCCGCCCACCCTGGCGCTCGCGAAGGTCGCCGCCGCCCGCGCGCGGATGGTTCAGGACCTCCTGCAGCGACCGTTCGGGCTCGAGAACCTGTCGCCGCTCGGCCGCTTCCCGGGGGAGCTGTCGCACGGGGCCTTCTGGCTCGACGTGGTCGCCGAGTCCGGCTGCCACGTGCTGCTCGACGTCAACAACCTGGCGGTGGCGCGGGCCAACGCCGGCCACGACCCCGCCGAGGTCCTCGACCAGCTGTCGCCCGCGCAGGTGCTGCAGGTGCACGTCGCCGGCCACCACCGGCGCCCCGACCACCTCCGCATCGACACCCACGACGCGCCCGTGCCCGACGAGGTCGTGGCCCTGTACCGGCAGGCCTGGGCAGCGCTGGGCCCCTTCCCCACGCTCCTCGAGTGGGACGACCAGATCCCGGACCTCCCGGCGCTGGCGGCCGAGCTCCACCGCGTGGCCGCAGACCGCGGCGCCCCGTCCACCCGCCACCGCACCCTGCCGCCCCGCTCCGCCTCGCCCGGAGACCCTGGGGCGCAGGCCCCCGCCGCCACGGTGGCGTTCCAGGAGGGGATGTTGGCGGCGCTGTCGACGCCCCTCCGGTGGACGCCTCCGCACCCGTCGACGGGAGGCTTCGACGCCGCGCGCCTCGCGGGGGTCCCGAACGGGGCGCGGGTCCTGGCGGCGTACCAGGAGCAATACTGGATGCGCCTGTCGGCGGCGCTCCAGCGGCGGTTTCCCACGGCGACGGCGCTCCTGGGCGCGTGGGAGGCCAACCGGCTCGGCAGCGCGTTCCACGCCGCCCACCCGCCGGCGGGGCGAGACCTCGGGGCCCTCGGAGAGGGCCTGCTCGACTTCGTCGCCGGCACGGAGTGGGACCTCCCGGGGGTGCGGCCTGCGCTGCTGCTCGACCAGACGGTGTCCCAGGTGTTCGAGCACCCCGCCGTCACACCGTGGGCGCCGAGCCCCGCCGATCGGGAAGGCGTCGCGAGCCGTCGGTTGCGTGCGTCGCCGGTGATGCGCCGCCTCCCGCTCCCCTTCGCGCTGCCGCCCCTCCGCGACCGCGCGCTCACCACGCCGAGCGAGGCGCCGGTCCCCTGCCCCCCCGAGGACCCTGCCACGTGGCTCGTGTTCCGGACGCCGGCCCTGGACGTGATCACCCTGCGGGTCGATCCCGCGCTCGCGGCCCTGCTCCAGGCGCTCGACGAAGCGCCGCTCGGCGAGGCCCTGGCCAGCGTGGGCGACGACGTGGACCCCGGGCAGGTCCGGACCTGGTTCCAGGCGGGGGTCCGGTTCGGGTGGTGGTGCGCCGACTGATTCCGCGTCACCCCTGCGCGAGCACGCCCTCGAGCCGCGCGTACGACGTCTCCATCCCGTCGACCATGCCCGTCGCCAGGACCAGGTCGCGGAGCTCCTTCGAGGGGTAGGTGATGACGAGGGTGAGCGCGGTGTGATCACCCGCCCGCGGCGCCAGCGTGAGCTCGTTGAGCGTCCCGGGGCCCTCCATCCCGATCATGCGCTCCGTGGTGACCGCCCGCCGCGGCGCCTCCTGCTCGAGGAGCTCCCCCGTGAAGCCGAACCGCTGGGTCCCGTCCGCGGCGTTCTCCCATTCGTACCGGTACGGGTCCCCGACCCGCGCCGCGACCTCGCACACCGGCATCGTCCAGCCGTCCGGGCCCAACATCCACCGGCGGACGAGCGCCGCCTCGTGGTGCGCGCGCCAGACCACGTCGATGCGCCCGCGGATCGTGCGGGTGATGCGCACGTGGGTGTCGTCGAGGACCTCGAGCGCGGTGGCCAGCCCCGCCGAGTGGGCGCGCAGGTCCGCCAGGGTGTCGTCGAGCTGGGCGAGCGCGGACCGCAGTCCCTCCACCATCCCCATCGCCGCGAGGGCCTCCATCGCCGCGAGGTTCGGGAACCGGCTCACCGCGACGAACCGGGAACCAGCCGCCGTGGCCTCGAAGGTCAGCGTCATCACCGTGCTGGGGAGCGCGTCGTTCGGGGTGCCGTCTTCGTTCGAGAACCCGTCGCGGATCCGGAACCCGCGCTGGTCCTCGACGTGCTCGAACACCCAGAAGCCGCGCGAGGACTGGCCCTCCGGCCCCGTCATCGCGTACTCGGAGCGACCGCCCACCCGCACGTCGTGGCGCGTGAAGGTGGCAGGCCACTGCGGCGGGCCCCAGAACCGCTCGAGCTGGCGCGGATCGGTCCACGCGCGCCACAGGCGCTCGACGGGCACGGGGTACTCGCCCACGGCGGTGAGCGTGAGGGCTGCGGCGTCGGACGTGATCGAGGTGACGGGCATGGCTACTCCTGGGGTTCGGACAACAGGTCGTCGAGGCGGTCGAGCCGGCTGCGCCACAACGCTTCGAGCTCGGTGAGCAGCTCGCGGGCGCGCGCGAGCGTGGTGGGGTCCGCGCGCACCAGGCGCTCGCGACCCGACGCGGACTTGTGGACGAGGCCGGCCGCCTCGAGCACCGCGACGTGTTTCTGCACCGCCGCGAACGACATGGCGTAGTCGGCGGCGAGCCCGCTGACGGACGTGGGCCCGGCGAGCGTGCGACGGACGATGTCGCGGCGCGTGGGATCGGCCAGCGCCCGGAAGATCCGGTCGATGGAGGCCTCGTCGCGGTGAGAATCTACAACCATATGGTTGTATATTAGTTCGGGCGCCGCTGCGGCGCAACCTGGAATCCCGTGGCTGCGGTATGCTCGCGCCATGTGGAAGGTGGCCGGCTGGGGCTTCGCCGTCGTCGTTAGTCTGCTCTTCGGTGGGCACGTCGGGTTCGTGGCGGCCGGCTGGTCCATCCTCGGCGACCCTCTGCTGCGGTGGCAGCTGGCGTACCTCGTCCGGGTCGCGTCCCCGTGTGAGCCAGGCGAGGTGGAGCCAGCCGTCGAGCACCTCTGCGTCGGTGTCCTGATCGCCGATCACGGCCCGGGGCCGATCCTCGAGGGCGAGGTGCGCGGGGTGTGGATGCCGCCCGACTACCTGGCCGAGACGGTGGTCCGCGACCCGCGGGGCAAGACCCTCGCCCAGCGGGGCGTCGCCGGTGAGCTCGTGGACGAGCGGCGCCTCGCGGGACCCCCGTGAAGTGGGGCTGGCTGGCGGCGTCGTGTGTGGTCTTCGGGAGCCAGGGGGTGGTCCTCGGCGCGTTCGGCTGGGGCTGGTGCCTGGACTTCCTGGGCGCGCCGCGCGACTCCCGAACGTGGGGCCGGCCCGAGGACAAGGTCATGGTCGTCGTCGCCGCCCGGGACCTCCCCGCGGGAGCCACCGTCCTCGAGGAGGACCTGTACGCCGTGCAGATCGCGCCCCGGTACCTGCCGCCCGGGGTGTTCCTGTCACCCGACGACGTCACGGAGGCCACGGTCCTCGCCGACGTTCTGTCGAACGAGTTCGTCCGCGCGGAGCGGGTCTCGTGCCGTACAGCGGCCTGCGTCGCGCTGGCCGCCGCGCGGTCGTGCGAGGGCGACCGGGTGGGCTGCGAGGAGCTCCCGAGGCTGATCGCCGACGCCTCGATGGGGATAGAGCCACACATCGCGCTCCGGCTGTCCAGGGTCGTGGAATCGCTCGCCCGAGGCCCGGAGGCGGAGGTCCGCGCCCTTCGCGCCCGGTTGGTGGAAGCCGGCGCGGCCACCCCGACGTCACCGCTCCCGACCGACGACGAAGGTCGGCGGGCCGAGGGAGTCGCTCGCCAGCAGCTCGCCGACGCCTGCCGCGAGGCCCAGCGGCTGTGGGCCGGCCACCCGGCGGCTCCGACCCTGGCGCTCGACCCCCCGGCCGACGGTCCCGAGTCTCCGACAGGCGCCTGTCGCGGCGCGCGTACCGCCGCCCCTGGGGAGCTCGGCGACGACCTGGTGCGGCTGCTCGGCCGGTGACGGCTACCGCCCGACGCCGCGAGCTACTGCTCCCACTCCAGCTCCGGCGCGTCCGTCGGCAGCTGCTCCGCCGCGCCCGGCGTGCCGCGCAGCCCCTCCAGGAACGCCAGCGTCGCCACGTTCGTCAGCTCTTCCACGCGGTCGGTCGGCAGGTAGCCCTCGCCGCAGCCGTCCCCCACGAACAACACGCAGGCCACCGGCGAGAAGCTGTAGTGCCCCGCCTCCGGGAACACGCCCAGCCACCGCTCCGCCGCACCCAGCGGGTCCCACAGGCGCCGGACCTGGGCCAGGGGCGTCGTCTCGTCGAGCGCCCCCGTCAACACCAGCGTCGGCACCTCCACCTCTGCCGTCCCGTCCGTGATCGTCCCTGCTCCGTCCCACGGCGCCAGCGCGACGACCGCGGTCACGCGCGGATCTCCGAGGGTCGTGGTGCCGCCCGCGGTGTTGACCGTAGCGCCCGCTGCCGCGAACGACGTGTACCCGCCGAACGAGTGCCCCGCGATCGCGTAGTCGCCGCCGTCCAGGCACCCCTCGACCCGCCCGTCCGCCAGGGCAGCATCCACCGCGTCCGACACGTCCTGGGGCCGGCGGAGCACCAGCGCCTCGAAGTCGGGGACGAGGTCGAGGAACGTGTTCCCGCGGTGGTCGGGCGCGACCACGACGTAGCCGTGGGTCGCCGCGTGCTCCGTCAGGAAGGCCGACTGGTACCGGATCCCGCTGCTGCCGTGGCTGAAGGCCAGCAGGGGACGCGTCGCCGAGCAATCCGCCGGCGCATCGGCGGTCGCTTCGCCCGCGAACAGGCCGTCGTACACCACCGGCGCGCCCGGCTCCGTCGTCGGGTACCAGAGCTGCGCCACCAGCGGCTCGCCGTCCGCGCCGACGATGTCGAGGCGCGTCGTCCCCGCCGAGTAGGGGCCCGGCGCGCCGAGGTCCGGGGCCTCCGGGATCGGGGGCGTGCCGTCCGCGGTGGTGGGATCGTTGCAGGCGACGGCGAACGAGAGCAGGAGAGGGAGGCGCATGGGCGGTGGTATCGCGGTCGACCGGGTCCCTGTACGCTCCCGGCATGTGGATCCTGTCTCCCGCTGTCGCCGCCCCCGCGGTCGTCGAGGTCCGGGCCGATCACTCCGTCGTCGGCACCGTCGCGCTCCCCATCACCCCCGAGCGGCTGCGGGAGCGGCTCGCCGACCCCACCTGGATCGCCTCGATCGACGGCGGAGGGACCACCGTCACCGTCGAGTCCCGGGCCGGCGACTGCCTCACGATGGAGAGCGTGAGCCCGAGCGTCGTCAAGACCGTGCGCTACCGCGTCGAGCGCTGCCGGACCGCCACCGGCTTCGAAGAGAACCTCGTCGCGTCCGACACGTTCGAGGCCTACCGCGTCCGCTGGACCGTCGAGCCTGCGCCCGAAGGTGCCCTCCTCCGATACGACATCGCCACGCGCACGAGCCTGATGGTGCCGCAGTGGCTCATCGACCAGCAGACGCAGCGCGGGGTGCAGCGGATGCTGGACCACCTCCACGCCGCGCTCTCCGCGCAATCGCCCTGATGGAGTTCGAGCGCGAGCCCGCGGGGACCTCCCCCCTGCCCCACTTCCTGCTCGCGGCCGGAGCGGCTGTCCCGACGGCGTGGGCGTGGGCGGGGGCAGCGGCGGCGTTGGCCGCCATGGTGGACGCGAACGCGTTGCTCGTGTTCCCGGTGATCGCGCTCGTCGTGGCGCCCGCGGCCCTCGCGCTGGCGTACGCGCGCGTGTCGCGGGTGGCCGTGTTGTGGGTGGCTGAGGCGACGCTGTTCGTCCTGCTGCCCCTGTGGGGCCTCGCGCTCGACGCCGTGTCGCCCCTGTGTGACCACGGCTGCGAGGACACCTACCAGCCCGTCGCCTGGCCCCAGATCCTCTGGTTGTACCTGGCGTACGCCGTCGGCCTGTCCGGGTGGATGGCGCATCGCCTGCGCCCCGGGCCCCTCCCTGCCCTCGCCGAGGGGCTCGTCGACGCCGCCCTCCTCGCCGGGATCGTCGCTTGCGCCTCCCTCGCGCTGCAGTTCGGGCTGCTTCCCGTCTACGGGCTCCTGTTCGCCCCCCTCGGGATGCCGCTCGTGGCCCCGTGGGCGTGTGGCCTCGCCTTCGGGTGGGCCCTCGCGCGGCGGGCTCCACACCGCTCCGCTGCGCTCGCGAGCGCCATCCTGGCAACGGCGGGCTGGCTCGGACTCGACCTCGTCGCGCACCGCGTGTTGTTCGGCGGCTTCGGACTCTGGGGCGGCGCCTTCGCGAAGACGTGCGGCTGGACGCTGTCCACGCTCGAAGCCCCCGTCGAGGACTGCCACTACCTGTGTACGGTCGCCGCGCAGGGCCACCCCTGGCTCGTGCGGCCCCTCCGCACCGGGCGCCGGCGCGGCCACGCCATCGTCGTGAACCGCCAGCTCGCCGTGGCCAACGCGTTCGAGGACCTCCTTCACGAGCGGTGGCCGCGCTTCGGCCGCTGGGCGCGCCGCACGTACGACGCCCTCGCCTTCCCCGTGAGCGGGTGGCTGCTCAACCCCTGGGCCGCCGACCTCGTGTTCCTCGCGATGCTCCCGGCCCAGGCCGGGTTCGAGCTGTTCCTGCGCCTCGTCGATCGGCGCCCCGAAGACCGCATCGACCGGATGTACCGGTAGCCCCCGGAGCCCCATGCACCCCGCCGTCCACCAGGCCCGCCGTCGGGCCCTCCACGCCCTCGTCCCCGGGCCCGTCCTCCTCCTCGGCAACGCGCTGCGGAGCCGCAACCTGCCGCTCGTGAAGCTCCCGTTCCGACAGGACAGCACGTTCCTGTACTTCGTGGGCTGCGACCTCCCCGCCGCGGCGGCGCTCCTGGAGGACGGCCGGTGCACGTTGTTCCTCGTGCCCCCCGACGACGACGACCCCCTCTGGCACGGGCCCACCCCGTCCTTCGACGAGCTCCGCGTCCACCTGGGTGTCGACGAGGTGGCGCCGCGGTCCACGTTGTGGGCGCGCGTCGCCAGGGCCGGTGCCGTACGCACCCTGGCAGTCGCCGACGAGGCCGTGAACACCGAGGCCACCGCGCACCTCGGCCTCCCCCTCCGGTTCGCGCGCGACCACGGCGACGAGGTCCTGGTGGACGCCGTCATCACCCTGCGCCGCGCCAAGGCCCCCGAGGAGCTCGACGAGCTCCGCGCCGCCGCCGCCCGCACCGCGCGCGCCTTCCGCGCCACGATGGCCGCCACCCGGCCCGGCAGCACCGAACACGGCCTGTGGACGCTGTTCGAGGCCCTGCTCCGCTTCGAGGGCCTGGTCCCCGGCTACGGCACCATCCTGTCGCAGTCGGGCGAGATCCTGCACACCGAGGATCATGGCCAGACCCTCGCTGCCGGCCGCCTCCTCCTGCTCGACGGCGGCGGGGAGCGCCCCTCCGGCTACGGCGTCGACATCACGCGCACGTGGCCGGTGTCCGGGCGCTTCGACCCCCGGCAGCGCGCTGCTTACGAGGCCGTCGTCGCCGCCCAGCGCGCTGCCATCGACCGCTGTCTCCCCGGGACGGAGTACCGCGAGGTGCACTTCGCCGCGTGCCGGGTGCTCACGCGCTGGCTGGTCGACGAGGGCCTGCTCCGCGGAGAGGTCGACGCGCTGGTGGAGGCCGGAGCGCACGCGGTGTTCTTCCCGCACGGTGTCGGCCACCTGCTGGGCCTCGACGTCCACGACCTCGAGCACTTCGGAGATCGGCCCGCCTACCCCCCCGGCGTCGGGCGCTCCCCGCAGTTCGGCACCCGCTTCCTCCGGCTGAACCTGCCGCTCGAACCCGGCTGGGTGGTCACCGTCGAGCCCGGCTTCTACGTCGTCCCCGCGATCCTCCGGGACGCCGCGCTGGCAGACCGGCTGGGTCGCCACGTGGACTTCGCCCGCGCCCGGAGCTGGGAGGGCTTCGGCGGGATCCGCGTCGAAGACGATGTCCACGTCTCGCTCACCGGGCCGGAGGTGCTGACCGCAGCGGTCCCGACCAACCCCGACGACCTCTGCGCAGCCGTGGGGGCCGGACCCACTGCGGAGCAACGGTTCACCTGACTCGCCTGTACAGCTCGCCGGTTGGGCCGATATGTCGACACAGGAGGCCCCACGTCCACCTGGGCGCTGTTCTTGATCGCGGCGATGGGTGTGACCGGGTCGGTGGCTGTCCGGCTGGCCCTGCACGTGGGCTCCCGCCCGCTCGTCGTGGGGTGGCTGGCCACCGCCGCCGGCCTGGTGGCGACCACGTCCTGGTGGGGCAGTCGCGCCGCGGAGCTCGAAACGGCACACCAGCGGTCGCTGGTCGAAGGGATGGCGCCCACGTACGCGCGGGAGCTCGAGCGGCTCGGGCACGCGGAGGTGGCGCTCGACACGCCCCCGGACGACCCGCGGTACCGCGCGCTCATCGAAGCCGAGATCCGGTGGCTCGCCGCGAACCCGGTCGTCGCCGACATCTACACGCAGCGGCAGCGGCCCGATGGAACCGTGGTGTTCGTGGTGGACGCGGAGACCGACTACGACCGCGACGGGGCGTACCAGGGCGAGCGCGAGCAACGGACGCCGGTGGGCGAGGAGTACCCCGAGGAAGACGTGGACGACGGACTCCGCGCCGCGCTCGCCGGCGAGCCGAGCTTCTCCGACGAGGTGGTGGTGGACCGGTGGGGCGCGTGGGTGACCGCGCACGTGCCCCTGCACGACGCGTCCGGCGCCGTCGAGGCAGTGGTGGGCATCGACTTCCCGGCCGAGGAGTGGGCGGCCAGCATCGAGCGCGCCCGGGACAGCCGGACGGCGGTGGGTCTTCTGCTGTTCCTGCTCGCTGGCGGCGTGTTCGTCGCGGTGGGCCAGATCCCCCGCGAGCGCGCGCGGCGCGCGAGGGACGTGGCGCAGCTCGAAGAAGCAGTGCGCACGGCACGCGCGGCGACCTCGGCGCGCACCGACATCCTCCACACCGTGAGCCACGAGATCCGGAACCCGCTCAACGGCGTCATCGGCATGAGCGAGCTGCTCCTCGAGACCCACCTCGACCCCGACCAGCGCCACTGCGCGGAGACCGTGCACCGGTCTGGCCAGCTCCTCCTGCAAACCCTCGACGGCGTGCTCGACTTCGCCAAGATCGAGGCCGACGCCATGGACTTCGAAGCGGTCCCGACCGACGTCCGCGACCTCGCCGGCGTGGTGGTGTCCCTGTTCTCGGAGGCCGCGCGACGCAAGCGGCTCGAGCTGTACGCCCACGTCGACGTCGATGTCCCCGATCGGCTCCGCCTGGATCCCACCCGCGTCCGCCAGGTGCTGGTCAACCTCGTGGCCAACGCCGTCAAGTTCACCTCCGCAGGCGAGATCGAGCTCAAGGTCTCAGCGTCGCGACGGGGACTGGAGGTCCGGGTGCGCGACACGGGGATCGGCATCCCAGCCCCGCACCTCGAGCGGCTGTTCACGCCGTTCCACCAGGTCGACGGCGCTGCCACGACGCGCCGGTTCGGAGGGACGGGCCTCGGCCTGTTCATCTCGCGGGGGCTGACGGAGGGAATGGGGGGCACCCTCACGGTGGAGAGCCGCGTCGGGGTTGGCACCACCTTCACCGTCTCGCTCCCCGCCGAGACCGCGCCCTCCGAACCGGACCGGCGGCACCAGCACCTCGACCGCACGGTCCTGATCCTCGACGCCCACGCCGGAGCCGCCGAAGCGCTCGCAGCCCTGGTCTGCTCGACCGGAGCCCGGGCGGTGGCGGCCACCGACATCCGGGTGGCGGAGCGCTTGGTGGTGGCGCACTCGCCTTCGCTGGTGTTCGCCGAAACGACCCTGCTGGACCGCCACGCCTCCTCGCTCACCTTCCGCAAGCGCCTCGTCGTCTCCGTCACGAGCTCGCCGTTGACCGGCCGTACCGGTCCCGTGCTCCGCAAGCCGGCCACCATCACCGACGTCCGGCGCGTGCTCGCGGACGCGTTCACGGAGTCTCCGACCCGCCGCGAGCGGACAGCGGTGCCCGTGACGCTCCTCGTCATCGAGGCGAACCCGGTGAACCAGTCCGTGGTGCCCGCGCTGTTCCGGGCGTTCGGATGCGGCGTCGACCTCGCCACCTCGGTGTCCGAGGCCAGGGCGGCGATCGAGCGCGCACCGGTCGACCTGGTGTTCGTAGGCACCGGCCTCCCGCTCGAGGCCATGGCGAAGATCGTCGCGACCGCGCGGCGCGTGGCGCTCCGCGAGCAGCTCCCTGTGGTGAGCGTCGGCCCGATCGAGGGCGTCGACGAGGTGGTCGGCTGGCCGCTGCGCGCCGACAGCGTCGAGCTGCTGCTCAAGCGGTGGATCCCCGGCGTGTTCCGAGGCGACGCGTGAACCCCTGGCTCGCCATCACCATCGCCGGGCTGCTCGAGGTCGTGTGGGCCATCGGGCTGAAGTCGTCGTCCACCGAGCGGCCGCTGATCCTCGTGGGCACGCTGGCGGCGCTCGCGGGGAGCATGGGGTTCCTGGCGCTGGGCCTGCGCTCGCTGCCGGTGGGCACGGCCTACGCGGTGTGGACGGGCATCGGCGCTGTGGGCACCGCGATCATCGGCGTCGTCGTGCTCCGGGAGCCCGCGACCTGGCCGCGGTTCGCGGGCGTGGCGCTCATCGTGGCCGGCATCGCAGTGTTGCGGCTCAGCGCGAAGGGCTGAACCGCAGCGCGTAGAACCGGAACAGGCGCTCGATGCACCAAGCGTTCAGCAGGTGCCACGCCGAGTGGCCGGTGAACACGTGGTTCGTCGGGACACACACCACGCGGCTGATGTCGCCCACCCAGATCACGAACGACACCGCGAAGATCCCGAGCCCGCGCTGCAGATCCACGAAGTCCGCCGGACGCTCCGAGCGCCGGTAGTGCGCCAGCTCCCACCCGAGCCCCGCCACCAGCTGCGCCGCGAACAGCGGGATCCCGATGGGCCGCACCACCAGCAACGCCGCCGTGGACGCCGTGACGAGCCCCGCGTACACCAGGGCCGTGGTCTGCGCCTGCCACGCATACGCGCGCGCCGCAGCGAACGCCAGCAACAGCGCCGACAACATGAACATGCCAGCCTGGTCGAACACCTCGCCCACGAACGTCCCGGTGCCGTGGAACGCCACCGAGCCCAGGCCGATCAGGATCTCGGCAACGGCCAGCGCCACGAGCCGCGGATCGCGCCGCCGCACCGCCTCGACCAGCAACCAGCCGCCGACCAGCACGTAGCCGAGCGACGACCAGGTGTTCGCCGGCTCCGCGACCCAGGCGCACCGCCGCTCCTCGCAGAACGCGACCGTACCCGGATCCCAGGCGTCCCAGGGGCAGGTGCTCACAGGAACCTCTGGATGACGGTGTCCTCGAGGAACCGGTCGTCGGGCTCCGGGAAGTCGAGGACGTAGTGCAGGCCGCGGCTCTCCCGCCGGCGGAGGGCGCACTTCACGATCATGTCGGACACGTTGAGCAGGTTGCGCAGCTCCACGAGCGGGCGGGTGATGCGGAAGTCCCAGTACGCGTCGCGGATCTCGTCCTTGAGCAGCGCGATGCGCCGCCGCGCCATCTCCATCCGCCGGTGGGTGCGTACGATGCCGACGTAGTTCCACATGAACGAGCGGATCTCGGTCCAGGTCTGGTTGATCACCACGAGCTCGTCGCTGTTCACGGCCTTGCCGGGGTCCCAGTCGGGCAGCGCGCTCGGGGCCGGGAGGTCCGGCAGGCGGCGCAGCACCTCGTCGGCGGCGCGATGCGCGAACACCATGGCCTCGAGCAGCGAGTTCGACGCGAGGCGGTTGGCGCCGTGCAGGCCCGTGCAGCTCACCTCGCCCACGGCGAACAGGTTCCGGATCGAGCTCTCGCCGTGCAGATCGGAGACCACGCCCCCGCACATGTAGTGGGCGGCGGGCACCACGGGGATGGGCTGCGTGGCCATGTCGATGCCGAGGGAGGTGAGCTTGGCCGAGATCGTGGGGAACTTGTGGTCGAGCTCGGCGCGCGACAGGTGGGTCATGTCCAGGTACACGCAGTCCAGGCCCAGGCGCTTGAGCTCGGCGTCGATCGCGCGCGCGACGATGTCTCGGGGCGCGAGCTCGGCGCGGCTGGGGTCGTAGCGGGGCATGAACCGAGACCCGTCGGGCAACACGAGCTTGCCGCCTTCCCCGCGCAGGGCCTCCGAGATCAGGAAGTGGTGCTCCGCGTGGTGGAACAGGGCCGTCGGGTGGAACTGGACGAACTCCATGTTCGCCATGCGCGCGCCGGCCCGCCAGGCCATCGCCATGCCGTCGCCGGTCGCCACCCCCGGGTTGGTCGTGTACTTGTAGACCTTGCCGGCGCCCCCGGTCGCCAGCACCACCACGCGCGCGGAGAAGGCCTGGACCACCCCCGTCGCCTCGTTCAGGACGTAGGCGCCCCGCACGTGGTCGTCGCTCGGGGGGATCGCGTTGACCCGTCGCGCCAGCCACGCCTCGGTGATGAGCTCCACCGCGAGGTGGTGGTCGAGGAGGGTGACGTTCGGGTGGACCGCCGCTGCTGCGTACAACGCCCGGACCATCTCCTTGCCGGTGAAGTCGGCCGCATGGAGGATCCGGCGGTGGGAGTGGCCCCCCTCGCGGTGCAGATCGTAGGTGCCCGGCTCGCCTTCCCGCGTGGTGAAGCGGGCGCCCAGCTCGATCAGCTCGCGCACGCGGTCCGGGCCCTCCCGCACCGTGACCTCGACCGCGTCGCGCCGGCAGAGGCCAGCGCCGGCGACGAGCGTGTCCTCGACGTGGTGGGTGAAGTCGTCGGACTCGTCCCACACGGCCGCGATGCCGCCCTGCGCGTACGCCGAGTTGGACTCGGTGGGCTGGGCCTTGGTGAGGACCGCGACGCGCCCGTGTTCTGCAGCGCGCAGCGCGAACCACAGGCCGGCCACCCCCGAACCGAGCACCAGGAAGTCGAACTGCCGGACCGGGTCACCCACGCAACCTCCGCCGGGCCCGGTAACTGCGGACGGGCCGCGGAGGGGTACACTCGCTCGTCACGGAGTTCACCTGGCAGACGGACCCGACCCCCACGGACCCCGACCGGCGCTGGCCGGACTCGAGGTAGGCGGCGCGCTCGGAGAGGGCGCGATGGGGGTGGTCTGGTCGGCCACCGATCCGCAGCTCGGCCGGGAGGTGGCCGTGAAGGTGCTGGCGCGCCGCCACGCGGGGGGCCCGGGCGTCGAGCGCCGGTTCCTGTCCGAGGCGCGCATCACCGGGCAGCTCGATCACCCCGGCATCGTGCCCCTCCACGCGCTCCTGCGCACCGGCGACGGCCTCCCCGCCTACGCCATGAAGCGCGTCGACGGGGTCACGCTGCACACGTGGCTGCAGGAGCGGGGCGCTGCGCTCGACGCACACCAGCTCGACGATCGCGCGGACCTGCCCGGCCGCCTCGAGGTGTTCCTCAAGATCGCGGACGCCGTGCACTTCGCGCACGTCCGGGGGGTCGTGCACCGCGATCTCAAGCCCGAGAACGTGATGGTGGGGCGGCACGGGGAGGTGTGGGTGATGGACTGGGGGACCGCCACCGGCCCCGAGTCCGAGCCCTCGTCGCTCGAGGGGACGCCCGGGTTCTTCGCGCCCGAGCAGGCCAATGGCGCCGCCCCCGATCCCCGCCAGGACCAGTACTCGCTCGGGCTCGTGCTGCAGGAGGTGGTCACGCTCCGCGACGCGGTACAGGGCCGCACCGCGCTCGAGCGGGCGCTCGCCAACTCGCTCGGGGAGCGCGTCGTCCCCGTCCTCCGCAGCGGCGCCCGGCCGCCGCGGGAGCTGGTGGCCATCCTCACCAAGGCCACGTCGCTCGACCCCAGGCACCGTTACCCGGAGGTCGCTGCGCTGGCGGCCGATCTGCGCCGCTACCTCGCGGGGGAGCCGGTCCAGGCCACCCCGGACAGCTGGATCCAGGGGGCGGCCCGCTGGGTGGGTCGTCACCGCGAGGCCACCCTGGCCTTGGGTGTCGGGCTAGCGGCAGCGGCCGGTGTCGCGTTGGCGGCGGTCGAGGTGCGCGCGGCGCGCCAGCGGGAGGAGGCCCGCGCACACGAAGCCGAGCTCGCAGCCAGCGTGGCAGCCGTCGCGGATCGGGCGGGGCACATCGACGCCCGGCTCGCCCGCGACGAGGGGCTCCTGGGCGAGCTCGCCGCGGTCGCTGCCGAGCGCATGCACCACGGCGCCGGGGCCGGGACAGCCGGCGTGTGGTTCGCGGACCTCCCCGAGACCACCCCACCCACGGCGGCCCCCTCGCCGGCGTACCGCCAGGTGGTCGACTTCCGGACCGCGGTGTTCACCACCCCCGACGGGAGCCACCCGGACACCGCCGGGGTCCTCGCGCCCCTGGCGCGCGGGTTCCGGGCTGCTGCCCTGCGCTCCGCCGGGGGCCCGGAGGTGGATCCGGCGGGTGCAGCGTCTCCGCCGCCCATCGCCTGGGTCTCGCTCGGTCTCACGACCGGCCTGTCCATGTCGTGGCCGGGACACGCTGACTTCCCGGCAGGCTACGACGCCCGGCTCCGCCCCTGGTACACGGTCGCCCTGGGCGCCACCGGGCCGGTGTGGGGCGCGCCGTACGTGGACTCGAGCGGCCTCGGCGTGTTGCTCCCGTGTTCGGCGCCCGTCCGCGAGCCCGACACTGGCGTCCTCCTCGGGGTGGCGTCCATCAAGCTGCCCCTCGACCAGCTGATCGGCGACCTGCTGGCGTGGGAGGGTGCCTCGTCGTACCTGCTCGACAGCTCCGGCCACACCATCGTGTCGTCGACCGATCGGGGCGACCTGCCCGAGCTCCGCGACGGCGCGCTGCCGATGCCGCTGTTCGACGACCAGGACGTGGTCTCCGCTGCGATCGGGCACCGTCCCCTGGCGCACGACGCGGGCGGCCTGTTGACGGTGGTGCATCCCCTCCGGACCGTGGGGTGGGCCTACGTGGTCCGCGGCCCGCGCGACCAGTGGTAGCGTCCGCGCGTGAACCGCTTCACCCTCACGCTGCCGTCCGCGGAGCTCGAGACCGCGTGGTGGCTCGACTGGGCCCAACGGTCCGGGGCGCGCCAGCGCATCGCGGTGGGCGTGTTGATCGGCGTGGTCGCGGCGTTCGGGTTCGTCGACCGGGTGGCGTTCCCCGCGGTGTACGGCGCGTTGTGGACCGCCCGGCTCGCGATGCTGGTCCTGCTGGTCCCGGCCCTCCCGGTGTTCTTCGGCAGCAGCGTGGAGCGCCTGGCCCGCTGGGGACAACCGGCCGTGGCGTGGCTGGCGATCGTGACGTTCGGGGGGTTGTTTCCCATCGGCCACACGATCGCCGCGGACGCCACGCCCGATCAGCTGCTGCTCTCGATCCCCTCGCTGCTGTTCGGCCTGCTCGCGCTGTTCGGAGCCTCGGGCCTCCGGTTCGCGTACGCCGCCCCGATCGGCGTGGGCACCGCGATCGGCTTCGTGGGCACCCTGACGAATTCACCGGCCAGCACGCCCGAGTTCCTCCTGCTCTCGGCAGCGGGCGGAGGCTCGGCGCTGGTCGTCGGCTTCCTCGTGTCGTGGTCCCGCGAGGCCCACGCCCGCACCGACTTCCTCCGCCGGCGGGAGCTCGAGCGGGAGCGGCGGCGCTCCGAGACCCTCCTGCGCAACCTCATGCCGGACGTGCTCGCGCGCAGGCTCGAGTCGGGTCCGGGGCCCCACCTCGACCGACGCGACGCCACCGTCGTGTTCGCGACGGTGACCGGCTTCGACCCCGCCCGGTACTCGCCGCTCGCTGCCGTCGCGCTGCTCGACCGCGTCATCGGCGCCATCGACGTCGCCGCCGTGGCCGCAGGGGTGGAGCGCATCAAGACCATCGGCGCCACCGTGTTGCTCGCGACCGGGGTCCCCGAGCCCCAGACCGACCACCTGGCGCGGGCTGCCCGCTTCGCGCTCTCCCTCCGGGCCCTCGTCGCAGCCATCGGCGCGGAGGAGTCGGCTCCCCTGGCGGTGCGCGTGGGCCTGGCCACGGGGCCCGTGGTGGCTGGCGTCGTCGGCCGCACCCGGTACGCGTTCGACGTGTGGGGCGACACCGTCAACACCGCCTCGCGCCTCGACTCCCACGGCGCAGCCGACCGCATCCAGGTCTCCGAGGCCGCGGCCCGGCTGCTCAGCGACCACTTCGTCCTGTCGCCGCGCGGCGAGGTGCCCATCAAGGGCAAAGGCGTGTTGCGGACCTGTTGGCTCGAGGGAGAGCGCTGATGTGGCGCTCCCAGGCCTTCGCCGACCCCGCCGCCGAGGAGGCCTACCTCACCGACTTCGCCCGCCAGTGGCGGGGCTACTACCAGGTGGGCGTGGTGCTGCTGCCCACGTTGTTCGGCGCCTTCGCCGTCGTCGACCGCGCGGTGGTGGCCGGGGACACCCTCGTCGCCATGACGGCGGTGCGGTTCGTCGTGGTCGCCGCGCTCACCCTGTTCGTGCCGACGTTCTTTCTTCCCCGCCTGCGCGGGTTCTACGAGCGCCACCTGCCCGCGCTGCTGCTGGCCGAGGGGACCGTCGCGCTCGGGGGGCTCCTGACCCTCGGCGCCATCGGCATCACCACCGGCGAGAGCCGCTGGGTGCCGGCCGGCGCGGTGGGCCTGTTGGTGGCGGTGTCGTTCGTGTACGGGGCGTCTCGGATGCGGTTCCGGCACGCCACCCTCCTGGCCGGCGGTGTGACCCTGGCGGCGCTCGCCCTCCTCGCGGCGAGCCCCCTCGGCGACCCCGTGCACCTGGGGTTCGCCGGGTTCTACGTGGTCGCCACCAACGCGATCGGCGCGTTCGTGTCGCGCACGCTCGAGGGTGATGCGCGCGAAGCGTTCCTGCGGGAGCGAGAGGTCGGCGCGGCCCGCGTCCGCACCGAGCGGCTCCTCCACTCGATCCTGCACCCCGAGATCAGCGAGCGGATGCGCTACACGCACGGGCGGACCTTCGCCGAGGTCCATCCCCAGGTCACCGTGGTGCTGGCCGACCTCGCGGGCTTCACGCCCCTGTGCGAGCTGTTGACCCCCGTGGAGCTCGGTGAGCTGCTCGATCTGGTGTTCGGGCGCTTCGACGAGCTCTGCGAACGCCACGGCGTGTTGAAGATCAAGACCCTCGGCGACGCGTGGCTGGCGTGTGCCGGACTGCCGGGGCCCCGCGCCGACCACGCCGAAGCAGCGGCGGCCCTGGCGGCGGACATGGTCCGGGCGGTCCGCGAGATCCGCCGGGACACCGGCCGCGACATCGGCCTGCGGATGGGCGTGGCGACCGGTCCGGTGGTGGCGGGCGTGATCGGACGCACCCGGTACGCCTACGACGTCTGGGGTGCCGCCGTCCGCGAAGCCATGGCGCTCGAGCAGGGGGGCGGCGTCGACCGCGTGCGGCTCGATGCGGCGACCGCCGAGAAGCTCCCGGCGGCGTGGCACGTCGAGGAGGGCGGCGCCAGGTGGCTCGCCGTGCCGTCGACCCCGGAGTAGACCCAGCGGGAGGGTCCGCCTATCCTGGAGCGGCGGGAGGGTTTCTTGGTCCAGCTGCTGGTGCTGGTAGCGGACGAAGCGTGGGCGGTCCCACGGGACCCGAGCGACTACGCCGAGCTCGCGCCCTCCCTGGTCACCGCGAGCTCGATCACGGTGGACACGACCTCGTCTCCGCCGACCCTGCAGGTCTCGGCCGGCCCGTCGTACAACGGCTTCGTCGACGCTGGCGGGGCCGCCGTCTTCACGTTCGCAGACGTCGACATCACGGACCTCACCGTCACCGGTACACGCCCGTTCGTGTTGCTGTCGAAGGGGGACCTCGACCTCCGGGGCACGGTCCGGGCCGACGCGAACGCGTGGGTCGCCGCTGGGCCGGGGGGACACCTGGGTCGGAGCGGGTCCGGTGGAAATGGCAGCGGCCCAGGCGCCGGGCAGGTCGGGGGCGGCGGGGGAAGCGGCGCCGGCGGAGCGGGCCACGGCGGCGCGGGAGGCAACGGTGGTGGCGGCGGCACCGGCGGCGTCACGTACGGCGATCTCACCCTCACCCTGAACGGCGGGTCGGGCGGCGCCCGGTCGACCGACGGCGGCGGCGGCGCAGGTGATGGCGGGAACGGTGGCGGTGCGGTGCACTTCGGGGCCGGGGCCGCGTTGCGGCTCTACACCGGCGCCTCCATCGACGCGAGCGGTGGTGATGGGGAGAGCGTGGGTGGCGGGGACGACGGCGGTGGCGGCGGCTCCGGCGGCGCCATCCTGCTGTCGGGCCGCACGGGAAGCTCGTGCCCGGTCGGCGCCACGCTGGACGTCCACGGCGGATACGGCGGCGACGGGGGCGACGACGGCGGAGGCGGCGGAGGCGGCGGACGGGTCCTGTACTACGGATTCACCGGCGCCTGCACCCTCGATCTCGGCGGCTGGAGTGGAGGCGGGTCGGGCAGCAGCGGGAGCGAGCTCGACGGCGCCAGCGGGGCCAACGGCAGCTCGTCGTCCACCAACCCGGACGCGGACGGCGACGGCACCACCTACGCGACCGACTGCGACGACGGCGACAACACCGTGGAGCCCGGCGCCCCGGAGGTGGTCGGAGACGGCATCGATCAGGACTGCAACCGCCAGGAGCTCTGCTACACCGACGGGGACAACGACGGCGCCCGCCTCACCACCACCGTGGTGTCCACCGACCTCGACTGCAACGACGCCAACGAGGCCGTCTCCGGCGACGCGATCGACTGCAACGACGGGCAATCCGCCATCCGGCCCGGCGCCGTGGAGATCGCGGGCGACAACGTCGACCAGAACTGTGACACCGACGAGCTCTGCTTCACCGACGCCGACAACGACGGCGCCCGCCTCACCACCACGTTCACGTCCACGGACACCGACTGCAACGACGCCAACGAGGGCGTCGCCGGGGACGCGATCGACTGCAACGACGGGCAATCCGCCATCCGGCCCGGCGCCGTGGAGATCGCGGGCGACAACGTCGACCA
>JBIKWC010000507.1:0-3252 GCA_044356535.1 Myxococcota bacterium
GTGGAAGCGCACGGACGGAAGCTTCACGCGGAACGAGACCCCCTCCTCTTCGAGCGCCTTGTTCCACTTCTCGAGGACGCCTTCGCAGTCGGCGACGTACTCGCTGCGGAGGACCTCGTTCATCGCGTTGCGCAGCGGGATGTCGCGATCGACCACACGACCACCGTCCAGGTGCGGCACGTTCATCACCGCCCCGAGTCCGACGTGGTCCTGGTACTTGTCTTCCTTCCACCGACCCTTCACGCCCGACGCAAAGAAGTCCGCGGCGTTGGAGGAGACCTCCGAGCCGAACAGGTCGAGGCTGTACGAGAACCAGAAGTTCACGAACTTCTGGATCGTGTCGAAGTCGACGCCGCCCATCCGGCGCACGTCGCCGTCCGGGTCGAGCCGCGCGAGCTCGCAGGACCGGCGCAGCACGCGCTCCACGCCGGTCTGGCCCACGAACAGGTGGTGCGCCTCTTCGGTGAGCATGAACCGACAGGTGCGGGAGAGCGGGTCGAACGCGGACTCGGCGAGCGCGCCGAGCTGGTACTTGCCATCGCGATCGGTGAACGTCGTGAAGCAGAAGAAGGTCAACCAGTCGGGGCACTGCTGGTTGAACGCGTCGAGGATGCGGGGCTTGTCTTCGTCGCCGGAGCGGCGGGCCAGCAGCTCGTCCGCCTCTTCGCGCCCATCGCGGCCGAAGTGCGCGTGGAGCAGGTACACCATGGCCCACAGGTGGCGGCCCTCTTCGACGTTGACCTGGAACAGGTTGCGGAGGTCGTAGAGCGATGGAGCGGTGGCGCCCAGGAACCGCTGCTGCTCGACCGAGGCGGGCTCGGTGTCGGCCTGGGTGACGATGATGCGACGGAGGATGTTCCGGTACTCGCCGGGCACCTCCTGCCAGACGGGCGCGCCCACGTGGTCGCCGAAGCCGATGCGGCGGTCGGGCTCGGCGTCGTTGAGGAAGATGCCCCACCGGTAGTCGGGCATCTTGACGTAGTCGAAGTGCGCCCATCCGCCCTTCTCGGTCGACACGGCGGTCCGCAGGTACACGTCGGTTCCCTGCCAGCCGTCCGGGCCCATCTGCTGCCACCAGTCGAGGAAGGCGGGCTGCCACTTCTCGAGCGCCCGTTGCAGTCGGGTGTCGCCCCCGAGGTTCACGTTGTTCGGAATCCGAGACGTGTAGTCGATGCCAGCCATCGGGGGCCTCCGGTGTGGCCTGCGGCTGTAACACCCGAGGACCGCCGCTGGCGGTCCGGCACGGATTGACGGTCCGTGACTCGACGCACCCGCGGCCCCGGGGGTAGAGAGGGCTTCCACGAGAGGACCCCATGAAGACGACGATGTTCGGAGCGTTCGGTTCGGTCGCGATGATCGCGCTCCTCGCTGCTTGCGGCACCGAGACGGGCCCTGGCAAGGAGGGCGGTGGCGCCGCGTACACCGGGAAGACCGCGAAGCTCGAGTTCTTCGTGATGTCCCAGTGCCCGTACGGCGTGCAGGTCGAGAAGGCCATCACGCCCGTCAAGGAGCAGCTCGGCGGCGCCCTCGAGCTCACCATCGACTACATCGGGGACGGCGAGCCCGGCGCGTTCACGTCCATGCACGGGCCGGCCGAGGTCCGCGGCAACATCGCCCAGCTGTGCGCCAACTCCCTCGCCCCCGAGAAGTCGCTCGACTTCATCGAGTGCCAGAACGAGAACCCGAAGGCGGTCGACACGAACTGGCGCGACTGCGCGTCCGCGAACGGCATCTCGGCCGAAGGCGTCGAGGCCTGCATCAACGGCGACGATGGCCAGCAACTGCTCGCGAAGTCCTATGCCGCCGCCGCGGAGCGCCACGCGACCGGCTCCCCGACCATCTTCCTCAACGGCGAGAAGTACACGGGCGGTCGCAAGCCCACGGACTTCCTCAAGGCGGTGTGCGCGGCGGTCGACAACGGCCCCGAGGCCTGCAAGTCCATCCCGGAGGCCCCGAAGGTGGCGGCCACCTTCTTCTCCGACGAGCGCTGCGGCGAGGAGTGCGACCTCAAGCGCCTCGAACCCCGCCTCAAGAACGAGTTCGGCGGCCTCCAGGTCACCTACGTGGACTACGGCTCCGCCGAAGGCAAGGCGCTGTACGCCGAGCTCAAGGGCGCCGACGCCCAATTCAAGCACCTCCCGGTCGTCCTGTTCGACGAGTCGGTCGACAAGGACGCCGACGGCAAGGCCGCGATCGGCAAGTTCCTGCGTCCCATGGGCAAGTACCAGGAGCTCAAGCTCGGCGGCAAGTTCGACCCCACGGCCGAGATCTGCGACAACGCTGCTGACGACGACGCGGACGGCCTCGCCGACTGCGCCGACGACGGCTGCAAGGAGCAGCTCGTGTGCCGCACCGAGATCCCGAAGAAGCTCGACCTGTTCGTGATGTCGCAGTGCCCGTACGGCGCCAAGGCCATGATCGCGGCCAACGACTTCGTGAAGGAGTTCGGCGGCGACGTGGAGCTCGACGTCCACTTCATCGGCAACGAGCAGGACGGCCAGCTCACGTCGATGCACGGCCCGGCCGAGGTCGACGAGGACGTGCGAGAGCTCTGCGCCGAGGTGAAGTACCCGAACGACCACCAGTTCCTGCAGTACATGGCGTGCCGCTCGAAGGACTACAAGTCGGCCGAATGGCAGGGCTGCGCCACGTCGTCCGGCATGGACCCCGCGGTCATCCAGGCCTGCTTCGATGGCGAGGGCAAGAACCTCCTCCGCGAAGACTTCGCGGTGGCCCAGGGCCTCGGCTTCGGCGCCAGCCCCACGTTCCTCGCCAACAACCGCCGCGAGTTCAACGCCATCCAGGTGGGCAAGCTCCAGCAGGAGTACTGCAAGGACAACCAGGGCCTCGCGGGTTGCGCCAAGGTCCTCACGGACGACGCCGCCGCTGCAGCCCCGGTCCCCGCCGGCGAGTGCAAGTGATCTGACGCGCGGCGTGCTTGCGGGGCGCGGTGTGCTGGGGGGGCGGGCGGGCTAGACTGCCCACCTGGGGGTCCCCGTGTCGCAGCTCTCCTGGTTCCGTTCGTCCCTGATCCTGTCGCTCTCCGCCGGCCTCGGCTGCTCGGGCGGGGGCGACAAGACCGACAGCACGCTCGACTCGACCACCGTCGACACCGACACCGACACTGATTCGGACACCGATTCGGACACGGATTCCGACACCGACACCGACACCGATTCGGACACCGACACCGATACAGACTCCGACACCCACACGGCGACCACCCCGCACACCGGGACGACGCCGCACACC
>JBIKWC010000243.1:0-11365 GCA_044356535.1 Myxococcota bacterium
CGCCGCGCCCACCACCACCCTCACCACCACCCTCACCACCACCAGCGACACCCGAACCTGCGCCGGAGGGGACCCCGCCCGCCGCGCGGTGGTGGGAGTTCTGGAAGTGGTGACGCTCCCGTGCCCGGCGTGTGGGGCGGCGCTGCCCGAGGAGGCCCGGTTCTGCGGGTCCTGCGGGTCGCGTGTACCCGACGAGGACCCGGCCGACGTGGCCCGGTACGCAGAAGCCGTGGCCGCGCTGGGCCACCGGGTCGAGGCGTGGGCGGTCGAGGAGCTCGCGGCCCTCCGCAGAGAGCTGCGGATCCGCGCGGCGACCCACGAGCGGCTGGTGAAGCCGGCAGCTGCGGCGGTGCCCCTCGAGCTCGACGTCGACAGCGTCACGCTCGACGAGTTCCGGGTGGGCGAGCGCTGCGTGGTGCGGCTTCGGGTCCGCAACGGAGGGCGACGCGCCCTGGCGATCACCTTGTCCGCCACGTCGTCCACTTCGCGCGAGGTCCAGCAGGTGGCGGCAGCAGGGGTCACGGGGCCCGGGGAGAGCGCCTTCCTCCAGCTGGTCGTGTCGCCGGAACGGGCCGGACACCACTCGCTGCGGCTGGAGCTCACCGCCACGGGCTTCGGCGCCGGCGCAGCGGTGTTCCACGCCGACGAGCTGCCGTTCAAGGTGGGCGCGGCGGCCCCGCTCCACCAGTCGATCCACATCGACGCGCGCTCGCAGAAGGTCGGCATCTTCGAGAACATCGGCGCGGCGCCGCGCGGTGGCCTCCTGGCCGAGGCTCGCTGGCGGCCCATCCCCGTGTCGGCGGGACCCGCGCCGCGAGCAGCCACCGAGCCAGGGGAGGGGGTGGTGTTGCCGGCGGTCGGCGTCCGCGGCGCCGGGGTCGTGGTGTCCGGGGGCGAGGCGCCGGTGATCGCGCTCGGCGAGGTACACGGTGTCCTGGTGGAGCTCGAGGACCCCGCGCTGCGCGGCGTCCTGGGGCCGGGGGACCGCCTGGACGTGACGGTGCTCGGGCACGACGGCCGCGGCGGCCTCCTGTTGTCCACGCGCGCGCCGCGTTCGGTGGCGCCGGCGGTGGTCAGCGAGGGTCGGGTGGGGCCCGGGGAGTCCCTCGCGGCGGCCCTCGCAGCGGCGCCCGCTGGCGCCCGGATCGCGGTCTCCGGGGTCCACCAGGGGCCGTTCCGCGTGGAGCGGCGGCTCGAGCTCACCGGCGACGGGACCCTGGAGGCCGCCCGGGGCCCGGTGCTCACGATCGCCGCCGACGTGGTGGTGCGCGGCCTCGTCGTGCGCGGAGCCGCCCCGCCGTCCGGGTATGCCGCCGACGCGATCGAGATCCGCGCGGGCCGCGTGCTGCTCGACGGCTGCACCGTCTCCTCGGACGCGCCGCAGAACCTCACCCCCGGGCGCGCGGTCGCGGTGACCGGCCCCGCCACGGTCGAGATCCGGGGCGGCCAGCTCCAGGACAGCGGCATCGGCGTGGCGGTGGACGTGTCGTGGTCAGGGTTCGCCACCGACGGCGCGGCGGGGGCGCGGGTCCACGTCTCCGGCACGCGGTTCACCCGGGTGAACACGGGCGCGGCCGCAGCGGGCGCCGGTCGCGTCCTGACGCTGGAGCGCTGCGACCTGCTGGGCGTCGTGGACCGGGCCGTGCACGTCCACCGCGGGGCCTCCGTGACGGTGCTGGAGTGCCGGGTCCACCGCGACCGCCTCACGGCCGAGCCGCAATCCACGCTCACGGCGCGCGACAACACACCTTGAGGGGGACCAATTGACCTGTGGGAGCTGCAGCGCGTCGAACGCCGACGGCAACGTGTTCTGCGTGGCCTGCGGCCAGCGGCTCGCGCCAACGTGCGCGGGGTGCGGGGTGCAGCTCGCCCCCGGGGCCCGGTTCTGCACCACGTGCGGGACGAAGGTTTCGACCGCAGCGCGCTCCGTCGTGGCCGAGGGCGTCTGGGTGCGCGACCCGTCGGAGGTGGTGCGCCGGGTGTCGCGCGACGAGCTCCGGCAGGCCTTCGGTGGCGCCGAGCTCGACGGGTTCTTCGCGGGCACCCTCGCCGGGCGGCTGCTCGACGCGTTCACGAGCCGCTCGATCCGCGTGCCTCCGGGCTCGGTCGGTGCGTTGTGGCGGGACGGCGCCGTGGTCCGGGTGTTGCCCCCGGGAGAGCAGCTGACGGCGAGCGGCCTCCGGGACGTCGTCCGGGACGGGCTCGAGGCCTGGTCCGGCGCTGCGCGGACCGCCCTGTACCTGGTCGACCGGCGCCCCCTGGTGGCCGGGCACACGACGGAGGTCGCGCGCGCCGGGAGCACGGTCGCCACCGAGGTCACCGCGACGTTCACGCTGCCCGCGACGCCCACCGCGCTGGGTGCGTTCGTGGACACCGTGGTCCGCGACGCCGACGCGCTGACCGCGACGGCGCTCCACAGCCGCCTCCGCGCCGACCTCGAACAGCAGGTCGCCGACGCTGTGCGGGCCCACGGCGCCGATCTCCGCGCCGCCGAGCGCGCGACCGCTCGCGGCCTGCAGGAGCGGGCGCTGGCGGGGACGGGCCTGGTGGTGGAGGTGGCGTTCGCGCGCAAGGACACCACGCACCGGGTGAACCTGGCGCTGGGTGGCGAGGTGGCGACGGCGCCGCCGTGCAGCGGGTGTGGCGCGTCGGTCGGAGCAGGCCAGGCGTTCTGCACCACCTGCGGCGCGAAGCAGCCCGCGACCGGGGCCTCCGAGGGTCTGGTGACCCGCGACGGGACCGCCGTGGAGCTCGACGTGGCCCTGGTCCTCGTGGGGGACGTGGCGCCGCCGTCGCTGCGCACCGCCCTCGCAGCGGGGGCGCGCGCGTGGCTCCGGGACCACGACCTCGCGGCGGCGACGGTGGCCACCGGCTTCTCGGGCCTCGCCGAGGCCCTGCAGCGCGCGATCACCGAGCCGCTGCGCGCGTCCGGCCACCACGTGGCCGCGCTCGACGTCGTCGACCTGCGCTCCGTCTCCGGCGCGTGGACGCTGAACGCCCGGGCGTCGATGGACGCGGCCCGGGCAGCGGCCACCGTCGGGCGGGAGTGGCTCGCGGTGCGCGAAGGCGAGCGCTCGCTCGAGGCCGCGACCTTCGCGGCGGTGCGAGCACAACAGTCGTTGGCGCGGGACCACGCGTTCGCCGAGCGGGAGGCGGTGGTGGCCGATCGCGCTCGCCAGGCGGGGCTCGACGAAGCGGAGCGGGCGCTGCGGATGACCGAGCGGGCGGGCGCCCACCGGGAGGGGTCGACCGGCGCCGACCTCGACCACGCGCGGCGGATGCAGGCCCTGGGTCACGACGCCGAAGCCGAGCGCCTCCGGCTGGCCCAGGCCTCGGAGCGGCGCCGCCGGGAGGCCGAGGACGCAGCCCACGAGGACCGCCTCCGCCGCGAGGCCCGGCTCGCGGAGCTGACGGCGATGTCGGCGCTGGAGCGGGACGTCGCCGAACGCGAGCACCGCCACGAGCAGGAGGTCCTGGCGCGCCTCGAAGGCAAGACGGAGGCCCAGATGTTGGCGATGCAGGCCACGCGCCTGGCGGACGCCACCCACGGGGCCGCGTTCGCCGAGGCCCTGGGCCGGATCGCGGACGGCGAGGCAGCGCGGCGGGAGCGGGAGCGGGCGGAGGCGCGGGCCGACGCGAAGGACGAGCGCACCCAGAAGCTCGTGGAGTCCATGCTCGGCGGCTCGCGCGACGCCGAGGCCGTGGCGCGCGGCGCGTACCGCGACGTGGCCCAGACCACCAAGGAGATGGCGCAGACTGCGGTGTCGTCGCACGCGCAGGTGGTGGCGGCGACCCGGCCCTGCAGCGGCTGCGGGGTGCCCCTCGCGGCGGCCGCGAAGTTCTGCGGGGTCTGCGGGACGACTACGGGGGGCTGACGGCCGAGGGCACCACCTGGACGTCGACCCCGCGCGCCACGAGTCGCAGGCGCTCGGCCGGGTCCAGGGAGGGTGTCCGCACGATGGGGGGGCGGGCCGTCGCGAGCCAGCGGACGACGTCCTCGCGACGCAGGCCCAGGAGACCTGCGCGTCGGGCCACCATCGGATCGCCGTCGGGGAACCCGAGCGGGACGAACTGCCGGGCGAGCGCGGGCGCCTCCCGGAACGGGACCCCCTGCTCCAGATCGCGCAGGGCCGCCGCGCGGATGTCCTCGAAGGTCTGCGGGGTCAGCTCGGCGTCGAGGACCGAGAGCATGGCCTCGGCACCCGTCCCCCTGGCCGTGAGCATCACGGGGGCTCCGGCCCCAGCCCCCCGGTCGAGCGTGGCGATGACGGTGTAGGCCAGCCCCGCCTCCTCGCGGACCGTCCGGAAGAACACACCCGCCGGACCCGACCACCAGGCATCGAGGAAGGTCACCACCGCATCGTCTTCGGGCCGCCAGGGCGCCAGGACGCGCACGAGCACGGTGTCACCGGCCGCTGGATCCACCACTACCGTGGGGCGCGCCACCGCCCGCGGCCGACGCGCCGGGGGAGCAGGCGGCGCGGCGAGGTCCACCCAGGACGACACCTCGTCGAGCGGTAGGTTGCCGACGAACTCGAGCTGGTCGGGCTGGCCGAGCGCAGCCAGCGCCTGCACGAGGTCCTGCGGACGGGGTTCTCCGGTGGGTGCAGGTGGCAGGGCCTCTGCGTCGAACACCCGGGAGCGGCGCTGCTCGGCGTCTTCGTGGCCCCGGTAGTACGCTCCGTACCCGAAGTGCGCTGGATCCCAGACCGGGAGGCGGCGCACGAGCCCACCGACCGCCTGTCCGGCGGTCGCGCCGTCCCCTTCGATCGTGATCCAGGTGTCGGTGGCGTCGCAGGCGCTGCTCACCCGGGTGCCGGCGGGGATCCCGGGCACACACGCCGAGGTCGTCAGGATCAGGTTCTCCACCGCCCGGCACCGCCACGGGTCCGTCGTCCAGCCGCCCGCGAAGTGCATGCGGGCCTCGAACAGCGCGTTCACCGGGTTCGGACCGACCACCACCCGTCCGTCGGCGTCGAGCTCCACCTCCAAGGGCGGTGGAGGGACCTCGCTGACCTCGTGGACGACCAGCTGCTCGTACAGCTCGGAGTGTCCCGACCGGTGCCCGGTCCGCGGCACCACCGGGCGCGGGGGCAGGTCGGGCGTGCCCGATTGCTGCGTTGGGTTGCCCCACACCGGAGGGCCTGCGAGGAGCGACCGCGCGGCCTCGCGCACCGAGACCGGCGTCACGCTCCCCAGGGCGAACAGGGCTGCGCGTTGATCGGGCAGGCCTTCGCCGCGGACCCAGGCCTCACCGATGGCGTCGGCATGGTCCTCGACGGCCTCGAGGTCCCGCAGCGCGGTGAAGCGCGCCCCGGCGGCCGCGTGGGCGACGGCGCAGGGGGATTGCAGCTCCGAGGCGAACCGCTGCAGCTCGGTGGTGAGCAGGGAGCGGCAGGTCTGATCACAAAGCAGTTTCGCCGTCACCTCCGTCGCCTGGGCGAGGGGCCGCACGGCGAACTCGGAGGTCACGACACCAGTCACCTCGTCCAGCCGCCGCTGGATCAATCCGGCGGCCACCCGGAGCGCGGCGCGGTCGTCCGGGGACATCGGGGGCAGCGCCCACCCGAACAGCTCGTGCCTCCCGTCGACCGCGACCTCGCCACGGTTCTCCGGGAGCGGGGGCCGCTCGCGGCGGGGAACCGGGTGGTCGGGCAACGTCCCGAGCGTCTCGGCGACGAGCTCGATCGCGGCCTCGGGATCGAGCGGGCCGACCAGCACGACGGCCATGTTGCGGGGCACGTACCACCGGTCGAACATCGCGAGGGCGTCCGACGGCGTCGACCGCCCCACGGTGTGGTCGTCACCGGCCACCCCCTGGGCGTACGGGTGCCCCCGGTACAGCGAGGAGCGGAGCTGACCCCACGGCCCGCCCCCGACGTGTTGCTTCCGGCGGACCCGCTCCAGCCCGACGATGTTCCGCTCGAGCCGGAACCCACGCAGCGCCGGCCCGGAGAACCGGTCCAGCTCGAACCACGCCCAGGGCTCCAGGGCATGGGCGGGCAGCACGAGGTGGAACGTGGTGGCGTCGAGCGTGGTGGTCCCGTTGACGTGGGTGGCTCCCAGCTGCTCGAGCAGCGCCTGCGTCTCTCCGGCGAGCGCCACCTCGTCCGCTTCGCGCTCCGCCTCCGCCAGCTCCTCGTCCAGGTCTCGGGAGGGGTGGCCGGCGAGCTCCTCCAGGAGGCGGCCGACCTCGTCGAGCGCCGGTGACTCGCGGGACCAGTCGAGGGTTCCGAGCGCGGGTGTGCCCCGGAACATGAGGTGTTCGAGCAGGTGCGCCACGCCGGGCACGTCGTCGTCCGAACCTCCAGCGCGGACCACGATCCGGGCCGCGACGAGCCGCGTGTCGTCGCGCGGGATCACGATCACGGTGAGGCCGTTGTCGAGCACCGTCGTCACCCCCAGGAACGGCCGCGCGAGGGCCTCCTGCTCGGGTGTGAGTTCCTCTTCTACCGCAGCGGCCGGCCCGGCTCCCACGCCGCCGGGCAGCACTTCCGGCCCCGGCCTGCCCCGCCGCCGGGTCGCCGTGAGCCCACCCTCCGGGCCGACCTGCCGGGTGGTGGCGGCGGGCCACAGCCACCAGAGCAGCGCAACCAACACCACTGCCACGAGGACGAGCACCAGGCGCCGGAGCCGCGGGGACATGGAGCGACGTAACCGGGGCTACACCACCGACGCCGTGCGCGCTATGATCGCGGCCCCTCCCCGTTCCCCGCTGGCCGCCCCCGGCAGTCCTCCGGAGTTCCCATGTTCCGTGGCAAGGTCCGCGTCGTACACTTCATCGGCATCGGCGGCATCGGCATGAGCGGCATCGCCGAGGTGGTGCTCACGCTCGGGTTCCGCGTCACGGGCAGCGACCTCAAGCCGTCGCCCACCATCGACCGCCTCGTGAAGCTCGGCGCCGTCGTGTACTTCGGCCACGACCCCGCGAACGTGGGCGAGGCCGACGTGGTGGTCATCTCGACCGCCGTCCGCTCCAACAACCCCGAGATCCGCGCCGCCGAAGGGCTCGGCATCCCCGTCATCCGCCGGGCCGAGATGCTGGCCGAGCTGATGCGCCTCAAGTACGGCCTCGCGGTCGCCGGCACCCACGGGAAGACGACCACCACCTCCATGCTGGCCCAGTGCCTCGCGGCCGGGGGACTCGATCCCACCGTCGTCATCGGGGGCAAGCTCGACGCGCTCGGGGGCTCGAACGCGAAGCTCGGGGCCGGGGACTACCTGGTGGCCGAGGCCGACGAGTCGGACGGGACGTTCAACGTGCTCACGCCCACCGTCACCCTCGTCACCAACATCGACCCCGAGCACCTCGACTTCCACGGCACGGTCGAGAACCTCGAGCAGGCCTTCGCGGACTTCGCGAACCGCGTGCCGTTCTACGGCTTCTCCGTGTTGTGCCTCGACCACCCCCGCGTGCAGGCGCTCATCCCGCGGGTGCGTCGCCGCGTGGTCACGTACGGGTTCGCGCGCCAGGCCGACTACCGGGTCACGAACGTGGTCGCGAACGGGCTGCGCACCTCGTTCACGGTGTGGAAGGGGGACCTGCAGCTCGGGTCCATCGAGCTCGGGGTACCGGGTCGCCACAACGCGCAGAACGCGACGGGCGCCATCGCGGCGGCGCTCGAGCTCTCCATCCCGTTCGACAAGATCCAGGAGGGCCTGAACGGCTTCGCCGGGGTCCAGCGCCGGTTCACGGTGGTCGGGGAGCCGCGCGGCGTGTTGCTCGTCGACGACTACGGCCACCACCCGGTCGAGATCCAGGCCACGCTGGCCGCCGCCGAGGCCGCGTTCCCCGACCGGCGCATCGTGGCCGTGTTCCAGCCCCACCGGTACAGCCGGCTGCGGGACCTCTGGGGCGAGTTCTGTACGGCGTTCAACCGCGCCTCCGAGGTCGTCGTGTGCCCGGTGTACGCGGCGGGAGAGGAGCCCATCCCCGGCGTCGACGCCGAGCGGGTGGTTGCGGAGATGCTGCAGCGGGGCCACCGCCAGACGCGCGCAGTGCCGGACCTGGCGGCCGCCGTGGAGTACCTGGCGGGCACGGTACGCGCGGGGGACGTGGTCGTGGCGCTGGGCGCTGGCAACGTGAACGTGGTGGTGCGGGAGCTGGCCGAGAAGCTCGGCTGAACGTGGTCGTCCTCCCCAACGAACCCCTGGCCCGCCACCTGGCCCTCCGCACCGGGGGGGCTTGCGGCGCGTTCGTGTGGGTGTACGACGACGACGAGCTCGCCACCGTCGTCCGCGACTGCCGGCGCGCCGACTGGAAGCTCCGGGTGCTCGGCAGTGGGACCCGGGTCGTGGCGCGCGACGGGGAGCACCCGGGCGCGGTCGTGCGGCTCGCCGGCACCTACGAACGCGTGGCGGCCGCAGACGACGGGTTCTGGGAGGTGGGCGCGGCGGTCCTGCTCCCGGTCCTGGTCGATGCTGCAGCGCGAGCCGGGCGCACGGGCCTCGAGCGGTTCGCGGTGGTGCCCGGCACCCTCGGCGCCAGCCTGCTCCACGACGAAGGCTGGGACGAGATCGTAGACGCGGTCTACGTTCTGTCGCGCGACGTCCGCCGCGAGGTCCCGTTCGCGGACCTCAAGGAGCAGGCGGTGGTGCTCGGTGCGCGGCTCCGGCTGGGCGCCGACGAGCCCGAGGCCGTGCTCCAGCGGATGCACCGCCACTGGACCACGCGGGACCCGGTGGCGCCGGGCTCCTGGTACCGGCACGCGCCGGGTCGCAAGCGCGGGGACCCGAAGGTGAAGGCCGAGATCCGCAGCGTGTTGTCGTCGGTGCGGCTGCCGATGGTGCGCCTGCGCGAGGTCGCGGTCCCGGCGTTGGCACCGGAGTTGCTGTGCAACCTCGGGGCGGGCACGGCCGCAGATCTCCTGATGCTCCACAAGTCCGCCATCGAGCGGGTCGACAAGGCCCGCGGCATCGAACTCGAGTCGCGGATCGAATGGATCGGGACCGAAGCATGAGTTCCGGAATCAGTTCTCGCAGGAATCAAACGGATCGAACGGAGTCGGAGGAGACATGACCATCGCGAAGGACAAGCGCATCGGCGTGCTGTTGGGCGGGCTGAGCGCAGAGCGGAAGGTTTCGCTGAAGTCGGGCGCAGCCGTAGCGGGGGCCCTCCGGCGCCGCGGCTGGGACGTGGTGGAGATCGACGTCGGTCGCGACCTCCCCGCGAAGCTCGTCGAGAGCAGGGTCGACGTGGCCTGGCTCGCGCTGCACGGCAAGTTCGGCGAGGACGGCTGCGTGCAGGGGCTGTGCGAGGTGATGGGCGTGCCGTACACGGGCTCGGGCGTGCGCACCTCGGCGATGTGTATGGACAAGACCGCGACGAAGCGCGCCGTGGCGGGGGTGGTGGGCGTGGTGATGGCGAAGGACCACGTCTGGCGCAAGGGCGACCCGGTCCCCGAGGACCTGGGCTGGCCCGTGATGGTGAAGCCGCCGAGCACGGGGTCCACGATCGGCATGACGAAGGCCGCGAACCGCGCGGAGCTCGAAGCGGGGCTCGCGGAGGCCGTGAAGTACGGCGACGAGGTCCTGCTCGAGGAGTTCGTGGAGGGCGACGAGATCACGGTGGCGGTGGTCGACGGCCGGGCGCTGCCCGTGGTGCGCATCCTGCCGGAGTCGGGCTGGTTCGACTTCGAGGCCAAGTACACGAAGGGCAAGACGGTGTACGAGGTGCCCGCGAAGATCTCGCAGGCTGCGTGGGACGCAGCGCAGGCGGCGGCGGTGGCTGCGTACCGCGCGATGGGGTGCCGCGGACTGTCCCGGGCGGACTTCATCGTCCGGGCGGACCAGGTCCCGGTGTTCCTCGAGCTCAACACGCTCCCGGGCATGACCGAGACGAGCCTGTCGCCGATGGCGGCCGGGCAGGTGGGCATCTCGTTCGAGGACCTGGTGGAGACGATCCTCCACGGAGCGACCTGCGCCGCACCCGAGGTGTGAGCGGTTCGTACACATGGTGGGCCGCGCTCAGACCAGCGCGGCGCGCAGCACGCGGGTTCCCGATACCAGGCCGAGCTGGCCGCCGAGGGTGAGGAGCCGGGTCCCGACGAGCGCGGGGTCTTCGACCAGGCGCAGGTCGTCGTCCCCCGGACCCGCCCGGAACAGCTCCAGACGGCCGTCGACCCGCAGGACCGCGACGCCGCTCGGGAGCGCCACGAGGTCCAGATCGGCGCCCTCCACGTCGGCCGTGCGGCGGAGATCGTGCGCCGAGGGGCCGAAGCGGAACACGAACCGGTCCGTGCGCCCGTCCTTTCGCGCGTGCAGGGCCACGACCCCGCGCGCGTGGTGCGCGTCCAGCACTTTCCACCCGTCGAGCTCGGGGACCCGGCGCACGTCGCAGCGGCCTGGCGCGAGCAGCAGCAGGTGGGCTGCGCCGAGGAGGTCCTGCACCGCGACCGACCCGAACACCGCGGTGGCGTGTGGGAGTACGGCCGACAACAGGCGCGGCACGAGCACGCCTGCCCGGAGCTCCAGCTGGAGGAGGCGCGGCCCGCTGGTGACGAGCAGCCCGGGGCCGAACGGAGCGACCGCATCGGCCCGGAGGGTGGTCGGGACCTCGCGACCCGTGGCGACCACCCGCACCGAGAGCTGTCCAGCGGACCTGCGGGCCCCGAGGACCGTCCCGTCGGCGGCGATGCCGACCGCCTCGTACCGGCCGGCGTGGAACGTGGACCCGACGTTCACGCCCTCCACCTGGTGCGCCACGGTCGCCCCTTCGCGCTCGAGCGCCGTCAGGATGGGTCCGGGTGCCTCGAGCACCGGGGTGAGCACCAGCTGACCACGCGTGACGACCACGGTCGGGAACCAACCCACACCGTCGATTCCGCCCGACGGGGGTGGGGTCCGCGCGGGACCGTCGAGGACCGACGCGTACCAGCTGCGCCAGGGACGGGGGACGACGTCGAGCGGGAAACAGACCGGCGGTCGTTTGACCTCGGGCCGGAGGACGGACAACCGATGGACCATCCGCGCGTCGAGGCCCTTCACGGTCGGGTGGGTCCCCCGGTACGGGTGGATTCCGAGCAGCAAATGCAGCGTCGTCACGGCGAAGGCGAACCAGTCCGTGCCGCGATCGAAGCTGGTGGCGTGGCGGTCGCGGACGGCGTCCTGGATGGCGGTGGCCGGGAACCCGGGGAGCTGCCACGAGCTCGTGTCGAGCAGCAGCGGGCTGCGGTCGGGGTCGAGTACGACGTTCCCTTCGTGCAGGTCGACGACCAGCGCTCCGGCGCGGTGCACGGCCTGCACCGCGTCCCGCAGCTGCCGGACCACGTCCAGGGCCTCGTCGGGCCCCAGGCCGCTCCGCTCCCGCCACGTCCGCGAGAGCGCGCGGGAGAGCGGGGTGCCGCCAGTGACGAACCGCATCGTG
>JBIKWC010000508.1:0-3237 GCA_044356535.1 Myxococcota bacterium
CGCGTTCTTCGCGGTCGCGGTCGTGGGCGCCGCGCTCGGCATCGGCCTGAACATCAGCTCGGCCGAGGCGGATCTGGAGCCGCTGGAGCAGGCGCTGTCCCAGCTCGCGGGCGCTGCCCACGCCCCGCGGCAGGCTCAGCGCGAGGCCGAGCGCGCCTGACGCGTAAGGTGGGTGACGGCCGAACGATGGTCGGTCCGGAGGCGCGATGTTGGGGTGGATGATGGCCGGTGCGTACGCTGCGCCGTGCGCGCTCGCGGTGGTCGACGGCCGGGTACCCGCGCCGGGCCTCGCGTTCGCGAGCCGGACCGCGACCTTGACCGAGCCCTCGGGGGCCGCGGTCGAAGCGCTCGCGTGCCTCCTCGAGGCGTCACCTGCGCTGCGGCTCCACGTGGAGGTGCACACCGACGCGATGGGGTCGGACACCTACAACCTCGCGATGTCCCAGCGTCGGGCCGACGCCATCCGGGCCGCGCTGCTGGCGCGTGGGATCGACGGTGGGCGCGTGGCAGCCTCGGGCTGCGGCGAGGGGTACCCGTTGGCGCCGAACGACACGGCCGAGGGCCGCGCGCGCAACGCCCGGATCGAGCTGTGGGCCCCGGCCCCGCCGGACCGACCGGCCTGCCCGACGATCGAGGTGCCGCCTGCACCGCCGCCCGCACCCGTGGCACCCGCGCCGCGGCTCCCGGCGGACTGCGCGGCGTGGACTGCGTTGGCGCCGGGCGCGGCACCGACCTGGCCCGGCGTCCGGTGTGAGGGAGGACCCGCTGGCTGGACCTGCGCGGTGTCGGAGGCGCCGGAGGTCGTGGTCGGTGCGGCCTCGGCGTGCCTCGCTGGGCGGTGGGACGGCCCGCAGTGGCTGGCGGCGCGCGCTGGGTGGGCGCTGGTGGTGGGTCCGGGCGCGCAGGGCGGCGCGACGATCGGAGCGCGGTAGGCAGGTCAGGGCACGGCGGCGGCGGCCAGCACCCCGAACGGACCGCGCGTGCGGACCGCGTCCACACCGGCGTCGGTCTTGGCGGCCAGGTAGCCGGCGAAGGCCAGCGAGTTCACGGGCTGGCCGTCGACCACCGCGACGGAGCGCGGCACC
Organism: Myxococcota bacterium; assembly: GCA_044356535.1. Lineage (GTDB taxonomy): Bacteria > Myxococcota_A > UBA796 > UBA796 > JACKER01. Next base: position 1,086 of record JBIKWC010000508.1, read on the forward strand.
ACCAGCGTGAGGTCGCGCGTGCCGAGGAGCGTGTGGGGTCCGGGGTCCTGCCCCAGGACCGCACGGACGGCTGCGGGATCGAGCCCAGGCAGGACGTGGTGCCGGAACCGGAACCCCTCCACGCGGCCCGAATCGAGCCCTGCCAGCCACCGCGCCTCGAGCGGGATGGCGCCGAGCGAGGTCCGCGGCACGAGCTGCAGGTGGCGGTGGGGCTGGCTCGCGCCCGCAGCGCGGCCCCCGTTGTAGAACCACAACCCGTCGAGCTCGTCGAGCACCCCCTGCAACGTGGTGAGGTCGGCCTCGTCCGGGGGCGCCTCCTGGTCGGCCCAGGCCCGCGTCACCAGCAGCAGGTGGTCCGCCAACACGGGGAACTTGTTCAACAGCAGGGCGTGGTCGGGGCCGCGATCTTCGACGAACAGGGCGTCGGTCCACGGGGGGAGGAACGGGTCGGCCTCCCGGGTCCCGCGCGGCTTCTGTTCGAAGGCGCGGATCGCCCGGAGCACGAACGGAACGCCGTCCTCCACGACCTCGTGGGCGGTGGAGGGGAGGGGACGCAGCACCTCGCTGGCCAACGCGCGGGCGACGGCCGCAGCGGTGCGCTCCGCCAGCGTCCCCGACCCGGTGGTCACGGACAGGTGGCGAGCGAGGTGATCCAGTCGTCGATCACGCCGGCGCCCACGGTGTCGACGACGTTCGACGCCAGCGGAGGCATCTGGTAGCTGTCGCGGCGGCGGATGCGGTTGCTCAGGATGCTGGCGGCCGGGTCACCGGGGGTCACGACCCGCGCGCCGGCGATGCCGAGGTCACCGAGCGTGGGCGCTTCGCACAGGCCCGTGTCGGCGAGGGCGGTCTCGGCGCGGAGGTCGAGGTCGCCGCGGCCTGGGCCGTCGGGCTGGTGGCAGAACGCGCAGTTCACGTCGAGCCAGGCGCGGGCGCGGTCCTCGAGCGGGGCGCTGCCGTCGTCGATGGCCGGGAACACGCCGGGGCGGTCGGTGACGGGCTCGAGCATGCCGAGCCGGAGGAGCTGGTCGAGCTGGTTCTCGACGTACCCGTTCGGCTGCGCGGCCTCGAAGTCGAGCTGCGCGACCTCGGCGGAGAGTGGGCCGCCGGCGGTGTCGTTGTGGCAGCGCAAGCACTCGCCGCGCGAGGGGATGTCCCAGGGCTCACCGCCGCCACCCGTCGTTGCGAGGCCCGCCGGCAGGAGGTCGGCCGAGGTGCCTGCGGCGTTCCAGGCGTAGTCGTACCCGGCCCAGCCGCCGTCGTCGTGGCGCACCATCAAGCGGGTCTCCACCTTGGCGCCGCCGACCACGAACTCCTTCACGAGCACCGAACCCACGGGCAGCTCGAGGCCCCCTTCAGCGTCCGTGGTGATGGTGGTGCCGTCGGGGATGGCCAGCCACCGGGACTTGTCGGCGCCGTCGCTCCAGAACGGGTGCGCCACCTCGTAGGGGACCAGCATCGGGCCGGGGGTGCCGTCGGCCTCGAAGCAGCCCGACTCCGCGAGCGTGGCGGGGAGCGTGCTGGGGACCGGCGCGCCGTCCGGGTCGAGGCGGAGGAAGGCGTTGCCGCGGCTGATGAACACGAGCTCGTCGTTCACGGTGCCGATCGAGGTGAGCGAGCGGATGCCGGACAGGAGCTCGACCTTGTAGTAGCTGCCGTCCGCGGGGTCGGTCTCGAGGTACCAGGTCTGGCCCGAGCCGTAGTCGCCGAACACGTACTTGCCCTGCAGATCGGGGATGGCCGAGCCGCGGTACACGAAGCCACCGATGACGGAAGCGTGGCCGTCCGAATGCGACAGGGTCTCCACGGGCAGGATGAGGTTCGAGGTGTCACAGCCGCCGCCGCCGTAGCACTCGTCGCCCTCCATCGTGTTCCAGCCGTAGTTGCCGCCCTTCTCGACGATGTCGACCTCTTCGAGGCGGTTCTGGCCCACGTCGCCGAGCCACAGGGTGCCGGTGGGGGCGTCGAAGCTCCAGCGCCACGGGTTGCGGAGCCCGAGGGCCCAGATCTCGGGAAGCGCCTCGACGCCCGACGCGAACGGGTTGTCGGCGGGGATGACGTAGGGCGCTCCGCCGTCGATGTCGATGCGGATCATCTTGCCGAGGAGCGTGAAGGGGTCCTGGCCGTTGCCGAACGGGTCGCCGCCGACAAC
>JBIKWC010000245.1:0-11311 GCA_044356535.1 Myxococcota bacterium
CGGGCGGCGGTGGGCTCGGGGAGGTGGGCAGCAGCGAGCTCGAGCAGCAGGACGAGGTCGGGCTCGATCAGCGGCGAGGCCCGCAGCTCCGCCTCGAGCCCGGACAGGAGCGCCTCGGCCTCCTGCCCCGCCGAAACGGACAGGAGCGCGGCCTGCGCGAACACCCGGACCGCGCGACGTCGATCCCGCGCGATCAGGGGCTCCGCGAGCTGCCGGACAGTGCGTTCGTCCCCCCGGAGGGCCCGTACGAGCGCCAGGTTCAGGGTCGGGTAGGCGGCGTCACCCGTGCGTCCCACGGAGCGGTAGGCGACGACGGCGCGCCGGTAGTGCCGCGCAGCGCGGTCGAGGTCACCGGCCTTCCGCGCCACCTCTCCGCGCAGGTTCTCGACCTCGGCGCGGAGCCGCGGGTGGTCCCCGAGGTCGGCTGCGGACAGGGCCTTCAGGTGCCCGGACACCTCCTCCGACCGCCCTGCCGCCAGCGCGAGCAGGACGAGGGCGGTGCGGGCGCTCGTCGAGGCGGGCTCGTCGACGAGGACCTGCCGGAGGAGGTCCGCCGCAGCCGCCGGATCCCGGTGCTGGAGGATCTCGGCCAGCAGGACGCGGCACCCCACGATCTCCTGGCGATCGCGGAGCGCCTCGGCCCTCGCGAGCGCCCGCTGCGCGAGCGGAACAGCGACGTCGGCATCGGCCTGCACGAGTCGACCCCAGCCCCGCAGCGCCATCCCTTCCAGGCCCGCCCAACCCCGGAGCGCAGCCACGCCGGCGATCTCCCGGAACGCGGTGAGCGCGACATCCCACTCGCCCCGCGCGTAGGCGGCCCGGGCGCGGTCGAACCGGAGCTCCAGCCAGCGGCGGTCCTCGGCGGGCGCCGCGAGGTGGTGCAGGGCCTCCTCCTGGCGGTCGAGGAGGTCACCCACCCGGGCCTCCCCCGCGGTCAACAACGCGCGCGTCGCCGCCTGGCCCTCCGTGTGCGCCTCCGCCCAGCGTCCGGCCTCGAACAGGTGCCGGGCGAGGGCCTCCCGATCAGGGGTCTCGCCCTGCCGACACCACGCCGCACACGCCGCGTGGAACACCTCCCACCGGCCGGCTGCCCGCACGTGCTCCAGCACCTCCGTCCGGATCCCGGCGTGGGCGAACCGCAGGCCGCCGCGCAGCGCCTCGAGCGCGCCCAGCCGGAGCGCGCGATCGAGCGTGGCGGTCGGCTCGGGGAGCCCGGCGTGTGCCCACAGCCACTCGAGCGCGGGGTACTCCACCTCCGCCCCCAGGGTGGCGGCCAGCCCCAGCGCCAGGGCCTCCGCGGGCGGGGCCGCAGCCAGCAGCGCGGCGAACCCGGCGCGGCGTACGTCGTCGTCGGGCTCGTCGACGACGGGGATCGACCCGACGGCGAGCGCCAGTCCACCGGGCCCCGCCACCAGCTGCTCCCGCGCTGCGAGATCGCGGACCAGCGCAGCCACCCGCCCAGGCAGGCCGCGGGACGACCGCTCGACCTCGCGAGAGAGCGTCCCCTCCAGGCCCACCCAGCCGCTCGTGAGCAGCCGGAGCGGGGCATCTCCGAGCGGGCCCAGCTCGAGGAGCAGGGGCGCGACCGGGAGCTCGGGGAGGCCTGCGCCGTCCGTCCCCGCGACCACCAGGACCGGGGCACCTACCGCGAACAGGCGGCGGACGAAGTCCCACCCGGGCGCGTCCACCCCATCCAACCACAGGACCGCGGCGCCCGTCCCCGCAGCGTTCCCGAGGGCGGAGACGGCGGCGCCTACCCGATCCTCGCCCGACCGTTTCGCCGCGCGGAACGACGCGAGCCGCCGCACCCGCGGATCCCCGCGCCCGAGCTCGGCCACCACCGCGCTGCTCGGCTCCTCGCCCGCCGCGACCCGGACCCACGGCCCGATCCCGTGTTCGGCAGCCCCCCGGGCCACCCACGACGCGAGCCGCCGGCGCCCTGCCCCGCTCGGCCCGCTCACCACCACGACCTCGGGCGTACGTCCGGAGACCACGCGCCCGAGCGCTTCCCACAACAGCTCCTGCTCGCGTTCCCGACCCACCAGCGCCGGGTCCCGCGCGCCCAGCAGGCCCTGACCTGCGCCGGCCAGCGCCGGGTCGTCCGGCTCGTCCAAGGGCAGACACGGCAGCTCGACGTGGCGGTCGGCGGAGAGGTCCTCGAACGTGCGGTCGTCGAGGCCGTTGTCCTCGGCAGGGGCGCGCGACGGGGGCGAGAACGGCACCGTCTCGAGCGTGGGCGGCGCGATGCGGACGCCCAGCGGGTCGCTCCCCCCGAGCCCCGACAACACCGCCAACGCCTCGGCCGCGCTGGCGAAGCGCAGGCCCGGGTCCTTGGCCAGCGACCGGTCCAGCCAGTCCTGCAGCGCGTCGGGCGCATTCGACCCAGCGGGCAGCCTGGGCACCGGAGTCGACAGGTGGCCGGCGACGACGGCGCTGGTGTCCTCGCTCCAGAACGGCGGGGCCCCGGTGACCAGGGCCCAGGCCAGGCACCCCACGGCGTACAGGTCGGTGGCGGGGCCGTGGTCCTCGACCCGCCCGGTGAGCTGCTCGGGCGCCATGTACCCGGGCGTTCCCGCGACACGGCGCTCGACCCCGCCGAAGGTGTGCGCGAGCCCGAAGTCGGCCAGCACGACGCGCCCGCCGAGGTGCAGCAGGTTCGTGGGCTTCACGTCGCGGTGCACCACCCGGTGTGCGTGGGCGTGCGCCAGCCCCGCGAGGGTCTGGATCAGCACGGAGCGCACGTCGTCCCACGACGTCGGGGCCTGGTCGGCCACGGTCCCGCCGGGAGCGAACTCCGTCGCGAGCCACGGGGTCCCCTCGCGCCAGGGCCCCCCAGCCGGCGCCCTCCCCGCGTCGAGGGGACGCAGGACGTTCGGGTGGCGGAGCGCGGCGAGCACGTGGACCTCGCGGAGGAACGCCTTCGCTGCCGCATCGTCGGCGCCCAGTACGAGCTTGATCGCCACGGTGACGCCGCTGTGGACGTGCTCGGCCGCCCACACCTCCCCCATGCCGCCCCGGCCGACGGGGGCCCGGAGCGCGAAGGAACCGAGGGTCACGGGCATCTGCGGCCCCTAACCGTACACAGGCGTCGCGCGCGCGGGCTCGGGGGTTACGTACGCGCGCTCCGGAGGACCGAATGGCGCTACAGGCGGGGATCGTAGGGCTCCCGAACGTGGGCAAGAGCACGTTGTTCAACGCGTTGACCGCCGCGGGGGCGGAGGCGGCGAACTACCCGTTCTGCACGATCGAGCCGAACGTCGGCATCGTCCCGGTCCCGGACGACCGGCTGGAGCAGATCCGCGGCGTGATCGCGTCCGAGAAGTTGATCCCGACCTCGGTCGAGATCGTGGACATCGCGGGCCTGGTCCGGGGCGCGAGCAAGGGAGAGGGGCTGGGCAACCAGTTCCTCGGCCACATCCGCTCGGTGGACGCGGTGCTGCACGTGGTCCGCTGCTTCGAGGACGCGGACATCACGCACGTCGAGAACTCGATCGACCCGATCCGGGACATCGAGATCATCCAGCTCGAGCTGATCCTGGCGGACCTGCAGTCGGCCGAGAAGCGGGCCGACAAGTACCGCAAGCAGGCGAAGAGCGGCACGGACAAGGAGGCGGCGCTCCACGCGGCGGTCTCGGAGAAGCTGTGCGCCCTGTTCGACGCGGGCAAGCCGGCGCTGGCGGGCGAGTGGACCGACGACGAGCGCGCCGCGGTGGAGGCGGCGCAGATGATCACGTACAAGCCGGTGCTCTACGTGTGCAACGTGGACGAGAAGGGCCTGCACGGCAACGCGCTGGTGGAGAAGGTGAAGGCGCGCGCGGCGTCGGAGAACGCGGGCGTGGTGGTGCTCTGCGCGAAGGTGGAGTCGGAGATCTCGGAGCTGGACGCAGCGGACCGGCCGGGCTTCCTGGCGGACCTGGGCATGAAGGAGGCGGGCCTGGCGACGCTGGCGCGCGCGACCTACAAGCTCCTGGGCCTGCAGACGTACTTCACGGCGGGCCCGAAGGAGATCCGGGCCTGGACGATCCGGACGGAGACGAAGGCGCCGCAGGCCGCCGGCGTGATCCACACGGACTTCGAGAAGGGCTTCATCAAGGCGGAGGTCTACTCGATCGCGGACCTGCTGGCGCTCCGGAGCGAAGCGGCGATGCGAGCAGCGGGCAAGCTGCGGATCGAGGGCAAGGAGTACGTGGTGCAGGACGGCGACGTCATGCACTTCCGCTTCAACGTGTAAATAGAAATAATACGTCTTTATACGCCGGTTATCGAATCAACCTGGGCGGGCTGCTCAACATCCGCTCAACACCAGGCTACCCTGTCTCCGTGGGGAGGACGGGATGGCCAAGGTCGGGCACGCCGTTGGGCTGTCGTACCAGGACCTCGGCGAGGGCCGGTTCCGGCTCCACTGGCGCCAGTGGGAGGAGCAGCCGGGGGGAGGACGACAGCGCGCACAGCGTTCGGTGACCGCCTACTCGGTCGACGAACGCCGGCGCCTGGAGCTCGACATCGAGAAGGCGCTCGCCGAGAAGGGTTGGTGGTCCGCCAGCGAGCTCGTCGTCGCCGCGAAGCCGGTCGACGTGAACCTCGAGCGCGCCGGCCTCGCCTGGCTCGACTGGAAGTCGGGTCTCCGGGCGGTGAGCGCGTCGACCCGCCGCAACCTCGCGGGTTCGATGAGGCGTTGGTTCGACACCCTCCGGACGGCGCGGGGCTGGAGCGCCGAGACCGTGATTCCCGGGAACGAGATGAGCCAGGCGACGCTCGCCGAGGTCGGGAGGCACCTTCGCGAGCGGTACGCCGAAGGGACCGTGTACCAGACCATCTCTGCGGTGGTCGACATGTGGACCTGGGCCGCCTCGCAGGACGAGTACGCCTCCCTGCCCCGACCGCCCTACAACCTCCAGATCGTGATGCCACGACCGGCGGACTACCACGCGCCGGACGCGGTTCCCGCGTTCGCCGAGTGCGACGCTGCCATCCGAAACATCCGGCTCCCGATCCCACGGCGGCTCGCCATCTTGATGCGGTACACGGGGCTCCGGCTCGAGCAAGCGGTGCACGTGCACCGTGAGGACCTCGACCTGCGCGCCGGGACCCTGCTCATCCGCAAGGGGAAGTCGCGCAGGGAGAAGGCCACGATGCGACGGGTCCCGGTGTCGCCGCACCTCGTCGCCGATCTTCGGCCCTGGCTCGAGACGCGACTCCCGGGGCCGCTGTTCCCGGACCCAAAGGACGCGAAGATCCCGCTCGTGAGCTATCGGAACCAGACGCGCTACGTGACCGAGGGTTGGCGGACGGCGACCCAGAACGGGGACGCCCGGCTCGAGGTGTGGGCCCCGCCTTCGCGGAGCAAGACGAGGCCGGACCATGCGTTCCGCGCCGCGTTCCAGGCGGCCCTCGCGGATGTGGGGGTGTCCGACAGCACGATCGACTGGCTGGTCGGTCACGCACCGAAGACAACGCGGGCCCGGCACTATGCGAGGCCGTCGGACAACGTGCTCCGGCAGGCGGTCGCGAAGGTCGACCCGATCGCCTGGGACGGGATCGATCCACTCTCGTGGACGAGCCGCAAGGCCCAGGCCGGCTGACCGCGGGCTCAACGGCTGCGACCCGCAACGTGCCAGTCCACGGGTGTTTCGCCGAGGCTCCCGGTCGGAGGCGCGTGACGGGACAAGGTCCGCGTGGAGGGCTTCGCTGGACGGTTCGCGTCCCAGGCCGAGTACGCGGCGTGCCACTCGTCCAGGGTCTCGGCGCTCCACTTCCATCGGCGCCGACGGCGGCCGGTGCCGACAAGGACGGGGGCGCCCGGCAGGTCGGGCGGTGCGCGGGAGACCATGGCGTCGAGTGTGGATCGGGCGACGCCGAGGTGTTGGGCAGCCTGTGCCGTGGTGAACCAGGCCGCGGGGTCGATTCGCACCGCGGAGCCAGGTGCGACCTCCACGGAAGCGACGGCATCACCCCACCGGTACACCATGACTCCGGCAATGGTGCCAACGGAGGGGACGTGGCGCAGCGCCCACGGCCGCGTGTCCTCCGGGCGGCCGGGAAGCGCCTCGGCGAGCTCGTCCAGATCCAGGAGCGTGTCGCTCGTGAGCGCCGCGCGCCACATCCTGCGCTGGTGCTGGTCGAGTGCACTCACCCGACCTCCCGGGTGTGGCCGAGGCTGGCCGACGCCGGAGATCGGAGGCATTCGGGCTGGTCGAACGTCCCGTCCATGCCCGACAAATAGCCGGGAGGCAGTCGGCGACGACGGGCACCGTCAACGGCCCATAGAAAAACAAAATGAAGGCGGAATCAGTGATATTCGCGAAGAATCGACCACGCCCGGTTGGCGCACCGCCGAAGAGTGGCCTGATTGCCCGGCGACGCGAACCCTCGATTCGAAAAACAACTGGGCGTGCACGACCTCGTGGAACAGCAACAACCATGGATGTTTCAATGGAACCGTGCGGAAACCGTTGAAGGTCGTGCCGTTCGCGGACCTCAGCGAGGGCGCCGGAGGCGCTGCTGGCGGTCCCGAGTCGCCGCATCCTCCAGCGCCGCGAGATGGGCGTTCGACAGGGTCAGCGACCGAACCTCCGCGAGGTGGCGGTCCCGTTGTCCTCGGTCGTGCCGTTCGATGACCTCGAACACACGCGGACCGAACACCTCCGGGCTGGCCGTCGCGGCGAGCGAGTCGAAGTACGCAGGGAGGACCGCCCCATGGTCCACCGGGACCTGCCAGGAGCCGTGCTCGTCGCCGAAGAACACGATGTCCTCGCAGCGGTCGACGCGGTCGAACAGGTCCCAGAGCAGCTCGAATACGCTTCGGGCCTCGTCGTGCGAGCCCGAGCGGCTCGCTGCCGTGGCGCGCTCGAAGAAGATCAGCACCTCGTCCATCCACGTCTCGGTCCCCGCGGACAGGTCGGTGCAGTTCTTCGAGTTCACGTCGAAGGCGTCGTAGTACAGACCCGCGAGGCTGTCCCCGTGGAAGTGTGCAGCCTTCTCGGCGAGGGATCGTGCACCGAACACGGCCTCCGCCGCCCTCAACGGTTCGAGGGGCACCCACCTGCCCAACACGTGCGGCAGGTCCTGGGCGTCCAGCAGCTCGTAGGCGCGACCGATGATCCCGAGCAGGTCGCCGGTGGACAGCCTGCGCAGCTCGGGCCGGACCACGTCCCAGTCTATCTTTCCGGTCATGTTCTCCCTCTTCGGCCGCGCTATCCTCCCAGCGTGCTCCCGGCAGACGAAGTGATGGACGGCCTCGCCGCCGGCGTACTCCCCGAGCAGGTCGGGGACTGGCCGCGCGTGGCCTCGCTCGTCGGCGCGTTCCCGCTGCTGCACAGCCTGTTCTGCAACGACGCTCCGGACACGGCGCTCAAGCTCCTGACTCTGTTCGCCCTCGCCAAGGTCCAGGGGCGCTTTGGCCGGGAGCGGATCCGCACCCTCGTCCCCGTGCTCGAGGCCCAGCGGCTCGAGGGGATCGTGTTGTCCCTCTACAAAGGCGGCTGGCTCGAGCTCCGCGCGTCCGACAACACCTACCGGCTCGCGCCCCTTGGGTTGTACTTGCTGTCCGTCCTTTCCGCGGCGGACTTCGCAGGCCAGACCCCTGCGAACCTCCTCATCCGCGCCGTCGAGACCGTCGCGTTCGGGGACCGGGTCGACGCCGAGACCACCGGCCACCTCCTCGCTATGCTCCTCGCCGAGCTCGAGACCCAGGCCGAGCGCGCCCGCGAGGTGCTCGGTCACGGGACCCCGCGCCAGCTGGTCCGATTCTCGCGCCATGAGGTCGCCGAACAGATCCGCCACGTCCAGCAGGTCCTCTCCGCCATCGAAGAGCGCACCCAGGCCGGCTCCGAGCACTTCGCGCACCTCGTCCGCATCCACGAGGCGCTCCAGCAGATCCTCCGCGCCCACGAGGGCCTCGGGCGGCGGCTCTCCGAGTGGAACCTGAAGAAGCTCGAGACCTCCGACGCCGGCTACAGCCTCGCCGCGCTCGGGGACGCGGTGCTCGGGGCCTCCGACGCCGAGCTGCTCGGGTTCGTCACCGCAGGGGTGGTCACCCCCAACGCCCCCATCCCGTTCGTGTCGACCGACCAGCTCCTCACCCGGTACCAGACGGGCCGCTCGACGATGGGCCGCGAGAAGGCGGCGTTCGTGTACGAAGCCCCCGCCGACGTGACGCCCACCGCGCTCGCCCTCGAGGAGGTCGATCCGATCGCCCGCCTGCGTGCCCGGCTCGCGGCCCTCGGAGACGGCGACGACCTCACGGCCGCCCTCCTGACCGACAGCCAGGACTTCGCCGACGCCACCTGGCTCCTCGGGCTCCTGGCGCGGATCGAAGGCCAAGGCGACTCGTCCGGCGTCGAGGTGATGCCCGGGCTCCGCCTGCGCTTCCAGGGGCCCAGGCCCGACCCCGAGGCGCTGCGCGACCTCCCGACCGACGACGCCCTCGGCGCCCTGCGAGCGGCCGGGGTGCTGGTCGAGGTCGCCGGCCGCGGCCTCCACCCCGCCCTGACGGTGAGCCGGTGAAGTCAAGCGCCACCGAGCTCGCGAACGCCCTCCTGCGCCTCGGGGTGCTCGATCCTCACGACCCCGAGCAGCGCGCGCTCCGGGAGGCGCTGTTCGCCGACAGCGTGCTCTACGACGACGTGAAGCAGCGGCTCCTGGCGGTCGGCTACGACCTCGTGCAGCTGCTGGGCCACGTCGGCGCCCGCCTGCAACGCCAGAGCGCCCTCGATCCGCTGGTCACCGCGCGCAACAACCTCGGCCTCGACGCCCGCCACGTGCGGCTCCTCGTGTACCTGTGGCTCCACCTCGTGTACCGCCAGCTCAAGGAGCTCTCCCGGGACGAGCCCACCCAGCCGGTCGGCCGGACCCAGACCCTGTTCGGGTTCGAGCCCGCCGACGAGGCCGAAGCCCCGTCGCGCCTCCCGATGGCGGAGCTGCAGGCCGAGTTCGCCGAGCTCACCAGCAAGGTGCAGCTCAAGGGCGCGCTGACGCTGCTCAAGCGCCACGGCTTCGTCCGCGAGGAAGGCGGCGCGCTCACCGCCGGCCCAGCGATCTACGTGCTCGTCGACCACGAGCGCATGGAGGAGTTCGTGGTCGGGCTCGCCCGCGCCGGGGTCCTCGCGCTTCCGGGCGACGAGCTCCCGCCGGAGCCCACGTGAGGTTCGTCCGTGTCGAGCTCTGCAACTGGGACATCCAGGCCAACCAAGTGCTGGTGCTGCAGGAGGGCGTGAACCTGCTCACCGGCGAGAACGGCTCGGGCAAGACCAGCCTCCTCGACGCGATCAAGGTCGCGCTCGGCGTCACGGATCTCGGCGCCGATCGGAGCGTCGACGACTACCTGCGCAAGCGCGCGAGCCCGTTCGCCATGGTGCGGCTGGTGGCAGACAACCAAGCCGACCCGGTGACCCGCAGGCGACCGCTCGATGGCCTCGGGCGCTACGACAAGGACTTCGCGACGCTGGCCGTGGTCTACGAAGCCGGCGACGAAGGCTACGCGCCACGCTGGTACCTGCTCGACGGCGACGTATCCCCCCTGTCCCGGGGCTTCGACGGCAAGCCGTTCACCCGCAAGGGCGACTACCTGGAGCGCCTCGACCGGATCGGGATGGGGCGCAGCTTCCGTCACCTGCTCCGCACACCGCAGGGGCAGATCGCCGGCCTGTGTGCGCACAACCCGGGGGAGCTGTTCGACCTGTTGTTCGACTTCATCGGCGGCAAGCAGGCGCTGGAGGACTGGCTGCAGCTCCGCGCCCGGTTCGAGGCCGAGAAGCGGTCGCGCCAGGACCGGGCGGAGGCGCTGGGCCGCCGCCAGCAGGAGCTCACTGCGCTCCAAGAGCGGCTCGAGCACCACCGCCGCTACCGGGCGCACCTCGACCGCATCACCTTCCTCGAGCTGGCGCTGCCCCATTGCCGGGCCCTCGCCGCGCGGAGCCTGGTCGACGAGCTCGCGGCGCGCCACGCGCAGCTCGCGGACCAGCGGACTGCCGCCGCCGACACCGAAGCCGCCGCCCGCAGCGCCCTCGAGACCCTCCGGGGCCAGCTCGCTGCGTTGTCCGAGGAGCAGGCGCGCATGCGGGAACGCCAGGCGGAGGCGACCCAGGCCGAAGACGCCTGCAGCGACGCGCTCACCCACCTCCGGACGACGTTCGCGGCGCTCGAGGCGCTGCGCCACCGGAGCGAATCCCTGCCCGCCCGCGACCTCGACGACCTCGAAGCCCAGCGCCTCGCCGCCAGCCGCGCCGAGGCCTCCGCCCGCCTCGCGATCGACGGGCACCGGACCGGGATCGCGGCGCTCGAGGCGGAGCGGGCCGACCTCGACGCCGGGCTCCTGAAGCCCCCGGAGGCCGTCGAGGGGTTCCGCGCCGCGCTCCGCAGGGCAGAGGTCCCCCACCACCTCCTGCTGGAGCTCGTCGAGCCGCCCACCGACCCGACCGCCCGCCACGCGCTCGAAGGGTGGCTCGGCGACCTGCGCTTCGCGGTCGCGGTGCCCGACGCCGAGCACTTCGTGCGGGCAGTGGCGCTGGCCCGAGCACACCACTTCCCGTTCCACGTCCTCGCGCCCGACATCCGGTCCCCGGCCCCCGAGGGCGCCCACCCCTTCCTCGACGCAGTGACGGTCCGCGACCCGCGGTACCTCGGGCTCGTTCGGCGGGTGCTGCGCAACGTGGACTGGCTCCGCGGGCCGGTGACCGAGACCTTCCGCCAGCGGGGGGCCAAGGTCGACGCCGAGGGCTACGTCCTCGATCGCGTGGGTGGTCGGTTCCAGGGGACGGACCGGTACTTCCTGGGCCGAGATGCGCTCGAGCGACGACGCGCCGAGGTCGAGGAGGCGCTCCGCCAGCTGCGGATCGAGGTGGCGGCGGCAGAGGGGGAGGTCGCGCGGTCGGCGGTGCTCGTGCGGACCCTGGACGGAGCGCTCGCCGAGGAGCGGGAGCGCCGGCGGTGGGAGGCCGCCAGGGCCGAACACGAGCAGCTCCGGGCGCGGGTCGCCCAGCAGGAGCAGTCCCTCGTGCAGCAGCGGGCGGCGCGGGCTCAGGTCGAGCAGGACTTCCGGGCGCTGGTGGGTCGGGAGAGCGCGCTGCGGGTCCGCCTCGAACACGAGCAGCACACCGCCACCGAGCAGCAGCGGCTCGGGGCCGAGTCCACCACCCGGTTGGAGGCGCTGGCGCTGAAGCTCGAGGAGGCGAAGCGCCAGTACACGGCGGCCGCCACGCCAGACGAACCACCCGAGGAGGTCCGGGAGCACGCGCGCCGCAGCACCCCGGACGGACTCCTGCGCGAGCTCGACCGCGAGCGGGACCTCGTCGGCGGCTTCCGCGAGGCCGAG
>JBIKWC010000246.1:0-11308 GCA_044356535.1 Myxococcota bacterium
CAGGCGCAGGCGCGCGGGTCGGGGTCGACGAGGAGACGCCGGTCCTGGCGCTGGCGGTGTCGTGTGTCGGGCGGCGCCTGGTGTTGGGCGAACGCACCGAGGAGGAGGTGGAGGCCGTGCGCGACGTGCTCCCCGCGGGTGCGACCATCACGGGATTCTACAGCTACGGCGAGCTGTCACCCTACGCCAAGGGCCGGTGTGACCTCCACAACCAGACGATGACCCTCACCACCTTCTCCGAGTCGTCGACCCCGGTCTCGCGCGCGGCGCCCCTGCCGCAGCCGAGCCCGACGTTGTCCCCGGTCGAGGCCCCCCGGGTCCCCGCCGCCGAGCCCGGCGCCCCCATCGGTCGGGTGGGCGCGATGCAGGCGGCGGCGTTCTCGTACGATCTCGCGACGAAGAAGTGGTCCATCCCCCGGCCGCCGGCGCTCGACGGCTCCCGCACCCTGGTGCTCGCGTTCGGCCCGTCGTCGGTGCTGGACAACCCCGACGCCGTGGTCTCGTTGTCCCGCGCGTTCCCGAGCGCCCAGGTGCTCGGCTGCAGCACGTCGGGCGAGATCGTGGGGCGGGAGGTCAAGGACGGCGTGGTGTCCGTGGTTGCGCTGAAGTTCGCCCACACCGACCTCGCCTCGGCGACCGTCGAGGTCCAGTCCGCCGCGGACTCGTACGGCGCGGGCCGCAAGCTCGCACGCGCGCTCGACGGCCCCGGGCTCCGGGCGGTGTTCGTGTTGTCCGAGGGCCTGCAGGTGAACGGTACCGACCTGGTGCGCGGGCTCGACGAGGTGCTCGGGAGCTCGGTCGTGGTCACGGGGGGCCTGGCCGGGGACGGCCCCAGGTTCCAGCGCACCTGGGTCACCCACGGCGGCGTGGTGAAGTCCGGGCTCGTGGCCGCGGTCGGGTTCTACGGCGACCACGTCGTGGTGGGCCACGGGAGCAAGGGCGGCTGGGACGCGTTCGGTCCCGAGCGGATCGTGACGCGCGCCTTCGGGAACGTGGTGCACGAGATCGACGGGCGACCTGCCCTCGCGTTGTACAAGGAGTACCTCGGGCATCGCGCGGCGGAGCTGCCCGCGTCGGGGCTGTTGTTCCCCCTCGCGCTGCGGCGCGACGCCAACGACGATCAGGTGCTGGTGCGCACGCTGCTCGCCGTCGACGAGGAGAAGCAGACCCTCACGTTCGCAGGTGACGTCCCCGTCGGGCACCTCGTGAAGCTCATGAAGGCCGACTTCGACCGGCTCGTGGACGGCGCAGAGGCCGCTGCGTCCACCGCTCGGGGGGTCGCGCCGTTGGTGGACTCCGCGACGGTGGCGGTGGCGGTGTCGTGTGTCGGTCGGCGCCTGGTGCTCGGGGACCGGACCGAGGACGAGGTCGAGGCCGTGGCCGACGCGCTGCCCGAAGGCGCGCTGCTGGCCGGGTTCTACAGCTACGGAGAGCTGTCGCCGTTCGGGACGGGCTCGTGCCGCCTGCACAACCAGACGATGACGCTCACCACGTTCGCAGAGTCGCCCACGCCCCTCGCGCGACCTGCACGCAAGCCGACGGTCGCGACCGCCCCGCCCGTGTCGGCCGCCGTCGCGCCCCCTCCCCCGCCGCGTCCGCCGCCGGCGGCGCCGTCCTCCCCCGACACCCAGATCCTCACCCAACGCGTCCAACCCGCCCGCGACGGGACGGGCACCAACGCGGTCCGCGCGCGGGGCGCACGCGTGACGGTGCTGCGGAGTCCGGACAAGACCATGGTCGGGCTCGAGGTGAACGAGCGCGCCGTGGGACCCGTGACGGTGGTCTCGCCGGTCGGGCGGCTCAACGAGCAGTTCCAGGGTGGGGCGCTCGGGCGCAAGCTCCAGGGCGGGGTGGTGTTCGATCTGTCGCGGGTCGAGCGGGTCACCTCGTTCGGCGTGCGCGAGTGGCTCGCCCTGCTCAAGGACAGCGAGGGCCGCGCCGACCACCTGTGGATGGCCCAGTGCAGCGAGGCCGTGGTCAACCAGATCACGATGATCCGGGGCTTCGCGGGGCGGGCGAAGGTGACCTCGTTCTTCGCGCCGTACAGCTGCGCCGCCTGCGGGACCACGTACGCGGCGCTGATCGACGCGCACCACGACCGCGACGCCGTCGAGGTGATGGTGCCGCCCGAGACCGCGTGCCCCCGCTGTCGGGCGCCGGGCAGCTTCGACGACGATCCCCAGAGCTACTTCGCGCTGCTGCCGAACCTGGCGACCGAGGTGCCCGAGGCCGTGGCGCGCGCGCTCGGCACGCTCGACGCCACGGGCGCGGCGGAGGCCGTCGAGAAGCGGATCGAGGGCCGCATCACCCGGATCCGGGTGTCGGCGGCGCTCGACGCGAACCTGCGGTGGGCGCGGATCCTGGACGGGGTGGAGGGCCAGGTGCTCCTCGATCTCACGGGGGTCCCGAGCACGTCGACCGAAGGGGTGGCGGGCCTCGAACAGGGCCTGCGGTCGGTGTCGGCCGACGTCGAGGAGCTGGCGGTGGCAGCGGCGCCTCGCGCGGTCGTCGAGCGGCTGCTCGGGGCGCGGGGGCTGCCCAAGCTCGTCCTGCGCTCCGTGAGCGCCGAGGCGCACTGCCCCACCTGCGCCCAGCCGCGCACGGTGCTGGTGGACCTGGAGCTGGACGGCGGCCGGATCCGGGCCGGCGAGGACCCCGAACAGGCGTGCCGTCGCTGCGGCGGCGCGCTGTCGTACGAGGGGTGCCGCGCGTTCCTGCGGCAGGCCGTCCAGGGCCCGGTGCTCCGGCCCGCTGAGCCTCCGCCGCAGCGGCTCCCCACCTCGCTACCTCCCGCCGCAGCGCCCGGTCGCGCGTCGACCGAGTCCGCGCCCGCCGTCGTCGTCACCGCGCCGGTGTCGTCCGGACCGGGGTGGTTCGGGGTGGCGGCGGCAGCGGTCGCGGCCGCGTCGCTCGCTGTGCTGTGCCTCGTCACGTGCGCAGGGCTGTTCGGCGGGCTCGGTCGCGTCGCCCCCCCCGCACCAGCGGCCGTCGTGGTCCCGGTGGCGGCGCCCGTACCGGCTGCGACCTGGTCCGGTGGGGACGAGCTGCCGCCGGCGTGGACCGAGGTGCCCGTCACCGTCGGCGCTGACGCCGTGCTGGTCGTGGGACACGGCGGCCCGTCCGCCACCGACGAGGAGGCGCTCGCAGGCGCCCGGCGGCAGGCGCTCGTGCGGCTCGTGACCGAGCTGTCCACGGCGGTGGCACCCCCCGTGCGCGACGCCGTCGCCTCGCGGGTCAAGGGCGAGCCGACCGGTGACGCGGCGGCCCGGGTCGCCGATCGGTTCCTGAAGGACCTCGGCTCCCGCGCGACCCCGGAGCGGACCGACACCTCCGTCCGGACGCGCGACGGCGCTCACGAAGCGTACGCGCGCTACCGGCTCGATCGCGCGACGTGGGACGCCCTCGTCGCCCGGTCGGGCGCCACCGCGGACCTCGCGGGCGCGCAGGTGGCCACGTTCTTCCCGCTGCTCGCGGCGACGCTGTCGAGCGACGCCGACCTGTGGGTGGTGGAGTCGGCCAGGGGTCCGGCGGCGCGTGGGGGGGTGAACGTGGGCGACCTGTTGTTGTCGGCCAACGGCCAGCCCCTGCGCGCGCTCGGTGACCTCGAGCCGCAGGGCGAGGGGTTGTGGGAGTCGACGCCGGCGGGCGGCGCGCTGGTCCTGGTCCTCGAGGCGAACGGCGCGCCCCGCACGGTGCGCCTCGGCCGCCCGAAACCACCGCCGACGCCGTGAGGGCCGCGCCCGGCTACACCATCGACCGGAAGATCGCCACGGGCGGGATGGCAGAGGTCTGGCTGGCCCACCCGGTCGGCGAACCCCACGTGAACGTGGCGCTCAAGCGGATCCTTCCCCAGCTCGCCGGCGACCCCGACTTCGTGACGATGTTCCTCGACGAGGCGCGCATCGCCGCGACCCTGGAGCACCCGAACGTGGTCCGGATGCGCGAGGTGGGCTCGGACGGCACCTCCTGGTTCATCGTCATGGAGTTCCTGGACGGGGACAACGTGCGCGCCCTGCTCCGACAGCTCGGGTCCCTCGGCCGACCGATGGGGCTGGCGCAGGCCCTCGCCATCGTCGTCGGGGCGGCAGCGGGCCTGCACTACGCACACGAGCGGCTCGGGACCGACGGCCGGCCGCTGCGCATCGTCCACCGGGACGTGTCGCCCCAGAACCTGTTCGTGACGCGAGACGGGGCCGTCAAGCTGGTGGACTTCGGGATCGCGAAGGCGGCGTCGCGGTCCACCGAGACCCAGGCCGGGACCATGAAGGGGAAGATCCCCTACATGTCCCCGGAGCAGTGTGGCGGCGAAGCCCTCGACCGCCGCTCCGACGTGTGGTCCCTCGGCGTGGTCATGTACGAGCTCACCGTGGGGCGGCGGTTCGTCCGGCGCGCGCCCGACTACCTGATGATGAAGCAGATCACCGAGGAGCCGGTGCTGGCGCCGTCCCAGGTGCGGCCGATGTACCCGCCGGAGCTCGAGCGCATCGTGCTCAAGGCGCTCGCGCCGCGCCGGGGCCAGCGGTACCAGACGATGGAGGATCTCCGCGCCGACCTCGTGGCGTTCGCGGCGCGGGAGGGGTTCGACCTGGGCGCGGCGCCGCTCGCGATGCTCGTCCGCGAAGCCCTCGGCGGCGAGCGCGTGTCGCCGGTGGAGGACGACGATCGGCCGCCCCCGACCGACGAGCAGCCGCTGGGGTTGCCCGAGCTCAAGGCCCGGTCGGTCGCGGTGGTCTGGACGCCGGGTCCGGAGCAGCTGGTCCGGCGGCCGGGCGCCCAGGCGCCAGCGGTGTCGCGCCGGCGGGTGGGCGCGGTGGAGGTGGTCTCGCTCCAGGGCCGCCTGACGGAGTCGTTCGGCGGCGCGGCGCTGGGGGCCACGCTGGCCGGCGACGTCGTGCTCGATCTCGGCGGCGTGGAGCGCGTGACCTCGTTCGGCGTCCGCGAGTGGTTGGCCCTGCACCAGGCCGCGGGCCAGGCCACCACCCTCTACCTGGCGAACTGCACCGAGCCCGTCGTCAACCAGCTCACGATGATCCGGGGGTTCGCGCGCCCCCGCTCGGTGTTGTCGTTCCGCGCCCCCTACGTCTGCGTGGCAGGCCGGCACGCGTTCCAGCGCCTGATCGACGCAGAAGCGGACGCCGCCGCAGTCCACGCCAAGCAGCCTCCCGCGGCCACCTGCCCGACGTGCGGGGCGGAGGGCACGTTCGACGACGACCCCCACTCGTACTTCGCCATCGCGAGCCTCCTGGCCACCGACGTTCCGGCTGCCATCCGCGCGGCCACGGGCCCGGTCGACACGGTGGGGCGCCCCTCCCTCGAGAAGGTGGTGGACGCCGAAGGGCCGCGCCTCCTGGTCCGGGGCACCCTCACGGCCGAGCTGCGCTGGCGGGCGGCGCTGGAGGGAGCGGACGGTGCGCTGCGGGTGGATCTGCAGGGCGTGACCAGCGTGGCTCCGGACGCGGGACGCGCGCTGGTGGGCGCCTTGCGCGGGATCCGCCGGGACGTCTCGCTGGTGGCGATCGACGGCTGCCCAGCAGCCCTCGCGGCGGACCTGTCGGGAGAGGCCTGGATCACGGTCCGGTCGTGGCAGGGCGGGGTGCCCGCGGGGATGCCCACTGCGGTGCCACCCTCGCCAGCGCCCCGACCCGCGTCCCTCCCTCCCCTGGAGCCGTCGCGGGGGGTGTGGGCGTTTGCCGGGGCCGGACTGGCGTTGTCGGCGATGCTGCTCGTCGCGGGACTCGGCGTGGGCGCGCTGGCGGTGTGGTGGTCACCGCCGCCACCGACCCCGCTCGCGCCTCCGGTGGTGGTGGGCCCCTCCGCCCCGGACTGGGCCCTGGACGCAGCCGGACTGACGCTCGCGGCAGAGGGAGAGGGGCCGACGCTGGAGGCAGCGGTGACGTCGGCGCGGCGCGCTGCGATCGGCCGCCTCGTGGTGGCGCTGGCGGAACACGCGGGGCGTCCGACCCCGTCTGTAGAATCCCAGGCCGTGCAGCGCTACGAGGCCGCGTTTGGCGCCTTCGCCAACCCCGCGCGGGGCGCGGTGGAGCGGTCGGTCCGAGGCGGAGCGGTGCAGGTGCGGGTGGTCTACACGCTCCCGCGCGCGGCTTGGGACGAAGCGCTGGCGCGGGTGTCCCCGGTGTCCGGCGGAGGTGTGACGGTGTTGCCTGCATTGCCGTCGGACCCGGACGAGGCCTGGACGGTGACCGCGTCGACCGACCCCGATGTACCCGTAGGGGCGAAAGTCACGGCGCTCGACGGGGTGGCGCTGACCCTCGGCGCGCGGATCGACGCGCTGTCGGGGCGGGTCCTGTCGATCGCGACCCCGGGCGGCACGCGCTCGGTCCGGCTCCGGTGAGCGGTCACACCTGCACCGGGCCGGCCAGAGCGACCGCGAACGCCAGCGTCCGCCCGGTCCCCCCGAACGTCAGTAGGTCGAGCTGGTGAAGCTCGTGAAGCTCGTCGATCCACCGCCATACACGGCGGCATTGCACTCCGCGGAGACCGCGGCCGAGAATGCCTGACACTCGGCCGCGTCGGCCGCGAGGTCCTCGAGCTCCCCAGTGGTGGGGGTGTCGGTGCTGGTCTCGGTGGAGTCGCAGAACCCGAACAGCCCGAGCAGGCACTCCGTCGCGTCGATCAGGTTCTGCTGGTCCTCGTCGGAGCAGGGCTCCAGCGCCTCCTCGCAGTCGGCGAGCTCCTCGTCGGTGAACTCCACCTCCTCGCCGCACGCGAACCATTCGGCCGACTTCTCGCAGTACGACTTCCCGCCACAGGCGGCCAGCGCCACCAGCATCCAGCTCCACCGCATCACGGCTCCTCCTCGGCGCAGACGGTACCACTACCGGAGCGCGCGCTGGTCGGGTACGACGGGGCCCGGAGACGCGATGACCCCGTTGCTGTTGGCCTTCGTCGGACGCGCAGACGCCGCCTCGCTCGACCTCCTGGAGGTGGGCGGAGCGTTCGGTACCCCCGCCGCCACCAACCCGACGGCGTTGTGGTGGAACCCGGCGGGGCTCGCGGTCCACGGCGGGACGCAGTTCTTCGCCGAAGGCGCGCCCACCTTCGGCAGCGTGAAGTCGGTCCGCGACAACCCGGACTACGGCCCGGTCACGCTGACCCAGGAGCAGGTGGACGCGGGCTTCCCCACCTCCTACGACTACGGCGGCGAGGAGACCTTCCGCTCCACGGCGGTGGTGCCGTTCGCAGGGGCCTCCACGGACTTCGGCGTGCGAGGGCTGGGCGTGGGGATCGGGGTGATGGTCCCGAGCGGGCGCGGCGCCAAGACCACGGCGGCGAACGGTTCCAACCGCTACGCCATCCGCGACGGCCTGTTGCTGCAGCCCCGGGTCACGGTGGGCGCCGCGTACCGGCTGAAGGAGCTCCTGTCCTTCGGGGTGTCGGGCTCCGTGGTGCGGTCCTCGTTCTACGCAGAGAACGACGTCTCCACCTACCCCGACGTGGCCTCGTCCGTCCGCGACCTGCTCGGTGGAGGGGAGCTGCCTCCGGAGTTCCAGGACGCGTGGATCGAGGACCCGAACTACAGCGCGCGCCTCGTGTTGGGTGGACGCGAGGCCGGCGGAGGCCACGGCGCGCTCACCGATACCGCGTTCACGTTCGGCGGGGGCGTCTACCTCACGCCCCTCGACGACCAACGGTTGGGCATCAGCCTCGCCTGGAACCAGGGTGTCCGGCTGTCGAACACCGGCGACGTGACCTTCGAGTTCGGCTGTCCCCCTGCCTACGACACGAACGCCCGGAGCGTCGCCGAGGACGGTGGTCTCTGCAACTCGAGCGTCCCGGGGACGGCGTCCGTGGGCTTCCAGCTGCCGAGCCGCCTGCACGTGGGGGTGGCCTTCCTCCCCACCGAGACCGTACGCCTCGAGTTGATGGGCGCCTGGGTGGGCTGGGGCGTGTTCCAGGACTATGACGTGGACCTCCTGGTCAACCCCGAGGACATCGACAGCCCGGTCGGCGCCTCCGGAGCGACCCTCTCTGCAGACCTGTTGTCTCAAGAGCGGCAGCAGGCCCGCGGGGCGCGGGACACGTTCTGGGTGGGCCTCGACGGCAAGGTGGACGTGTCCGAGATGCTCGTGGTGGGCGGCCGTGCCACGTTCGACCGCAGCGCGATCCCGACGGAGTACGTGTCGGGCAACAACCTGGACGCCGACAGCCTGCTCCTCCTCGCGATGACCCAGGTGCGGCCCACGCCCAGGCTCGGGATCGGGCTGTCGTACACGTACGCCCTCGCCGGGCAACGCGTGGTCACGAACAGCGTGTTCTCGCAGGACCTGGCTCGCGGGGACGCGACGAGCCCCGACTACTACCTCACGACCCCCGCGGTGAACCGCACGTTCTACCCCTCGGCCAACGGGTCGTACGCGTTGTCCGTCCACCGGCTCGGCCTGTCCCTGCAGGGCAGCTTCGGGGGCGCTGGCCGCCTCTGATCAGCCCGCGCTCACCGCCACCGCGCCGAGCGTGATCAGCGCCGCGCCGGCCAGGGCCCGGCGATCCAGCACCTCCCCGGACGCTGCGCCCAGGGCCGTCGCCACCGCGATGCTCACGTTGCGCACCGCGCTCGCGCGCCCCGCGCCTCCCAGGCCCAGCGCCGCCAGGAACAACAGGAACGACGCTGCGCACGCGATCGCCGCCAGTGCCAACCGCGGGCCGTGCCCCGACGACGCTGCGCGGAGGCGCGCCACCGAGCCCAGGAGCGCGAGCTGCACGGGAAGCGCCACCACCAGCGACACCGTGAACAACACGAAGTGCGGGGCCCCTGCCCGCAACGCCTGCTGGTACGTGAGCGGGTACGCGCCGATGGCCAGCGCGCAGGCCGTGGCCCACCCCAGACCCGCCCGATCGAACGGGGGCCGCACCCGCGCGGCGAGGCCCGCCACCAGCACCGCCGCTCCGCCGAGCGCGAGCCCGGACACCGGCTCCCCCAGCCAGACCACCGAGACCGGCCAGGTCACCAGCTGCCCGCCCCCGCGCGACACGCCGTACGCCGTACCCAGCGGCAGCCGGGCCAGCGCGCGCCCCAGGGCCACGAAGTACACCGCTTCGACGCCCCCGGAGGCCAGGACCCAGGGCCACGCGGCTGCCGGCGGTGGCCCCTCCCCCGTCGCCACGCTCCCCAGGGCCGCGCAGGCTGCTGCGCCCGCCACCACCACGATGGCCGCCGCCTCCGGGTCGGGGTGTCGCTTGACGAGAGCGTTCCAGCCCGCATGCACCACAGCCGACACGACGACCAGGGACAGCGCGAGGGTGGTCACGCGGCCCGGGTAGCGCGCGGGCGACCTCCTGTCCGCGGAGAAGTTGCGTCTCGAGCCCCGATTACGGTATCGTTCAGGAGATCCCCCCTCTCTCCTCAGAGGTCCCGATGTCCAACGGATACCAGCAGCCGCAGCGCCCGCCCCCGGCCCCGAGCCCGCAAGCGTCCCGGGTGGATCTCGGTCGTACCCGCACGTTCACGGGCCCGAACACCGACGACAACCGCGGCGACGGCTTCATGAGCTTCCACCAGGACCAGGCGGGGCTGCAGTCCCAGCAGAACCAGTACGACCCGTACGGCTGGATGGGCGGCTACGGCGGGTACGATCCGTACGGCTACGGGGGCGGGTACGGCGGGTACTACGGTGGCTACGACCCGTTCGGGTACGGCTCGTACAACAACGCAACGAGCTCGTACTACGGCGGCGCCACCCAGGGCGAGGAGAAGTGGGGCGAGGTCGAGCAGACCACGCTGAGCCACCTCGAAGAGGCCGGCGCCGTCCGGGAGTACGGCGAGGAGTCGGTGCTCGTCATCGCGAACGGCCCGGAAGACATGCGGCAGCTCGATCACAACGCCGAAGCCCAGATGATCGCGAACGCGATGGGCGAAGGCCGCAACGCGGTCGTGTTGTGGAACCCGTCGGCCGAGGCCCTCCAGGCCATGCTCAAGAACGGCCAGTTCAAGGACGTGGTGCTCTCGGGCCACGGCGCCGAGGGCACCGTGTTCATGACGGGCGCCGACGGCGAGTCCGTGGCGGTCGACGGCCAGACCTTCGCCGGGTACTTCAACGAGACCGGCGTCCAGAACGTGTTCCTGAACATGTGCCACGGCGCGGGCGGCCAGGCCTCGGTCGCCGAGTCGCTCGCCGTGGCCGGCATGAACGTGATGGGCTGGCAGACGACCGTCAAGGACAGCGACGCGGTGAGCGCGTCCGGGGTGCTCGGGTCGATGCTGGCCGACGGCACCTCGCTGTCGGACATGACCGCCACGGCGGCCACCAACTCGAACCTGTCCGTGATCGCGGCAGGTGGCACCCAGGCCAACGCCACCACACCCGCCGCCACCCCGGTGGCGGAGACCGCGCCCGCCGCCGCGGTCACCCCGGCAGCGGAAACGGCGCCCGCCGTGGTCACGCCGGAGGTGGGGGCCGGGGGAGGCTCGTCCGCGACGGACTCGTACTACGGCGGAGGCTACGACGTCGAGATGGGCCGGTACATGGTGGGTGGCGGCTTCATGATGATGCACTGACCCCGCCCGATCGGTTCACCGGCCAGCGAGGAGCCGCAGCGTCTCGTCGGCGCGAGCGGCAGCGTCGCGATCTCCGAGGCCCTGGTATTGGGCCAGCGCGAGCCGCCAACACCGGTCGGATTCATCGAGGTGGTGGCTCGCCATCGAGAGCTCCCCCGCCATCGCCGCCATGCGCGCCAGGTCCCCGTCGAACACCTTGCGCTCCCCCAGGAAGTCCTCGAGCCAGCCGAGGTGGTCGGTGACGTTGTCCCAGCGCCCCTCACCGGCCGCGCAGGGCAACAGCACGGCCCGCGCGAAGCAGGCCGGCAACGTCTTGACGCCCGCCTTCTCGGCGCGCTCGCGCAGCGGCTCGAGCAACGTGGTGCCCTCGGACCAGGCCCCCCGCAGCGCCGTCAGGAGGCCCACGTTGATGAGCGGGTACACGTAGTTGGTGTCGTCGAGCGCGCGGCTCCGCGTGGCGGCCTCGCGGTAGAGAGCCTCGGCGGCGACAGCGTCTCCGGCCTTGCGGGTGATCTCACCCTGGAGGTTGGCGATGGTCGCGAGCGCGTTGCGCCTGCCCGCGCGCACCGCAGTCTCCCGCGCCCGCTCGAGGCACATCCGGGCCGTGGGGAGGTCCTTGCTGCGCTGCGCGCAGTCGGCGAGGCCCATCCACGCGTCCACCTGCTGCTGCGGGTCCGTCGTCATCGCGAGCGCGGCCTTCAGCGCCTCGGCAGCCTTGGGCAGGTTGGTGCGCAGGTACAGGTCGCCGATGGTGACCCTGCAGTTCGCAGCGCGGGCCGTATCCCCGAGGGAGAG
>JBIKWC010000247.1:0-11296 GCA_044356535.1 Myxococcota bacterium
CGAGCCGCTGCTCCGTCACCCGGCCAACGCCTCCCTCGCCGCCGCGCTGCGGGAGGGCCGCGCCCGGCACGTTGCGGGGAGCCGCCGCGTCGCCGAGGATCTCGCAGCGCGCCTGCCCGCGCCCGTCCACCTCCCGTGGGCGCTGCGCCCGCTGAACATGGACTTCGCGGGCGTGGTGGAGGACTGGGCCGACGGCGCCCACCCCCCGTTCGGGACGTTCTTCAGCCAGAACATCGAGCTCGACGACGACGGCGTCACGCTGCGGCGGGTGTTCTCCCTGCCGGTGCGCGGGTCCGCCGAAGGCACCATGCACGACCCGCCCTACGCAGAGACGCTCGACGCCGACGTGGGGCTGCTGCTCGAGGTCGACGCAGCGCGCTGACCGACCGGCTGCGGCGGGTGTTAGTGCGGGGCCCGCGGAGGTGGTCGATGGAACTCGCACGGATCGGCGTGGTGGGCGCCGGACAGATGGGCAACGGCATCGCGCAGGTGGCGGCCGCCGCCGGGTACGCGGTCGTGCTGCAGGACGTGAACACGCAGGGACTCGACAAAGGCCTCGCGACGATCGACAAGAACCTGGGCCGGATGGTCGAGAAGGGCAAGGTCTCCGCGACCGACGCCGCTGCAGCCCGGGCCCGCATCACCCGGGCCACCGAAGTCGCCGCGCTCGCGGACTGCGACCTCGTGATCGAGGCCGCCACCGAGAACGTGGACCTCAAGTTCCGCATCTTCGAGGGCCTGTCGAAGACGGTGAAGCCGGGGGCCCTGCTCGCCTCCAACACCTCGTCCATCAGCATCACGGCCATCGCCGCCCGGACCGATCGCCCGGACCTCGTGATGGGCATGCACTTCATGAATCCGGTTCCGGTGATGCAGCTCGTGGAGCTGATCCGCGGGCTCGCCACGACCGACGAGACCTACCACCTCGTGAAGACCGCCGCGGAGCGGATGGGCAAGACGACGGTCCTCGGGCGCGACATGCCCGGGTTCATCGTGAACCGGGTGCTCATGCCGTACATCAACGAGGCCGTCTATGCCTTGTACGAAGGCATCGGCAGCGTCGAGGACATCGACACCGCCATGAAGCTCGGCACCAACGTCCCGATGGGTCCGCTCACGCTCGCCGACTTCATCGGGCTCGACACCTGCCTCGCCATCATGGAGGTCCTGCACGCCGGGATGGGGGGCGACAGCAAGTACCGGCCGTGTCCGCTCCTGCGGAAGTACGTGGAGGCGGGCTGGCTCGGTCGCAAGTCGGGTCGCGGGTTCTACGATCACCGCGGAGGTGCGAAGTGACTGACGTGGTCCTGCGCGAGCGGCGGGGAGCGATCGAGGTCCTCACCATCAACCGCCCGAAGGCGCTCAACGCGATCGACGCCGACGTGCTCACCGGCCTCGACGAGGCGGTGTCGGACCTCGCCGGGGACCCCACGGTCCGGGTGGTGGTGGTCACCGGAGCGGGCGAGAAGGCGTTCGTGGCGGGCGCCGACATCAAGTCCATGGCCCAGATGGGCCCGCGCCTCGCCGAGGCCTTCTCGGCCCGTGGCCAGCGCATCCTCGACGGGCTCGCGGCGCTCCCGGTCCCCGTGATCGCGGCCGTGAACGGGTTCGCGCTGGGCGGCGGCTGCGAGCTCGCCATGGCGTGCGACCTCGTGCTCGCCGGTCCGAAGGCGAAGTTCGGGCAACCCGAGGTGCGCCTCGGCGTCATCCCCGGGTTCGGTGGCACGCAGCGGCTGGTGCGGCGCGTGGGCTGGGCGAACGCGCTCGACCTGTGCCTCACCGCCCGGATGGTGACGGCAGAGGAGGCCCTGCGGATGGGGCTCTGCAGCCGCGTGGTCGAGGGAGACGTCCTCGCCGCCGCGCTCGAGCTCGCCGACAGCGTGAGCAAGCTCGGCCCGGTGGCCCTGCGGCTGTGCAAGCGCGCGATCCACGAGAACGCGGACGCCTCGCTCGCGAGCGCACAGGCCGCGGAGCGGACGCTGTTCGCGGCGTGTTTCGCCACCAGCGACCAGAAGGAGGGCATGCGCGCCTTCCTCTCGAACGAGCCCGCGCAGTTCACGGGCGAGTAGGCACCACGTCCCCGCGCGGCTCCAGGTACCGGGCTGCCAGCGCTGCGAGCTCGTCCACGAGCTCGTCCCCGTGTACCCACTCCGGCCGGTGGGCCTGGGCGTCCTGCAGGACGGAGAAACACGCAGTCACCACCACGTGCGCCATCAGCTCGGGGTTCCCGCCGCGCACGCTGTCCCGGCGGCGGTACATCGCGGTGCGCACGAACTCCGTGACCCGGAGGATCCAGACGCGCTCCAGGTCCAGCCGCCCGCCTCGGGGCGCTTCGAGGAGCAGCCGGCGCGCAAGGTCGGCCCGCACCCGCATCGCCTCGACCGTGGCGCGCAACAGGGCGCGGAGGCCCTCCTCCAGCGGGGCGTCCGACGTGGTCGCCAGGGTCATGAGGTGGGCCCCGAACGCCTCGATCCGCTCTTCGGCGATCCGGTGGACGAGCGCGGCGACGAGCTCCTCCTTGTTGGCGTAGTACTGGTACAGGGTCCCGACGCTCACCCCTGCGACGCGAGCGACCCGGTTCGTGGACAGCCTCGCCCATCCATCTTCGCGGAGGATCCGAGCACTGGCCTCGATCAGGGCGTCGACCGTGTCCTGGGACCGGTTCTGGATCGGCGTTCGACGTTGGTTCCTGGCCATGCCACTCCCGTGGACCGGATCCGAGTCTTCGGCGAGTCGCAAATCCGAGCCCGCGCTCCTATCTTCGAGACAGCTGGAGGGTGGGATGGTCGCAACGCGGTCGATGCCGGGTCCCGGGGTGGCCAAGGTCCTGGGGAACGTGCTGCTCCGGGGCAACGACCCGTTGGGGAACCTGGAGCGGATGCACGCCGCCTGGGGGGACGTGGTCACGTTCCGCATCGCCCGGGACCGGGTGGTGCTGCTGTCCCACCCCGACGACATCGAGGCGGTGCTCGTGGGCGGCAAGGACGCGGTCGCCAAGGACCGGGTGACCAGGAGCTTGTCGAGCGTGATGGGCGAGGGCCTGCTCACCGCGGAAGGGGAAGGCTGGAAGCGGCACCGGAAGCTGTTGGCGCCGTCGTTCTCGCCGCGGGCGGTGGCGGGGTACGGCGACGTGATGGTCAGCTCCACGGTGGCCAGGCTCCCGCCGCCGGGCACCCTCGACATCCACCACGCCATGGGCGAGCTGGCCCTCGACATCGTGGTGCGCACGCTGTTCGGCAGCGAGCCGGTGCAGGACGCAGAGCGCGTCCACCCGTGTATCGAGCGGCTGATGGCCTGCTTCGAGATCGAGAACCGCTCGCTGTGGCGGTTCGTTCCCGACTGGGTCCCCGGGCCCCACCGCCGTGACGCCGCCGCCCGCGCCGCCGAGCTCCACCGCGTGCTCGAGGCCGTGGTCGCGCGCCGCAGGGGAGGGGAGGCCGGCCCCGACCTGCTGTGGCGCATGTTGGAGGCCCGAGACGAGCAGGGCGGGCTCACCGATCGCGAGCTGATGGACGAGGCCGTCACCGTGTTCCTGGCAGGCCACGAGACCACGGCCATCACGCTGTCGTTCGCCTGCTGGCTGCTCGCGGGGCACCCCGAGGCCCAGGCCCGCGCCCAGGCGGAGGCCGCAGCGCTCGGGCGAGATCCGGTCACGGCGGACCTTCCCCGGTTGCCCTGGATCTCGGCGATCGTGAAGGAGGCCATGCGCCTGTACCCGCCCGCCTGGGCCGTCGCCCGCGAGATCCGCGCCCCGCTGAGGGTGTCGGGCTTCGACCTGCCGCTGGGTGCCCAGGTGGTGTTGTCTCCCTGGATCGTGCACCGGGATCCGCGCTGGTGGTCCGAGCCCACGGCGTTCCGTCCGGAGCGGTTCCTGGCGCCGTCCGAGCCCGTCCACCGGTTCTCGTACTTTCCGTTCGGCGGCGGACCGCGGGTGTGCATCGGCAACCACTTCGCGCTGCTCGAAGCCTCGCTGGTCCTCACGACCCTGCTCCGGCATCGCCGCCTGCACCGCGTGGACGACGAGCCCCCGGTGCTGCTCCCCGCCGTGACGCTGCGGCCGCGCGGCGGGCTCCGCCTCCGGGTAGAGTGACCCCCTCTCCCGGGTCGTCCACTGCTGTTCGTTCTCGCGAGCTTCGCTGCCCCCCTCCCTGACCTCGTGCCGGGTGACACGGATGCAGACCGGTACAGCTACTGCCTCGCGTACCAGCAGTTCGAATACGCGCCCGCCGACCCCATCGCCGAGCAATGTACGTGGACGTTGCTTCGATACCGGCGGGTCCACCGCGTCTGGATGGCAGGCACCGGGCACCTCGACGACTGGTTGGACGAGTACCGGGTGGATCGGGCCCTCGCCCGGGCGGCCCACCCGGAGTTCGCGGACGGGTTTCCCGCGTACGACGACCGGTCCCCCGCGCCGGAGCTGGCGTTCGTGTCGTGGTGGATGGAGGGGCGCACGCCGCCGATCGACGTGGACGGCGCCCGCGGCATGCTCGACGAGGTGCTGCGCGAGGAGACGGCCCTCGGGCGGCCGCCCCGCGCCGGTGCTCCGGTCCGCTGGTCTCCCGAGTTCCGCCGGCGCCACCCGGTCCCCTTGTTCGATCGCCTCCTGGTCACGCTCGCGGGCGGCACCTCGTCGCAGTTCCTGCGGACGGGTGGCGAAGAGGCACTGGTCGACTGGATCTTCGCGCAGCCCGCGGACAGCGTGACCATCGAGGGGCTGTTCCGCGCCAGCTACCGGCTCCACGACGGCGATCTCTACCTCACGCTGGCGACCGCCGAGAACGTGTTGTCCCGCTACTTCCTCTCGGAGGAGCGGGGCGCGCTCGCGATGCACGATCGGCTGCGGCCCATCGTGAACTCGTGGGACGACCGCGGTGACCAGTTCGGAGGGTGGTACCACCTGTTCGGCACGATGTTGTACGCCTACGCCGAGGGTGGTGCCAAAGGCGCCTTCGCGGGCTGGTTCGAGGCGTTCGGCAGTCGGTTCTCCAACCGCCCGGGCGAGGTCGAGCTCCAGGAGGGCCACCTGAACCAGGCGGGCGCGAAGCTGGGGGCACACCTCCGGAACCGGGTCCGCCACCCGATCACCGACCCGACCCCCCATCCTCAAGCGCTCCTCGAGGCTTCGTACCTCTGTCGGGACGAGTTCGCTGCGCGCTTCAGCGCAACGGCACCGTCGGCGGGGGTGGGGCCCCCCCCGTACACTCCGCCATCAGGGCCTCGGCCAGCGGATTGAGCGCGCCCGCGTGGGGCAACGCGAGCGCGGGCCGGGTGTGGGCCACGATCTCGGCCCGTGGCAGGGGGAGGGCGCCGGCGGAGACAGCGTCGCGCAAGCGGACGGCGGTGGTGGAGCCGTCGAGCCGCTCGGGCAGCTCGGCGGGGCCGAGGAACACGGGCGCCGCGAGCAGATCGACCGGACCCTCGACGAGGAACACGGCGCAGCCCCCGACGGGGTCGAACCCCCACCCGCGGACGGGCTGGTCACCGACCCACCACTGCCGCATCGGGCCCTGGCTCGGGATGCGGGTCTCGGGGTCCACCCGCAGCGCGAGGAGGGTCCCTTCGGTCCACGTGGGGCGCGCGGGGATCATCGCCGGAGGCTCAGGTTGGGCCAGCGTGACCGGCGTCACGGAGAGCACGACGGGCGCCGCCGCGAGGGCGGAGAGGGCCAACCAGATCACGGCAGCTCCCGGGCGAAGAGGATGTCGTCGAGGCCGAGTCGACCCTGCGCTGCGCCGTGGGCGGCGCCGAACCGGAACCGGATGGTCCGGACGTCGGCGGTGTCGAAGCCGGGCGCCACGCGGGTGAACGCCGAGAGCGGCAGCCGCACCGTCTGGAACTCGTTGACCCAGCCGCGGCCCCCACCCGAGCCCCCGCGCGAGTACGGCTGCGGGATGGCGGAGAACGGCGCGAGCGGCACCAGGGCGACCACCCCGGCGCCATCCTCGAGCTCCACGGCGAACGTGAGGTCGGCCCCGAGGGTCACCGTCTCCGGGTGGCGGGTGCCCTGGGACGCGCGGAACATCAGCGAGTCCCAGCCCGTGAGATCGCGGTCGCCGGCGACGAGGTCGAGCACGAGCGACACGTCGTCGCCGTCGGACCAGTCGAACACGAGACCCTTGTCGGGGCGGCTGTCGTTGCCATGGACCCAGCTCATGCCGTTCATGGCGTCGCCGGCGCCCCACGCGAGGGTGGAGTTCCCGTCGTCGAGGTCGCCGATGAACGGGTTGGCTGCGTCGGTCGACATCGCGCCGCCGGAGCTCGAGACGAGCGGATCGGGCTCGGTCTGGAAGTCCTCGATCACGCGGGTGTCGCCCTCTGCGGCCTCGTACATGCTCGCGATGCGGACGTTCGGCCCGAAGGGCCGGGTCGTGAGCGGGCTGCGGACGAACAGCTCGCGGAGCGCCGGCCGATCGTGGAAGTGGGCCTCGAGGAGGGCAAGGTGCATGACCTTGCTGATGGCGAGCGACGTGGGGCGCCCGATCAGCGGCCGGCCATCCTGCAGTTGTGCGTCATCGAAGCCACAACAGTTGAAGTCGTTGTGGCTCGCGCCCTCGACGTACGTGACGAACTTCTGGCTCGTGGCGCCCTGGAACATGCGGAAGTACTGGGTGAGCCCCTGTTCGACGCCGCCGGTCACGTCGCCGTCCGCGGAGCCGGCGATCAGGTGGAACGGGGTCTCGCCGGGGTCGGCCTGCTGCGGACCCTCGAACAACGTGGGCGCGATCGAGCTCAGCAGGACCACGTCCAGCGCGCCGAAGTTGTCCGCGGACTGTTGGCCCGACAGCAGATCCTGCCACGCGAGGACGATGCCCTCCCCGCCGCGGCTGTGCCCGATCCACACGATGGACTGCAGGTCGATCTCGCCGTCGAGGAACCC
Organism: Myxococcota bacterium; assembly: GCA_044356535.1. Lineage (GTDB taxonomy): Bacteria > Myxococcota_A > UBA796 > UBA796 > JACKER01. Next base: position 6,881 of record JBIKWC010000247.1, read on the forward strand.
GCCCTGGAACGTGGGGAGCGCGCCGATCAGGGCGTCGGTGTTCGAGATGGTGGTGCGCGACGCAGCCACGGGACCGGGCGCCGTGTTGTTGCTGTGCGACATGAACACGTAGCCGTGAGACGCGAGGTGCTGCCCCAGGTAGTCGTACCAGCGGTAGTCGTGGCCGTTGCCGTGGCTCAGCACCACGAGCGGGACCGGGTCCAGCTGGTCGAGGTCCGTCGGCCAGTAGATGCGCTGCTCCAGGAACGCACCCCCGCCGGAGGCGTCGGCCTGGTCGATGGGGTGGGGTCCGGGCGCGGTGAGGTCGCCGGCCACCAGGATCGCCGGGCTCCCCACGCCGCGCGCGAGGTCTCCGGGCCCGAGCAGCCCGTCGCGATCGAGGTCCGCGACCACGTCCCACGAGGAGAACGGGAGGGCCTCGGGCGCAGCGCCCACGTCGACCGGGATCCCGACCTGCCCGGCGATCGGGCCGATGGCACCCACCCCAGAGAGGGTCCCGTCGGTCCAGTCCTCCCGGTGGGGGACGAGCCAGGCATCGAACGCCAGCCCCTCGAGCTCCGGGAACCGCGCGACCGGCACGTCCACCGCCAGCGGCCGCCCGGACAGGAACAGGTCTCCGCTGTCGTCGAAGCCCGGGGGACCCGGGAGCACGGTCCCCGCGAGCCGCGGCGCAGGCCCGGAGCGCAGGGCGACGACGACCGGGTCGCCGACACAGCCCTCGATGGGCGCGAGGGTGAGGGTGCCTTCACCGTCGGCCGTCGCGCGCAACCACAACGTGAGGTCGGCGATCTCGCCCGTGAGGGGCTCGTCGTCCGCGTCCAGCGCCTCGAAGGGCCCGTCCAGGGTGAGGGTCGCCGAGCCGGTGACCTCCAACGGGACGAGGGCCCACCGCGAGCCCGAGCCGCCGGGGTCGGTCACCAGGCGCAGCGGGCCTTCGTTCGACACCGAAGCCGTCCCGCACGTGAAGCAGGCACCGTCGACACACGCGTCGGCGCACACCTCCGTGTCCGCGATCTCGCCCCCGAGACACTGCACCGCCGACAGCCCGTCGCAATGCCCGCCGTCGTCGAGGCCGTCGCAGTACCCCGTGGTCACGTCGTCGTCGTCGTCGTCGTCGTCGCCGGGAGGGGGGCCGTCGTCCGAGCGTGGGCAGCCGAGCAGGGCGAGGAACAGCACGGGGCCTCCCGCCCCCGCCTATCCCGTCCCCGTTCCCGCTGCAGGCAGGTCCACCACGAACTCCGAGCCCCGTCCGACCTCGGAGGAGACAGTCAGATCGCCGCCCATCATCCGGCAGAGGCGCCGGGACAGGGCGAGGCCGATGCCCGCGCCGCCGTAGGCCGCGTGGTTGTCCTCGTGAACCTGGTTGAACAACCCGAACAGCTTCTGGAGCCCCTCCTCGGACATGCCGATGCCGGTGTCCGAGACGTGGAACCGCACGCGATCGCCTTCGCGAACCACCCAGAGGCGCACCTTGCCCCGGTCGGTGAACTTGGCGGCGTTCGAGAGCAGGTTGAGCAGGACCTGTCGGGTGCGCTGCCGATCCCCGAACACCGGCGCCGGCTCGGTGGGGTCCTCGAACACGAACTCGTTCGCGCGGCGACGACACAGCTCGATGCCGAGCGGGGCGACCTCGCGGAGCAGCTCCGCAGGCGCGAACACCGTGGGGTTCACCACCAGGCGCCCAGCCTCGATGCGGGAGAGGTCGATGAGGTCGTCGATGAGGGTCAGGAGCATCCGACCCGACCGCTCGATCCGGCGGAGGTCCTGCAGGCGGTCCTCGGCGCCGTCGTCCTCGGCGGCCTCGGCGAGGAGCTCGGAGTACCCGATGATCGCATTGAGCGGCGTGCGGAGCTCGTGGCTCGTGGTGGCGAGGAACATGGTCTTCGCCTTGTTCGCCGCCTCGGCGGCGTCTCGCGCGGTGGCGAGCTCCTCCTGGATCTGCTTGAGGGGACCCACGTCGTGGACCACGAGCACGGCCGAAGCGCCGATCGTGTCCGTGTGCAGCGGCCCGAGCGACACCTGGGCCTGCACCACGGCGCCGGACCGATCACGCAGCAGGACCTCGCTGCCACCCACCCGTCGGCCACCCAGCGCCGCCTGGAGCGGCCCCTGGAAGAACGCAGGCACGGCGGACGCCTCCGCGAACAGCGAGCCGAGCGGCTGGCCCTCGAGGTCGCCGAACACCTGCGAGGCGAACGGGTTCAGATACCGGATGCGCCCCGACTGGTGCACCACCAGGAGCGAGTCGGAGATGGTCTGCAACACGGCCTGCGCGGCAGCGAGGCTGTTGACGCGGAACAGGTCGTAGCGGGACAACGAGATGGCAGTCGCCACCGTGAAGGTCGACATCATCGTGCTGGTCAGGGGCCACTGGCGCATGCCGAAGCCCATGGGCAACACGATCTCGACGAACAGCCCCGCGAACACGGGGAACGCCATGCCGGCGGCGTAGACGCGCGCGGCCCGGTGGCGGTCGCCCTGGCCCCGGGTGGCCCACACGTTCCACGCGATCACGACCGCGGACATCGCCGCCAACAGCGAGAAGTAGACGGAGAACACGCCGAACACCGGGCCGAGGTCGCGGGAGTCGGCGATCCAACCGAACACGGGCACGTGCTCGAGGTGCTCGTCGATGAAGCCCGCCGTGTACGACGACTCGAACACGAGGCACGGCACGTACAACAGGCCGAGCGTCACCGGGTGGCTCACCACCCGCTCGAACTCCGCCATCATCAAGCTCAGGTGCAGCGCGCAGGAGATGGCGAGGAACTGCCAGACGCGGAACATCGACCGGTACCTGGCCGCGTCTTCGGCCTCCACCGCCGACCGGACGGTGAAGTCGAACACCTGCCAGGCGATCAACATCACCAGGAAGAACATGAAGACGTAGGTGATCCGCTCGCGCGGCAGCCGCCAGACGGCGAAGAGCAGCAGCCCGAGGTTCAGGAGCGCCGGTACCCCGGCGAGCGCCATCCCCAATGGTTCCGTCCACCCGAGGCCGAACACGATACCCCCCGCGCCGCCCTGCGACGACCACACCGCGCGCATCTTACTTCAGCCGGGAGACCGGACCTCAGGGGACCGGAGGGGGCATGGGCGGAACCGCAGCCACGAACCCGAACATCGCGATCAGCATCCCCGCGTACAGCAGGATGATCAGCAACACGATCGCGAGGAACAGCCCGGACACGCCGGCCGACATCAACCCGAGGATGCGCCCTGTCCGGGCATAGATCTCGGTGGCTTCGTCGACCTTCCGGTCACCGTCCAGCACCGCCCGCGCACGCGCCACGGCCACCATGCCGAGGGGGAGGGCGACCAGCGCCGTGATGTAGGACGAGCAGGGAATCAACACGGTCAGGCCGATGGCCAGCAGGCCGAACGTCCACGCGTTGCGCGCAGTCTCTCGGAGGGCCGGGTCGACCTCTCGCGTCTCCACTGGATTCTCCACGCACCCTCCGCCGTGCGAGGCTAACCGTCGCGATGCTGACGCTCCTCCTCTCGGCTTTGTCGATCCTCTGCGCCTCGGTGCCGATGGTCACCTTCCTGGCGGTGGTCTGGTGGCTCGATCGCTACGACCGGGAGCCGATCTGGCTCGTCCTGCTCACGTTCCTGTGGGGCGCGATGGGGGGCGTGGTGAGCGCCGTGATCGGCTCCACGGTGTTCCAGATCGTGCTGGGCGCGGCCTTCGGGATCGCCACGGAGCTCACCGGTCTCGACCTGGCAGCGTGGGAGGCCGCTTCGGGCCCGGTGCTCGTGGCTCCCGCGATGGAGGAGCCCGCCAAGGCGGCGTTCCTGTTGTACGTGATCTGGAACCGCCACTTCGACAACATGACGGACGGGTTCGTGTACGGAGCGGCCGCAGGGCTCGGCTTCGGGATGACCGAGAACTTCATGTACTTCGTGGGCGCGTCCGGAGACGTTGGCGTCTGGGGCTTCACCGTCGTCGTCCGGACGTTCTACTCGGCCTTGATGCACGCCACCGCGACGTCGATCGTGGGGGCCACGCTGGGCTTCGCCCGGTTCCGGGGATGCTTCGCATTGCTGGGCGCAGCGGCGGCGGGCCTCGGCATGGCGATGGCGGTGCATGCGACGTGGAACGGCCTGTTGACCCTGGCAGGCGCCATCGGCGGCGAGTGGCCCGTGTTGCTCGACTACGTCCTGTTCCCGATCGAGCTCCTGGCAGTGTTCGCCGTGTTCGAGCTGTGTGTGCTGGACGAGTCGTGGACCATCCGGCGCGAGCTCGAAGAGGAGGCCGCGGCGGGACGGATGCCCGCAGACCACCCGCGCGTGTTGTCGTCGTGGTTCCGTCGCCTGTTCCCCCGCGACCTGTTGCCAGCGGGCGGCAACCACGAGCTCTACGTGCAGACCGCGACCGCGCTCGCGAAGCGGAAGCAGCAGGTCAAGCAGATGGGA
>JBIKWC010000248.1:0-11262 GCA_044356535.1 Myxococcota bacterium
CATCGACGTGGCATACCGCGACTACGAGGTCCGCGACCTGCTCGCCGTCGAGCGGGACGATGGCGTGGACCTCGGTCCGATCAAGCGGCTGTTCCGGGAGAACCGCATCATCAGCGGCGTGGGCGGCGAGTTCGATCACAAGTCGTCGTTCGAGCTCCTGACCGATCCGGACTTCGCCGCGCGCCACTTCTCCCCGGAGGAGCGGCGGATCTTCGCGAAACACGTCTCCTGGACGCGCCTCCTGTCCCACCGCGCGACGGTCCTGTGGGACGGCCGGCAGGTCGACCTGCCCACGTTCGCGCGCGACCACCGCGAGGAGCTCGTCCTCAAGCCCAACCGCGGGTACGGCGGCGCCGGCATCCTGATCGGGCCCTCGACCGACGAGGCCACGTGGGCCGCCGCGGTGGACGCCGCCCTCGCCAACGCAGCGGATCCGCACCGGGGCGCGGTGGTGCAGCGCCTCGTCCAGCTGCCGGTCAACGACTTCCCGGTGGTCGACGAGCGCGGACACGTCCACGACGAGCCGTTCTTCACGGTGATGGGCTTCGCCCCCACGTCCGGCGGGATGGGCATCCTGTGCCGGGCCTCGCAGAAGCAGGTCGTCAACGTGGCCCAGCGCGGCGGCGTCGTAGCGGTCTTGCAGGGCGAGATGCCGGACTCGCTGCGCGGACCGGTGCAGGTGCAGCGGGGGCGCGCGACCGAGGAGTCCCTCCGCGACGAGGTCCAGAAGCTGCTGCACCTGGACGGCGCGATCGACCTGCTGGGTTGGGACGAGGAGACCGTGCTCCCGTCGGGCGCCCGCCGCGATCGCGGTGAGCAGCTGGCCACGCTCGAGCGGGTACGCCACGGGCTCCTCGCCTCTCCGTGGCTCGGAGACCTGCTGGCAGAGCGCCGGGCCGTCGCCCTCCCCGACTCCGAGGAGGCCGCGGAGCTCGACCTGCTGGTCCGCCGGCGCGCCCAGGCCCTGTGTGTGCCGGAGTCGCTCGTCCAGGCGTTCGCCGAGGCGCGCTCCGCCTCGCTGGCGGCCTGGGAGGAGGCGCGCGCCCACCGGGACCTTCGCCGGTGGCTGGGACCGCTCGACCACCTGCTGCGGCTCGTCCGGGACCGCGGCACCGCCCTCGCGAACGGCGGAGACGGGTACGACGCGCTGCTCGACCAGTTCGATCCAGGCCTCACCCGCGCCCGCGTCACGCCGCTGCTCACCTCGTTGCGCGACGCGCTGCAGCCCATCGTCGCGGCCGCTGCCACCGACGCGCCGCTCCCCGACTGGCGCGCGCGGCCCCTGTGGCCGGACGCAGCGCAGGACACGTTCTGTCGCCAGATCATCACCGCGATGGGCTTCGACTGGAACCGCGGCCGGCTGGATCGCTCGACCCACCCGTTCACGCTGGCGGCGGGCCCCAACGACATCCGGATGACCTTCCGGGTCGACCCCCGCGACCCGTTCCAGGCGCTGTTCGGCGCCATGCACGAGGCCGGCCACGCCCTGTACGACCAGGGGTTCCAGGCGCGTCACCAGCACTCGCTGCTCGGGACCGCGCCGGGGATGGCCATCCACGAGTCGCAGGCGCGGCTGTGGGAGAACCGCGTGGGCCGCGGGGCCCCGTTCTGGACGTACTTCTCGCGGGTGCTGCGCGACCACTTCCCCGAGGCCGCCCGCGTGGTGACGCCGCCTGCCTGGCTCGCGGAGCTGTCCCAGGTCCGCCGGTCGCCCGTCCGGGTGGGCGCGGACGAGGCCACCTACGACCTGCACATCCTCCTCCGCTACCGGCTCGAGCTCGCGTTGTTCGACGGGTCCCTCGCGGTCCGCGACCTGGCCGCCGCCTGGAACGAAGGAATGCAGGAGCTCCTCGGCCTGCTCCCCGCGAACGACCTGGAGGGCTGCCTGCAGGACGTGCACTGGGCGATCGGCTCGTTCGGCTACTTCCCGTCGTACACCCTGGGGAACCTGTACGCCGCGCAGCTGTACGACGCCTTCCTCCGTGACACGCCCCTCGCCGAGGCCCAGCTGGCCCAGGGGGACCTCGCGCCGCTCCTCACGTGGCTGCGGGCGAAGGTCCACGCGCACGGGCACCGGTTCACCGGCGAGCAGCTGGTGACCCGCGCGACCGGGAGCGCGCCGACGATCGCGCCGTTCGTGTCGTACCTCCGGACGAAGTACCTCCCCCAGTAGCTACGACCGGTCCGTGGGCCACGAGCGCTGCTGGAACCGCAAGCCGGCCAGGACCTCGTCGACCCGGGCCGGGGACAAGGCGCCGATGCGCTCCACCAGCGCGTCCTTGCGTACGACCGACACCTGCGAGACGACGACCACGCTCCGGCGCGGGAGCTGCCCCTCGCCCTCGTCCAGGAGCACGTTCCCCGGCTCGTTGGCGCGGTGCAGGTTCGACGTCAGCGCGCAGACGACGACCGTGGGGATGCGCGAGCGGTTGAACACGTCGTCCTGCACGACGACGTGCGGGTGGGGCACCCCGGGGACCGCGCTCCGGTCCTCGTCCAGGTGGAGCCAGTACAGCTCCCCACGTTCGACGGGCACGCGCCCCCCTGCATCGACCCCGCGGCCGGCGCGACAGGCTACCCCGAGGAGTGTCCGGGCCGGGTGCCCGCCAGCGACCACCGCGCGGTGTTCCGGCCCGTGATGAACGTCGCCAGCGTGCTCTGGCCGAAGCCCACTGCGTCTCCGACGAGCCACAGGCCCGGAGCCACGGCCCGGGGCAACAGCTCTGCGTACGCGCCGGGCCCCACGCGGCGGGGCACTCCACCGACCCACCCACCGGGGCGGAAGGTGAACCGGGCCCAGGTGCGCGGAGACGCCGTCCACTCCTTCGTGATCACCGAGGCCACCTCGGGCGCGAGCCGCTCGAGCGTGCGGCGCAGCTCGGCCTGAATCCGGCCCACCTCCTCGGGGGTGGCGGGCTGCGGCACGTGGGTCGTGACCACCGCGGTGTCGCCGGAGACCGAGCACAACACGTGGTTGCCAGCCACTGTCGGCCGGGTGGGGTCGGCCGTGAGGTCCAGGTGGAAGTCGCCGAGCGGCCTGGACAGCTGCAGGAACGACGCCGCAGCCCCGGCGCCCGTCTCCACGCGGCGCATCATCCGGCGCACCCGGGGCGTGTCCACGCCCGCCAGCCCGGGGAGCGCGTGGGGCGCTACGTTCGCGAACACCCGCGGCGAGGTGAAGCGGCCTTGGCGCGTGTCGGCGATCCAGCGGCCGCCCTCTCGCGTGAGCCCGCGAACCCGGTTGGTGAAGAGCACCTCCCCCCCAGCGGCGCGGATGGCCGTCACCAGCACGTCGGCGACCGCCCCGAGCCCGCCGGGGACGTGGCGCACCCCGCGGAACGGGTAGTCGAGCGCCGACAGCGCGAACGAGGACTCCGCCTCGGCGGCGGGCACCTGCACGGTGATGCGGCACAGCGCCTCGACCACCGCGCGCAGCGGGGCGAATCCGTCCACGCCGTGCGCCACCATCCGGTCGAGCGCGCTGCGGAACAGCCCCCGCGCGAACGGCAACGCAGCGCCGAGCGCGCCGGGCGGGGCCTCGCCGGCGATCACCGCCCAGCCCACGTCCGCGACCCGCCGTTGCTCGTCGAAGAAGGCGGCGAGCCCGCTCGGAGCGCCGGGCTCCTGCGAGAGCTGGGCCACGAGCTGCGCCCGGGTGGCCGGGATGGGTACGCGCAGCGTGGGCGTGCGCACCTCCAGCACCGGGTCGAGCGGGGTCGGGACCAGCTCCGGGGCGTGGCGGGCCAGGAGGCGACCGAACAGGCCGTCCGGCTCGAGCCCCGTCCCCATGGTGGCGCCTGCGTCGAAGCTGACGCCTTCGTGGGTGAACCGGCCGGCGCAGCCGCCGGGGTAGCGCAGCGCTTCGCAGACGACGACGCGAGCGCCGCGCTCGGCGAGGGTGAGCGCCGCGCCCAGCCCCCCGAACCCGCTCCCGACCACGACGGCGTCGACGTTCTTGCTGTCCATGGGGACGCATATCGACCGGCGCCTGGCGCTGGAGCACTACTTCTTCTTCTCGATCTTCGCCTTCTTCTTGTCGGCCTTCTCCTTGACCGTCAGCTTCTTCTTGTTGCTCGCGCCCGTCCCCTGCTGTCCTTTCGGCATCTGCGGCCTCCTCGTGGGTGCCCGACTGCTAACCCGCGGCACTTGCGGTAGGGTCGCGCAGGAGTCGCCGTGTCCACGTTCTCGGAGGCCGACCTCGCGCGGTGGTCCACGACGCTGCCGCAGCCCACGCTGCAGGCCGCGCGCTGGCGGCCGCTCCACACCGTCTACGGCGGCGCCCACCTGTTCAAGGCCACCACCCCGGACCGCCTGGGAGCGCTGGCGCTGGCCCACCTCGAGCGGCACGGCAAGGACCCCGGCACGTTCGCGCGGGTGCTCGGCTTGCCCCCCACCCTCGCCGAGGCGGTGTGGGACCGCTCGGTGCACATGCTCCGCACCCACGCGGTGCAGGACTACCGGATCGACTTCGAGGACGGGTTCGGGCCCCGCACCGACGACGAGGAAGACGCAGCGGCCGTGTTCACCGGGCAGGAGCTGGCCACCTGCCTGCGCGGCCCCCACCCGCCACCTGGGGTGGGGATTCGGATCCGCGCGTTCGAGGGCCCCACGTTCCGCCGCGCCGTCCGCACCCTCGAGCGGTTCCTGCGCGCGCTCGCGGACCACGGCGGGACGAGCGGTCGGCCCTTCGTCGTCACGCTGCCGAAGGCCACCACGCCCGGGCCGGTGCAGGCCCTCGCCGAGATCCTGGACCAGCTGGAGCAGCACCTCGGGCTGCGCGCGCATGCCATCGGCCTCGAGCTGATGGTGGAGACCCCGGCGGCGCTGATCACGCCGGACGGCCGCTGCGGGATCCCGGCGCTCGTGCAGGCGGCCGCGGGCCGGTGTGTGGCCGCACACCTCGGCGCGTACGACCTCACTGCGGCGTGCGGCGTCCCTGCGGCGGACCAGACCCTTGACCACCCGCTCTGTGACCACGCGCGCGCGGTGCTGCAGCTCTCGCTGGCGGGCACCGGCGTGGCCGTGGTCGACGGCGCCACCACGGTGCTCCCGGTGGGGCCTCACCGGGGCGACGCGCTGTCGCGGGGGCAGGTCGCCGACAACGACCGCGTGGTGCACGAGGCCTGGCGCCAACACGCCCGCAACATCCGCCGCGCGCTGGCCCAGGGGATCCCGCAGGGCTGGGACCTCCACCCCGGCCAGATCCCGGTGCGGTTCGGGGTGTGTTCGGCGGTGTTCCTGGAGGGTCTGCCGGTGGTGGCGGAGCGCCTGCGCCGCTTCGTGGACAACGCCGCGCGCGCGACCCGCACCGGGGCCACCTTCGACGACGCCGCCACCGGCCAGGGGCTCTTGAACCTGCTCCGCACGGGGCACGCGGCGGGCATCCTCACCGACGCCGACGTACGCACGGCGGGGGTGACCCCGGACGAGCTGGGCCTGCGTTTCGACGCGTTGCTGGCGCGGCGGCAGCGCAGCGCGCCCACCCTGCTCGAACCCTGAACGGTCAGGGCACGCGCGCGGGCGCGAGGCGATCCCAGATGCAGGGGGTGGGGGTCGGAGTGGCAGACGACGCGCGTCGCTCCGGGGCATGATGCGGGAGTGAGGTCCGCGTGTGGTGGGTCGAAGCAGCGCACGCAGCGCCGGAACCCTTCAACGTGGAGCCCCACGTGCAGCTCGCGCTGGTCCACGTGTTCGACGCGGAGCGACCGTGGGGCGCGCGGGTGGGCGGGGGCCTGGTGTGGGCGCTGGCCGACCACTGCACCTGGAGAGAGGCGGACTGTCCGGGCGGTCCGATCTGGCCGCTCGGGGGAGCCCTGCTCCGCGCGGACTGGCGCGGCGGCAGGCGCGTCGGCGCCGAAGCGGTCGGGGTGCTGGGCGCAGGGGACCTGGACATGTACCAGATGGGGTACTTTCCCCTCCGCGGCTGGGTGTGGGGTTGCAGGGCTCGTTCATCGCCAGCTCGTATGACTGACTCCGGCCCGCGCTGGAGTTGAGCCGGAGGTCGAGGTCGAGGTCGAGGTCGAGGTCGAGGTCGAGGTCGAGGTCGAGGTCGAGGTCGAGGTCGAAGTCTAGGCCGAACGCCGGATGGCGGCAGGCTCAACCCGGGCGCGGGGCGCAGTGAGCGCAGCCAGCTGCCGACGTCGTCGTGGCGTTCGGCGTCCACCACGCTCGTCGCGGCTCAGCGCAGCACGCCTTCGTCGAGGAGCCGGTGCTCGACGAGGTAGTCCCACACCACCTCGGGGACCAGCGCCAGCAGCCGGTCGCCGTCGTAGCTGCGGCCTCGCTCGCGCACCAGCGTCGACGAGATGTTCGACGTCACGATGTTGTCCCGCAGGTACAGGTGCCGCGGGCCCGCGAGCAGCGTCCCCGCCGGGTCGAAGTCGTAGCCGAGGCGGTGGACGACCACCACGCGCAGGTTCGCGGCGAGCCAGTCGGCGCCGCCCCACTCGTGGAACGTCTGCGCGACGTCCGAACCCATGATCCAGGTGAACTCGTACGTCGGGAACGCCGGGAGGAGGTGCTCGCGTAGGACGTAGGAGGTCTCACGGGACACGGCGAACATCGCTGGCCCGTGCACGATGTCGAAGTCGCATGCCTTGAGCCGCGGATACCGCGCGATGGCGCGCTGCACCATCTCCAGGCGATGGTGGGCGGGCATCAGCTTCTTGCCCCACGGATGCTCACCCGCGAGGTACAGCCACACCTCGTCGACGTCGGTGAGCGCCAGGACCTCGAGCGCGAGCGTCAGGTGCGCGTTGGTGATCGGGTTGGCGGAGGTGCCGAGCAGCGCCACCTTCTTGCCGGCCGCCGCTCGATCCAGGCGGCGGATCGTGGCGTCCACGGCCTCCGTCAGGTCCACGCCGAGCTCGGTGCACAGCTGCAGGAGGCTCCAGCCCGCGTCGCCGAGCTCCTGCACGAGGTGGTCGCGGTCGCGGTGGTGTACGAGCTCGGACACCTGGCGGGCCAGGTCGCGGGTGCGCTCGGCCAGCGCGGTGTGGTGGAAGTGCTCGTCGTGCGAGCGGCGCACACGCTCGGCGAGCTGGCGGAGGGAGTCGTCCATCTGGGTAGCCTACTCCAGCGCGGGCGCAGAATTGGCGGCCAGCACACCGGTCCCGGGTGGCCGGAACACGTCGCCGCATCTCGCGCCGAGGCCCGGCAACGCGGGATAGAAGGGCGCCATGCACCCCAGCACCCCCGCCGAGCCCCGCACGGTCCGCCCCGCCGACACCGCCACCGAGATGACCTGGATCGTGATGCCGGGCGACTGCAACGCGCTCGGCACCGTCTTCGGGGGCCAGGTCTGCTCGTGGGTCGACGTGTGCGCCGCCGTCGCAGCGCAGCGCTTCGCCCGCACCAACGTCGTCACCGCCGCGATGGACTCGCTCGTGTTCAAGGCCCCCATCCGCCACGGCATGGTGGCAGTGCTGCGCGCGATGGTGAACTGGTCGGGCCGCACGTCGATGGAGGTCGGGGTCCGCGTCGAAGAGGAGGACCCGAAGCTCGGGGTCCGCACGCACACCTCCACCTGCTACCTCACGTTCGTGTCGGTCGACGCTGCGCTCCAGCCCCTCGTCGTGCCGCGCCTGGTCCCCGAGACCCCGGACGAGCGCCGCCGGTTCGGAGAGGCCGCCGCCCGCCGCGCCGACCGCCTCGCCCACCGCGAGCGCATCCTCGCCTCCCGGGTCGGTCAGTGACCCGCGTCCTGCTCGCCAGCGCCTCCCCGCGCCGCCGGATGTTGCTCGAGGCCGCGGGGCTCGCGGTCGACGTGTCGCCGCCCCACGTCGACGAGACCCGGGTGCCCGGCACCGCGCCCATCGCCCACGCCGCCGCGCTGGCGCGCAAGAAGGCCCTCGCCGTGCAGGCCTCCGGGCTGGTGGTCGCGGCCGACACCGTGGTGCACCTGGGCGACGCCGTGTTCGAGAAGCCCACCAGCCGCGACGAGGCCCGCGCCCACCTCCACGCGTTGTCGGGCCGCGAGCACCGCGTCACCACCGGGGTCTGCGTGCGCCGCGGCGCACACGAGCGCGTGTTCACCGTCACCACCGCCGTCGTGTTCCGGACGCTGGACCCGGACGACGTCGAGCGGTACCTCGCCACCGGCGAAGCGGACGACAAGGCCGGCGCCTACGGCATCCAGGGCGTCGGGATGGTCCTGGTCGAGCGCGTGACCGGGAGCTTCACCAACGTGGTGGGCCTGCCGGTGGCCGAGACGCTGGCCGCGATCCGCGAGCTGCGCGGCTGATTCAGGGGCATCCGTAGGTGATGCACTGGAAGGTGCCGTCGAGGTGGGTGCCCGGGTCGGCCACGGCCGCGAGATCGGCGCCGCCCGTGGGTGCGTGACACCCCGCGCACGTCCCCACGTCCGGGTGCGTCCCCACCGGCGGGAGGGGCGGCGGCGAGCCGTGGCAGCCCGCGCACCCGGCGGGCAACGGCTGATCCCACACGGGCAGCGCCACCGGCTTCGAGTACGTGAGGAGCGCGGGCGTGACGCCGCCGTCGGGCGACTCTCCGTGGCAGGACACCGTGCAGGTCTTCGCCACGGGCTCGAAGGTCCCTGCGTCGACGAGCACGTCCACAGCGTTGTTCTCGTGGGTGACGGCGCCCTGCCCACCGTCCGGGTGGCAGGTGTCGCAGGTGTACGGGTCGTCCATCACCGTGCCGAGGTGCGCCGGGTGGGAGGCCGTGTCCGGCGCGCCGTCGTTGCCGTGGGAGCCGCCGAGCTGGGCGTCGTGGCAGGACTGGCAGGTCGAGATCTGGCCGCCGTCACACTTGCCACCTTCGTCCCAGGAGAAGTCGACGAAGGCGTGGCAGCCGGAGGTGCCGCACGAGGTGGTGCCGTAGTGGGGCGCCGCGATGGTCTCGCCGCAGACGACGTCTCCGGCGAGGGGTCGGTTGCACTCGTGACAGGACCCGCACTGCTCGGCCCACGCTACCGGTGTCCCGGTGTCACCGGTGCCACCCGTCCCCGGCAGGACCAGCGGGCCGTCGCAGGTGAGCACCACGGCGGTGAACGCGACGTTCACGTCGTGGCACGCCTCACACGGCGCCGTCCGGTGCGCGCCGTCCAGTACGGCCATGCCCTCGACCGGGTTGTCGGGCGCCCACCGCTCACACGCGGTCGCGGCGAACAACATCGCGGGAATCAGCGCCAGCTGGACGGACCGGATGACGGCCTCCGTGGGCGCAGTGTATCACCGCCCCTCACGCGGAGACCGCCATGTCCAGCCACGACGCCGTCGACGATCCACGCAACGAACACGTCCTCGTCTACCTCAACGACCGCCTCGTGCCGCGGAAGGACGCCGTGGTGAGCGTGCTCGACGCGGGGTTCCTGCTCGGGGACGGCCTGTGGGAGAGCTTCCGGGTGCGCAACGGCAAGCCGCTCTTCGTCGAGCGCCACCTGGACCGGCTGTTCGAGGGCCTGAAGTCGCTCGACCTCGACCCCGGACGCACCCGCGACCAGCTCCGGAACGCCCTCACCGAGACGCTGCAGGCCAACGGGATGGTGCGGGCCCACGTCCGCCTCATGCTCACCCGGGGGCCCAAACGGACGCCCTACCAGGGTCGGTCCGTCGACCTGGGCCGCCCGACGCTGGTCATCCTCGCGGAGCACAAGGATCCCGCGCCGCGCGAACGTGGCCTGCGCCTCGTGACCGTCCACGTGCGCCGCGGGGCCCCCGACGTCCAGGACCCGGGGTGGAACAGCCACAGCAAGCTCAACTGCGTCACCGCCGCGATCCAGGCCGAGAAGCTCGGCGCCGACGAGGCCCTGATGCTCGACCCGCACGGGTTCGTCGCCACCTGCAACTCGACCCACTTCTTCGTGGTCCGCGCGGGCACCGTGCTCACGAGCACGCCGAAGTACTGCCTGGAGGGCATCACCCGCGGGCACGTGTTGGAGCTGTGCCGCGCCCACGGCATCCCCTGCGCCGAGACCGACTTCTCGCTCCGGAAGGTCTACGCGGCCGACGAGGCGTTCTGCACCGGGACCTTCGGGGGGCTGGTGCCCGTGGAGGAGGTGGACGGGCGCAGGATCGGGGAAGGCGCCCGCCCGGTCACGGCGCGGCTGACCGCGTTGTACGAGGCGCTCCAGCGGGCGGACTGCGGCGAGTGACTTGTTCCTCACGAACGGTCGTGCTATTCAACGAGGAGGAGACCCGATGAGCGCCCGCGGCGAGACCACCCGGACCCAGATCCTCGACCGCGCGAGCCAGCTGGCCCGGCGGGAGGGGCTCGGTGGCCTCACGATCGGCGCGCTCGCCACCGACCTCGGGTTGTCGAAGAGCGGGCTCTTCGCGCACTTCGGCTCCAAGGAGGCGCTGCAGGTGGCGATCCTGGAGTACACCGCCCAGCGCTTCGTCGACGGCGTGGTCCGGCCCGCCCTCCGGGAGCCCCGCGGGTTGCCCCGCCTCCGCACGGCCTTCACCGGCTGGCTCGACTGGGGCCTCGGCCCCGCGGCCGACGGCTGCCTGTTCGTCGACGCCACCACCGAGTTCGACGACCGGCCCGGTCCCGTCCGCGACTCGCTCGTGGCCCACGAACGCGACTGGCTCGGCGCGCTCGCCCAGATCGTGCGCGCCGGGATCGAGGACGGCCGGTTCCGCGCCGACGTGGACCCCGAGCAGGTGGCGTTCGAGCTGTACGGCATCCTGCTGACCACCCACCGCGCCGCCCGCCTGATGGGCGACCCGGCGGCCCTGCAGCGCGCGCACACGGCCTTCACCTCCCTCGTCCGCAACCTCGGCTGAACCGGAGCTCCCCATGCCCCAAGGGTCTCTCTCTCGTCCCGCTTCTAGCACGAACGTTCGTATCAGGTTTCCCTGGCCTCTCCGCGCGCTCCTCCGCACGCTCGGCGCCGTGGCGCCCGGCCCCACCGCCGACGTCCTCCTCGCGCGGATGTTGCGGACGCGGCGGCCTCCCCTCCGGGTGGTCCCGGTCCTGGCGCACGGAGACCGCGTGGAGCTGCACCTCTCCGACGGGGTCCACGCGGTGGCGCGGGCCGTGGGCTCGGGTCCGGTGATCCACCTGTTGCACGGGTGGGACGGTAGCGCCGCCGACTGGCGCACCCTGGCCCCCGCGATGGTGGAGGCCGGCTACCGCGTGGTCGTCACCGAGGCGCCGGGCCACGGGGAGGGTGCAGGGAGCGCCGCCCACGTGCGCTGGTTCGCCGAGTCGCTGCGGGCCGCCACAGACCACTTCGGGGCGCACGGGGTGGTCGCGCACTCGTTCGGCGCCGCGGCCACCGGCATCGCCACCGCCGGG
>JBIKWC010000249.1:0-11253 GCA_044356535.1 Myxococcota bacterium
TCCCTCGTCGGCGTCACCCCGCCGGAGCCCTCCGTTGGTGCGTTCACCCCCGCTGGCCTCGACGCAGGGTGCGTTCACCCCCGCTGGCCCGACCCCAGCCCCCGCGAACGCACCACGGGCCCTGGTGCCCGGCCATCCCCCCTCGAACGCGACGCCAGCGAGGGCCGGGGGCCCGGAGACGTGCTGCCTGGTGCGTTCACTGCCGGTGGCCCGACCCCAGCCGCCGCGAACGCACCAGCCGCCGAGGCCAGCCCCCTCCAACGCACCATCCGCGCCCACGACTCCGCGGTCAGCCCGCGAAGCCCGGCGTTCCCTCGTCGGCGTCACCCCGCCGGAGCCCTCCGTTGGTGCGTTCACCCCCGCTGGCCTCGACGCAGGGTGCGTTCACCCCCGCTGGCCCGACCCCAGCCCCCGCGAACGCACCACGGGCCCCGCCAAGAGCCACGCGGCACGGTGCGTCAGTCCGCCGCCGCTTCCACGACCGCGTCCGCGCCGCGGTCTCCGGGCAGGGCGTCACCCGGCAGCATCACCCGCAGGCCCAGGCTCTCCACCCCCACGCGGTTCACCGCGCTCACCACCCAGGTGCCGGGGCCCGGCTCCAGGCGCTGCACCTGCGGCCCCACCACCTGCACCGGGACCAGCGTGCCGTCGTCCTGCTGGCGGTAGAGGACCCACACCTTCACCGTGGCCGGCGCCGGGTGGCCCAGCGCCAGGGCCTCCCCCTCCACCACCACGTCGGGCGGCGCCATCGGCGTCGCGGCCCGCGCCAACGGCGGCGGCAGCGCAGGCCTCTCGTACAGCCGCGCCAGCGTGTCCCCCAGACCCGCCCGGTTCGCCAGGATCGGGTCCGCGCGGAACCAGATCTCCCCCGCCGTGCGGCTGCCGGCGCGGGCCAGCGTCACCTGGCGCTCCACCTCGGCCAACGTCCACTTCGGCTCCTTCCCCACCTTGGTGACGTCGAGGCCCACGAACAGCGGGCGGCCGTCGTCCACCTGCTCGTTCCACCACTCCACGAGGCGACCGTACGGCTGGCGGGGGTGCTGCGTGGTCCAGTACAGCTGGGGCGCGAGGTAGTCGATCCAGCCCTGCCGAAACCACTCCATCGGGTCCGCGTGCAGCGTGCGCACCTGGTCGAGCCCCTTCACGCCCTCCGGGAAGCCCGGCCGGTAGATGCCGAAGGGCGAGATGCCGAACCGGACCGTCGGGTGCCGGGTCTTCACGACTTCCGCGATCCCGGACACCAGGGAATCCACGTTGTGTCGGCGCCAGGCGTCGCGCTCGAGCCCGCCCCCGCCGCGCGTGTAGACCCCGTAGCTGTCGTCGTCCGGGAACGACCGCTTGCCCTCCGGGTACGGGTAGAAGTAGTCGTCGAGGTGGACGCCGTCGATGTCGTACGAGTCCATCACGTCGGCGACCACGTCCACCGCGTGGTTGCGGACCTCGGGTACACCGGGGTCGAGCCACAGCAGGCCACCCCACGGCCGCGTGTGCCGGGCCGCCCACCGGGAGACGTGGGTGTCGGCCACCGGCGCGTTCTTCGACGACTTCGCCCGGTACGGGTTGAACCAGGCGTGGACCTCGATGCCGCGGGCGTGCGCCGCGGTGATCAGGTGGCCGAGCGGATCGAAGCCCGGGTCCCTCCCCTGCTTGCCCGTCAGGAAGCGAGACCACGGCTCCTTCTTCGACTTGTAGAACGCGTCGGCCTCGGGGCGGACCTGGAACACCAGCGCGTTCATGCCCAGCGCGGCGGAGCGGTCCACGAGGGTGTCGAGCTCGGCGGCCATGCGCTCGGGCGGAAGCCCCTGGCGGCTCGGGAAGTCCAGGTTGGCGACGGTGGCCACCCACATCGCACGGAGCTCGCGGGGCGCCGCCACGGCGACGAGGTCGCGGGTGTCTTCTGCAGCGACGACCTCGGCGAGGGCCACGTCCGGAGGCGCGTCGAGGGCCACCGACACCACGGCGGCGGAGCCGGCGATCGAGCCCATCCCGCCGACCGCGCAGGTCCCGAGCAGGGCGACCCCCACCCCGCCCACCACCCACCGCCAGCGACCGGTGCTGTTCATCGGCCCAACGTAACCGACCCAGCGCGCCGGCCTCCGCCGTGGCATCATCGCGCGATGTGGACGTGGCTGTGGGCCTGCGCTGGCGAGGGGACGGTGCAGGTCCCGGAGTCCGAGGTGCCCGCGGCCGAGAGCGGCGAGCACAGCGCCCTCCTCCCCGAACCGGCGACGAACGTGCTCCTCGTGGTGCTCGACGACGTGGGCACCGACCGGCTCGGCGTGTACGGCAACGCCGTGGCCCGCACCCCCACGCTCGACCAGCTCGCGACGACCGGCCGCTGGTTCCGCAACGCGTGGGGGTACCCGGTGTGTTCTCCGGCCCGGGCCGCGCTGGTCACGGGTCGCCACGCCCCACGCACGGGCTACGGCGAGAACGCGCCCACCGTGGCGTACGCCCTCGACCCCGCGCAGACCACGCTCGCCGAGCTGGTGGGAGCCGCCGGGTGGGACACGGCGTTCGTGGGCAAGTGGCACCTCGAGAACCCGCTCGTCGACGCGCCGTTCCGGGGTCCCACCAGCCACGGGTGGCGCTGGTTCACGGGGAGCGAGGGCAACCTCGAGGGGACGTACACCGCGTGGGAGAAGGTGCTCCCCGACGGCACTACCACCACCTCGACCACGTACGCCACCACCGACGTGACCGACGACGCCATCACGCGCCTCACCGCCCTGCGGGAGCCCTGGCTGCTCACCGTCGCGTACCACGCCTCCCACGCGCCCCTGCACGAGCCCCCGCGGGACCTGTACACCGGCGACCTCACCCCCGCCGACCTCCTCCGCGTGGCGCCCGTGGTGGACGCGATGACCGAGGCCCTCGACCGCGAGCTCGGGCGGCTCCTCGCAGCGATGTCGGAGGAGCAGCGCGCCCACACGCTGATCGTGGTCGTGGGCGACAACGGCGACCTGCTGGACGGCGAGGTGTTCTCGCCCCTCGACGGCAAGCTCACCCTCACCGACGGCGGCGTGGGCATCCCGTTCGTGGTGAACGGCCCGGGGGTCCTGGCGCCCGGCCGGTCCGACGCCCTGGTGTCGCTGGTGGACGTGTTCCCCACGGTCGCGGCGCTCGCCGGCGTCGACCTGTCCACGCTCCCCGGCGTGCGCGACTCGTCCGCGCCGCTCGCCCTGGACGGCCGATCTCTCCTGGCGGCCCTCGCCGACGCCGACGCTCCCGTCCACGAGGTGTCCTGGACCGGCCGCGTCGAGCCCGCCGGGCCGCCGCCGTACCTCGTGGAGGAGTCCGCCGTCCGCGACGCCTCCCACGCGTTGTGGGTCGATCGCGACGGGGTCGAGCACCTGTTCCCCTACGGCCCCGACGGCCAGGGACCCGAACGCCCACGCGCCGCCTGGACCCCCGCCGAGGTCGAGGCCGCCGAGGCCCTGCGGGAAGCGCTCACCGGGCTGCGCGCGGAGATGACCTACGACGCGTCGGACTGAAGCTCGAGCAGCTCCACCAGCCCGATCGCGCCCTGGTACAGGTAGCAGACCCGGGCGCCGTCGAACAACTTCGCCGGGGTGGGCTCCATGATCGGCAGGAAGCCGTGATCGCGGAGGCCCGCGATGGCCACCTCCAGCGCCGGCGTGGCGTAGCAGGTGTGGTACGGCGACGGCAGCTGCTTGCGCTCGAGGAAGCTCTTGAGCGGACCCGCGGGCGACAGCGGCGACACGAGCTCCACGAACGGCGAGCCGGGCGCCTGGAGCAGCGCGAGCTTCACGTCGAGGACCTCGTCGTCGACCGCGCGGACGAGCGTGTACCCGAGCTGCGTGTAGGCCGCGAGCGCCTTCTCGGGGCGCGCCGTCCCCACGCCCACGTGGTGGAACCGCAGCGCGCTCACGGCACCCGGCCCACGACCGCGCAGGAGATGGCGAAGTTCATCTTGCGCGCCCGCGGCTCCGGGAGTCCCGAGGCTGGCGCGTACAGGCGGTCCACCACCTCGAAGCCCGCAACCTCCACGAGCGAGACGAGCTCCTCCGGGGCGCGGAACAGGAAGATGTGGTCGAGCGCGGGGCTGTTGACGGGCGCGTTCACGAAGATGTGCCCGCCGGGGCGCATCCGGGCGCGCAGGCGCTGGAGGGCCTCGAGCGGCTGCTCCACGTGCTCGAGCACCTCGGAGATCACGACCGAGTCGAACGTGCCCGTCCCCTCCGACGCGAACAGGTTCTGCTCGACGAGCTCGAGCGGCACCGGCGGCCGACCGAGCTGGTCGAGCGTGTGTCCGGCGCGCTCGAGGCTCGTCCGGCTCACGTCCCAGGCCGTGGCGCGCGTGGGCCGGCCCTGCATCGCCATCCACAACAGGAGCCCGTGGCCCGGCCCCACCTCGAGGTGGTGGCCACCGGCGGTGTGCGGGACGAACCGGCGGCGGTAGAAGTCGAGGACCGCCCGGTGGTTCGACCACAACACCTGCGAGAGCAGGAGGCCGTCCATGTACGGGCCCATGATGTCCGGCGCCGAGTACACCTGCTCGAGGGCGTCGACGAAGCGGGAGTACCGGTACCCGCCCGTCCGGCGGAACACGAGCTCCTCCTCGAGCACCATGTCGCACATCCACCGGTACCCGGAGACGAAGCGGTCGAGCTCGCCGCCGACCAGCGTGCCGAGCAGCTCCGACACGAGCTCGGTGGTCTCGGCCACCCCGGGGTCCGCGGGCAGCCCGCGCGCGAGCGCCCCCGCGTGTTCGGGCCAGCGCGTGGCGACGGCGTCCAGGATGCGTGTGTGTGCCGGTCCAGCCCCGATCATGTTCGTCTCCGTCAGCGTGCGCCCGGCCGCAGCGCGTCGGCCAGGAGGTCGGTCAAGATAGCGCGGCCCCGCTCGTTGGGGTGCGCCTCGTCGTAGAACGTGTCGTCGGGCAGCGCGTCCCGCAGATCCAGGACCCGGTCGACGTTGGTGGTGACCAGCGCCTCGTACGCGAGCCGCGCGTCTTCGGGGTACAGGGCCCGCTTCTTCGCGTGTTCGGGCAACATCACGCCCACCACCGCCACCCCGTGGGCCCCCGCGCTGTCGCGCAGGAGCTCGACCGCCCGCACCTGCACGGGATCGGGCAGCTCGGCGGTGAGGCCGTTCTTCGCGAAGCCGCGGAGCCGAGCCTCCATCGCGCGAGGCTCGGAGCCCCGCATCCGCTCGAGCCGCGTGTCGGGGCCCGGTCCCGTGGGGCGGCCGAGGAGTGACCCGAGCCGGAACCCCACCGCCCGCACCACCATCGCACGCCGGGCGTACCACCGGTCGGCGCGCTCGAAGCGACCCGCCAGGTCGACCTCGGGGTTGCAGCCGAGCGCCGCGAAGGCCTCGGCGTCGACGCGCTCGGTGACGTGGACGGTCGCGCACGGGCTCTGGCGGTCGAAGCGGCGTCGATCGACCACGGACGTGGGGTTGAACCCCACCACCACGCGCTCGGGGCGCCGGTCCGCCGGCAGGGCCTGGAGGTCCCAGTCGACGAGGGCGAACAGGTCGGTCGGCAGGCCGCGGTTGACGGTCTGCTTGTGGTGCGGGAACGGCAGGCGCTCGGGATCGACGCCGTAGTACAGCGAGGAGCCGCCCACGAACAGGGTCCAGGGGCCCTCCGGGACGGAGACGAAGCGCACGGCGCCGCCAGCGGACCGGTCGTCGGGGAGCGCGACGGGCCAGGGGAACGCGCTGCGCTCGATCGTGGACGACGCCACGCGCACCGCCAGCAGGGCGGTGACCAGGACCAGCGAGGCGAGGACCGAGCGCACGTTCAGAACCCCTGGTACGCGAACTCGGACAGCGACGCCGAGAGCTGCAGCAGCACCGCGAGCTTGAACAGGAGCCACGACCAGCGGAGCACGTCGTTCACGGCAGCAACCTCGACAGGATGGAGACGGCTTCCCCGGGCGCGCGGACCGCGAACAGGAAGCTCGCGGCGACGAACGAGAACGTCACCGCCGTGGAGACCCAGCGGATCACCGGGTGCTGGTTGTACTTCGCCACCCCGGGGCGGCCCAGGCGCTTGAGCAGCGCGGCCTCCCAGAGCTTGAACACCGCGATGCCGAGCCCGTGCAGCAGGCCCCACACGAGGAACTGCGGGCTCGGTCGGTGCCACAGGCCGCAGAACACCATCGACAGGAAGTAGCAGGTGATCCCGGCCAGGAGGGGTCGACCCCGCAGCCAGCCGCGCTGCAGGGCCACGTTCGCCGGGTTGAAGACGCGGTCGCGGATGAAGGTCCCGAGGGTGATGTGCCACCGGGTCCAGAACACCACGAGGTTCCGCGACAGGTACGGCCAATCGAAGTTCTCGGGGGGCACCCAGCCGAGCCAGATCCCCATGCCGAGCACGATGTCCATGTACCCGGAGAAGTCGAGGTAGAACCACAGCGCGTGGGCGGCGATCTCGAGCGCGAGCTGCGGGCCCGTGGCCTCGAACCGGAACCCGAACGTCTGCACCAGGAGCTCGCAGACCACGAGCTTCTTGACGAGGCCGTCCGTGATGCGGTCGAGCCCGCGGAACCAGGTGTCGGGCGTGAGCGGCGCGACGGGCGCGGTCCACTTCTCGCGGAACTCGGAGAACCGCTCCACGGGGCCCGCCAACACCTGGTGGACGGGCAGGAGGTAGGCGAACGCGGTCCCGGGCCCGGGGGGCGCGAGTCCCTGCCGCACGTCGTCGAACAACACCACCGCCCGCAGCGCCAGGTACGGCAGGCCGACCAGCGGCAACGTGTCGATGTCCGGCCGGGCGTCGGCGATCCAGAACGAGGCCAGGAACCCCGCGAGGAGCACGGCCAGGGCGGGCACGAACGCAGCCCGCCACCGGGCGATGACGTGGGCGGCGACGAAGCTGTACGCGACCACTCCGAACAGGGCCACGCCCGGCCGCCAGTCGGCCACCAGGAACGCGAGCGCGGCGCCCCCCACGAACAGCGGCGCGTCGAAGGCGCGCGGCACGAACCTCCGGACCACGGAGATCGCGACCACGATCCCGAAGTACCAGGCGCTCGTGAGGGAGACCATCGGAGGTCAGCCGAGCTTCTGCTCGACGAGGCGGCGGAGCTCGCCGACGTTCTTGAGCCCGTTGATCTCGCCCGACGAGAACCGCACGCCGAACTCGGACTCGACGGCGACGATGAGGGACACGTGCGTGAGCGAGTCCCAGCCGGGCACGTCCTGCGCGGTCGTCTCGTCCTTCACGACGAGGGTGTCGTCGTCGAAGACTTCGCGGAACACCTGGATCAGGCGGGGCAACGAGCTCATGGGGCGTCTCCTGTGCGGGCCGGTTCGTCGAACGTCACTCGTCGAGCTGCAACACGTCGACCGGCGCGGCGCCGCCGACCGGGCGCTCCCACACCTCGTCCGCGTCGTCCCCGCCCGCGCGCTCGAAGCCGAGGCGGCCGAACAGCGGCTTGACGAGCACGTTCTTCTTGGTGGGGAGGTAGTGGCCGCGGACGACCGTACACCCGCGCGACGCCGCCGCCCGGTCGAGCAGCCAGGACGCGAGCTCCTCCATCCGGCGGCCGAGCACGCGGCAGCTCATGAACCACGCCCGCACGTCGAGCGCTGCGCCCTGCACCTCGGCCACGAGCACCAACACGAGGCCGTAGTCCCCGAACCGGTCGCGGAGCCGCACGGTGCACACGAAGTGGTCCGGAGACGCCGCGAGCGACTCCACCTCCGCCGCCGTCATCCGCCAGGTGGTGAGGTTGAACTGGTTCGACCGCGCGGCGAGCTGCACGATCCGCGTGAGGTCGGCGGGGAGGAAGGCGCGGACCGACGCCACCATGTCGAGCGAGCGGAGGAACGCCTCGGGGGACGCCACCTGCTGCGCGAGCTCCTTGCGGCCCTCCTCGGCGCGGTACGACGCGGTGCGGAGGCGGTCCTCGTCGCTGATGGCCAGCGCCTCGAACGCGCGGGCCCGGTGCAGCGCCTCGACGTACCCCGCGATGTCGGCGGGGACCGGGATCACCAGCACCTCGGGGAGGCTCGCGCGGACCGCAGCGCGCTCGACCGGGTTGTCGTCGAGGAAGACGAAGGAGTCGAGGCCGAGCTCCAGGCGCTTCGCCATGCGGGCGATGGCGACGGGCTTCG
The DNA here is from genome assembly GCA_044356535.1 of Myxococcota bacterium. Taxonomy (GTDB): domain Bacteria; phylum Myxococcota_A; class UBA796; order UBA796; genus JACKER01. The sequence goes on from JBIKWC010000249.1 coordinate 8,092, forward strand.
GCTCCCAGCTCGACTCGAAGGCCACGATGTCGTCGAGCGTGAGCACCATGTCGGCCGACTCGAGGAACGGGGCCCGGGCATCGTCCGGGTTGTTCTTGGTGCACACCGCGAGCAGCACCCCGCGAGAAGACAGCTCCTTCGCGTAGCGCTGGACGGCCTGGTGGGCCTCGCCTTCGGGGTTGGGGGGCCCGAGCCGCAGCCCGGCGACGCCGTCCTCCCCGACGACGCCGCCCCACAACGTGTTGTCGAGGTCGAGCACCAGCACCTTGCGCGTCTTGCCCCACAGGGCCCGCAACACGGCGCCGTACTCCTCTGCGAGCACGGGCAGCTGGGCCTGCGGCACGGCCTCCTTGGCCCAGAACCACTGCCGGTGATCGGTCCACTGGGCGGCGCCCGCGGTGAACACGGCGTGGTCGTAGTCCACGAGCGACACCCGGTCGGGGACGTGGTCGGCGAGCAGCAGGTTGAGCTCGGCGGCCCGGCGCCGGCGGCTGGTGCCGAGCCGGTTCTCGAGGTGTCCGGCGGAGCCCGTGGGCGGGCGGTCGAACGTGTGCAGCAGCACGTGGGCGCGGGTCCCGGCGAGGAGCTCGTCCCACAACATCTTCCAGTCCGCGGCCTGCTGGTCGGCCGGGCGCTCGTCCACGTCGCGCCAGGAGGTGGCGAGGATCACGACCTCGGGATCGTGCGCGTAGAGGCGGGATTCGCGGTCGACGATCTCGGTGCGGAGCTGGTCGAAGTCGGCCACGTACAGGTCGAGGTCCACCCCGAGCCCCGCCGCGACGACCCGCAGGTGCGGCTCCACCAGATCGAGCGTGAACGTAGAGAGGAGCGCGACCTTCGCGGTGCGGTAGCCGGGTGGGACACCGCGCTCGCGGGCCTTCCGGAGGAGCCGACCCACCGCAGCGCGCGGCTCGGCCTCCAGATCCCACGGATGCAGGCGGGCCGCGGTGCGGAACACGCCGGCGCTGTCCTTGCGGCGGTCGTACGACCGGGCGAGCTGCGCGAGGTGCCAGGCGGGCGGGGCCTCGGCGTGCGCCAGCCAGGCCTCCCACCGCGCGATGGCCTCCTCGTGGCGGCCGGCCTGGGCCAGCAGCGCTGCACCCCACCGCGCGGCCACGTCTGCGGGCGCTTCCGCGTCGAGCACGGCGAGGAGCTCTCCGACCGGCGCGCCCGACTCGGGCAGCCAGCCGCGGGTGAAGCTGCGGAGCAGGGATTCACCGCCGAGTGCCCGGCGGAGGTCGGCCGTGGTGGACATGGGGCGTGGCAATAACGGTCCCCACCAGGACCCGCCAGGGCCGCAGCGAGCCGCGAGCCGGTCAGTCCGGACGGGCCAGGAGCACCGCGTGGACGAGATCGGCGCCGGTGTACGGCTTCTGCAGCACGGGGCCCGCGGGCATGACCATCGAGTCGGGCGTGTGGCCGGTGATCCAGACCACGGGCGCCTCGAACCCAGCCGCCCGCAGCATGGCGAGCGCGGAGGGGCCGTCGCCGTCGGGGAGCTGGACGTCGAACACGAACAGGTCGGGCACCGCGTGGGAGCCGAGGTTGGCGAACAGCGACGACACGCTCGAGAACACCTCCACCTGCACGCCCTCCGCCTCCAGCGACACCCGGCTGAACTCCAGCACCGACACCTGGTCGTCGAGGATCCAGACGCGCTGCGGCAGCACCGAAGCCGGGCGCCGGAGGTCGGGCAGCGGGGCCTCGGGCCGGTCCGAGAGCGGAAGCCACAAGGTGATGATGGCGCCGGTCGGCGGGGCCCCGTTCTCCACATGGGCAGCGCCGCCGTGGGCGGCCAACATGCCCCGCACGGCGGGCAGTCCCATCCCGTGACCATCTCGCTTCTCGGTGAAGAACGGCTCGAACAGGTGGGTGAACGCCGCGGGGCTGAACCCGGCTCCCTGGTCCACCACCCGGATCTCCACCATCGGCGTGCCGGGGGGCGGGACCTGCGGCGCGAGGTAGCGCACGTCCGTGGGGAGCGGGGCCTGCCGTACCCGAACGTGCAGCTCCCCGCCGAAGTGCATGCTCTCCGCGCCGTTGACCACGAGGTTCATCAGCGCCTGCTGGAGCTGCGTCGGGTCGACCTCGGCGAAGCACTCCCCGGGCGGCGCGGCCACCACGAGGTGCACGCCGTGGGGCAACCGCGGACCGTACAGCTCCCGCACCTGACCGACGAGCTCCGCCACGTCCACGCGCTCGGGGCGACTCTGGGCAGTGCCGGTGAACGCGAGGAGCCGCGAGCTCAGGTGTGCCCCCCTCCGCGCGGAGCGGACGATGGTCCCGGCCCGCCGGCGCGCGGCCTCGGGGAGCTCCGCGGCGGCCTCGATGAGCTCGGCGTGGCCCATCACGGCGCACAACAGGTTGTTGTACTCGTGGGCGATGCGCCCTGCGATGCGGCCGAGCTGCGAGAGACCCTCCTCGCGCGCCGACCGCTTGCGGGCCTCCTCGTCCGACGTGACGTCGCGCATGAGCCCCAGCAGCGCCGGTGCGCCCCCACCCGGGTCCGACACCGCCCGGCTCCAGATGCCCACCCTGGCGTCCGCTCCGTCCTTGCGGGCCAGCGTCCGCACGATGCCCTCCGAGGGCCACCCCCGCAGCAGCGCCGCGATCCCCCGCTGCACGTCGGCGCGCACGGTCGGATCGGCGTACACGAGGTTGGTCCACCCCAGCCGCCGCACGTCGTCCGCCGACCACCCCGTGAGCGCCTCGAGGCTGGCGCTGTACGCCAGCAGGTCCCCGTCGGGGTTCGCCACGATGACCCCGTCCCGCACGAGCTCCAGGAGGTTGTCCAGGATGGCGGCCCGGAGGTGACCGGCGTCGGCAGCCACGGCGCGGACCAGCACGCGGGCCACGTGGGGTGCCCACCGCGCGAGGGGAGACCCGGCCGGGAGCAACAGCCCGCCCACCAGCACGCCGTCGCCGTCGAGCAGCCGGTGGAGCCGATCTCCGGGCCGGTCGGGGACGACGGCCTCGGGCTCGACCGCGAGCGTGAGCCAGGGCTCCTGGTTCGGCGCCTCGAGGTACCACCCCTCCGGCAAGCCCGCGGCGCCCAACCGGCGCTTCCGGCCGTCCCACACGCGGTACAGCGCCACGTGGTCGACGAGCCCGCGGTCCACCCACGAGGTGACCTCGACAGCGAGCTCCCGCACGCCCGACACG
>JBIKWC010000250.1:0-11154 GCA_044356535.1 Myxococcota bacterium
GGAGGCGGTGAAGGCCTTGTTCGAGCGGGCCCCGCTTTCGGCGGTCGAGGCCCACGACGCCGGGCTCGTCGACGAGCTCCTCTACGAGGATCAGCTCGAGGCCTGGTTCCACGACCACCTGTCGAAGCAGGCGACGCTGCGTCCGTTCGCGCCGTGGGCCTTCCGGAGCCGCTGGTTGGCGCGCCTCCGCTCCATCGGGACCAGCGGGCCGAGGGTGGCGGTGCTCCACCTCGAGGGCTCGATCACCGTCGACCCGAGCTCCCGCTCGCTGTCCTCGCGCGCCGTGGTGCCGGTGTTGCGCCGGCTGCGGGAGGACGACGGCATCGTCGCGGTGGTGCTGCACGTGGACAGCCCCGGGGGGAGCGCCCTGGCGTCGGACCTCATGTGGCGCGAGGTCGACCTCCTGAACCGCGCGAAGGTCGTCGTCGCCGCGTTCTCCGACGTCGCTGCGTCCGGAGGGGTGTACCTGGCCGCGCCCGCGCGCGAGATCTTCGTCCGGCCCGGGACGCTCACCGGGTCCATTGGCGTCTTCGGCGGCAAGCTGGTGGTCGCCGAGGGCCTCCGCCACCTCGGGGTGCACACGTTCCCCGTGACGGGGGCACCGAACGCCGCGGTGTTCAGCGCGGCGCGGCCGTTCACCGACGACCAGCGCGCCAGGTTCCGTTCCTCCCTCCAACGGTTCTACGACGGGTTCGTGCAGCGGGTGGCGGAGGGCCGCAAGAAGCCCGTGGAGGAGCTGGAGCCCCACTGTCGGGGTCGGGTGTGGACGGGGCAGGCCGCCGTGTCGCTGGGCCTCGCGGACCACGTGGGCGGCCTCGACGCAGCGTTGGCGCGCGCTGCGGAGCTCGCCGGGCTGCGCTCCGGCTGGCGGCGGGTGGACGTGTCGGGCCGCCGGGAGCCGCCGTTCTCGAGCCTGTTCCGGGGGCTGCTCCACCGGGTGGTGCCCGGCGCGGTGTTGCGCTGGACCGACCAGCTGCGGTCGCCCCAGCTCGAGGTGCTGCTGCAACACCCGGGTGAGCCCCTGGCGATGTTGCCGGTGGACGTCACCGTCGGGTGACCGGAGGCTCAGCCGGGGAGGTGCACGGAGAACGTGCTGCCGGCGCCCTCGGTCGACACCAGCGTCACGCGGCAGCCCGAGGCCTTCGCGAAGTGCTTCACGATCGCGAGGCCCAGACCGGTGCCTCCGGCCGTGCGGCTCCGGGCCTCGTCGACCCGGAAGAAGCGCTCGAAGATGCGCTCCTGGTGACGCGGCGCGATGCCGATCCCCTGGTCGATGACGTCGACGCGGGCACCCTCGTGCTCCGGCACCGCCCGGACGAGGACCGTGGTCCCCTCGGGTGAGTACGCCGAAGCGTTCGCCGCCAGGTTCGAGAGGATCTGCCCCAGCGCCTCCGGGTTGATCCGCGCTTCGAGCCCGAGGGGGCAGTCGACGACGACCTGCTGATCCCGCATGGCCGCCTTGTCGCGGACGGCGCCCACTGCGTTCGAGATCAGCGCTGCGAGGGGCTGGCGGGTCAGGGGCAGCTCCCGCCGACGGGCTTCGATGCGGTGCAGGCGGAGCAGGTCTTCGAACAGATCGCGCAGGCGTCGCCCGTTCCGGAGGGCCGTCTCGAGCAACGGGACGATGTCCTCGGGGATCCGCTCGCGGTCGGCGAGGGCGAGGTCGAGGTACCCGAGGATCGAGGCGACCGGCGTTCGGAGCTCATGGGAGACGTTCGCGACGAAGTCGGTTCGCGAGCGCTCTGCCTCGCGCGCCTGGGTGATGTCCTCGATCCGGACCACGATCATCCCGTTGGGGAGCGTGTTGCCGGAGATCGAGAGGTCGTGGGTCTGCGTGACCGCGGTGCGCTCGGCCGGTCGCCCCTGCTCCAGGATGTCCTCCACCACCTCGTGGAGCTCCATCACGGAGACGACCTCCAGCGGGCGTCGTCCGACCGGGTCGCCCCGCGAGCGCAGGAGGCGCCCGAACGACTGGTTCACCCACTGGATCCGGCCCTCGCCATCCACCAGGAGGATGGCCAGCGGCGACGTGTCCAGGGCCTCCCACGCGCCCTGACGTTCCTGGCGGAGCGAGGTGACCGCGCGGGCGTGCTCCTGCTCGCGCTGCCCGATGGCGTCGCGCACCGCGCCGAACGCGTCGTCCGAGGGAACAGCGCCGACCCCGGTCCGCGCGACCTCCAGGAGATCACGGAGGGACTGTTCGAGCGGCCGGGCGAGCCACCACCAGGTCATGCCCGAGGTCGTGAGCACGCCCACCCCCGCGGCGGCGAAGGCCCCCCCCTCGCCGAGGCCCGCCAGGTGCGCGGCGGCGGCCGCCGTACAGGTCACAGCGAGTCCCACGCCGGTGGCCTGCAGCAGGCGGGTCGTCGGAGGTGGAGCCTCGGCGCTCACCGCCGGGTGGCGGCGCCGCTCGAGGCATTGAACCGGTAGCCCACGCCCCGCACGGTCTCGATCAGCCCCGCTGCGGAGCCGAGCTTCTCCCGGAGCCGCTTCATGTGGGTGTCGACCGTCCGGGTGTTCATGTCGGGCGGCATGTCCCAGACCTCCTCGAGGAGAGTGCCGCGCGACTGGACCCGGCCCGGCCGGCCCGCGAGGGTGCGCAACAGCTTGAACTCGGTGGCGGTGAGCGGCACCTCTTCGTCGTCCACGAAGGCGCGGTGGGCCTGCGCATCGACCCGCAGCAGGCCGCCCTCCTCACCCTCCGTGCCGAGCGCCCGGTAGTTCGACGAGGTCTCGCCTGGCTCCGGGGTGCCCTCCGCCTCGACCGCGCTGCTCCGGCGGAGCACCGCCCGGACCCGAAGCAGGAACTCGCGGACCGAGAACTGGGACTTCACGACGTAGTCGTCGGCGCCCACCTCGAACCCGACCACGCGATCGATCTCCTCCCCTCGGGCGGTGAGCATGATGATCGGGGTACTCGCGATCTCCGGGGTGGAGCGGATCCGCCGGCAGACCTCGGTGCCGGACAGGTCCGGGAGCATGAGGTCGAGCACCACGAGGCTCGGTCGGAGGGTCACCAGCTTCTGCAGCGCCTCCGTGCCCGAGGCAGCCAGGACGGTGTCGAAGCCCTCGCGCCTGGCAGTGAGGTGGAGGAGGTTCCGCAGGTCCTCCTCGTCGTCCACGATGAGTATGGTGCCCTGGTTCGCCATGTCCTCCGGCTAACACCGCCCCCGAACCCCGCCACGGGGTAGGCTGGCGACCCATGTGGTCCTGGCTCTCCTCCCTGCTCGTCGCCCGCGCCGCGTCGTCCGACCCGGATCTGCACTGGCGGACCCTGTCCACCGAGCACTTCGAGCTGCACTTCCACCAGGGCATCGAGCAGCTCGCCGACGAATACGCGCGCCTCGTCGAAGAAGTGTTCGCCGAGATGACGGAGGAGGTGGCCTGGGTTCCGCGCCAGCGCATCCAGGTCGTGCTGGTCGATCGGACGGATGACGCGAACGGCTTCGCGAGCTCGGTGCCGTACAACTTCATCACGCTGTACGTGACGGCGCCCACCGGGGACAGCTCCCTCGCGTTGTACGAGGACTGGAACCGCACCATCTTCACGCACGAGCTCACCCACGTCCTGCACCTCGACACCAACCACGGCATGGTGCGCGTCGCCCGGCACGTGGTGGGGAAGGTCGCGGCCAGCAACCAGGTGAGCCCGGGCTGGGTGGTGGAGGGCTTCGCCACCTTCCAGGAGACCCGCCACACGAGCGGAGGACGCGGTCGCAGCGCGGTCGCCGACATGATCAAGCGGACGGCGGTCGCCGAGGACACCTTCCCGCCGCTCGGGAACCTCGACGGGTTCCAGCCGCGCCTGCCCTCCGGCAACCTGCGGTACCTGTTCGGGCAGGACTTCATCCAGTACGTCGCCGACCGCGCGGGCGAAGACGTCTGGACGTCGTGGGTCCACACGTACGGAAGCTGGTGGACCCCGGGCTTCTTCCTCCCCACCCGCCGCGTGTTCGGACAGCCGCTCTCCCGCTGGTACGCGGCCTGGAAGGAGGACACCACCACCCAGTACCAGGCCCAGCTGGACGCGGTCCGCGCCGACGGCGAGACCGTGGTGCGCGTGGTCTCCGGGGAGCGCGAGGCCACCGATCGCCACCCGGCCCCGAGCTGTTCGTCCCCGAGCTTCTCGCCCGACGGGAAGCACCTCGTCTACTCCTGCTACGACCCGCGTACGGGCTCTGCGTTGTGGCTGGCGGACGGGGAGGGGACCGCGCCCGTGAAGCTCCTGCAGGACTTCGGGGCGGGCTACGTCACCTGGCGAAACGACAGCAAGGCCTTCGTGTACTCGGCGTCGCACCTCGTGAACCAGTTCAACTACTGGGACGACGTGTACCTGTTCGAGCTCGCGACGAAGTCCGTCACGACCCTCACCTCGGGCGCCCGGGCCCGGGACCCCGAGTTCTCGCCCGATGGCACGCGGCTGCTGATGGTCACGAACCGCGCCCAGAACAACCAGCTCGAGGTCCTCACCGTCGATCGGCAGCGGCAGCCGCTCACGGAGTTCGCCGATCACACGCAGCTCGACACCCCACGCTACGCCCCCGACGGTCGCGCCGTGGCGCTGTCGGTGTGGCGGGACGGGCGCCGCGATCTCTGGCTCTGGAGCCCCGACGGCGACCCGCTGCGCCAGGTGACGAGCGACGTGGCGCTCGACACGGATCCGACGTGGTCGGCCGACGGAAAGTGGCTGTTCTTCACGTCCGATCGGTCGGGCATCCCCAACATCTACGCCATCGACCTGGCCACCGAGCACCTGTGGCAGGTGACGAACGTGACGACCGGCGCAGCGCGCCCGAGCGTCCACCCGAGCGGCGAGCGGCTGGCGTTCCAGCGCTACCACACGGACGGCTGGGAGGTCGTCGTCACCGACCTCGACCCCGCGCGGTACCGCGACCTCGGCCAGCTCCCGGCGCCCCTCGACGGTGGTCCCCCGCTGGTGTCCCTGGCGGGCCCGCGGCCCGAGACCACCCCTCCGGAGACCGCGGCGTTCACGGTGGATCCGGCCGCGGCCACCGACCTTCGCCCCGCGGCCCACCGCCCCTTCGTGTTCCCCGAGCCGGTCCCGCTCGCCCGCGCTGCGGGACGGGTCGATCTGTCCGCGGGGCGCGAACCGTTCCCCCAGTCGTCCGAGACGGTGCAGACCTTCGCCGACACCCGCGTGGAGGACGCCTTCGGCGAAGAGGCAGACTACCCCTTCTCCGTCCCACCCCACCGCTACGATCCGCTCCGGACGCTGAAGCCCACGTACGTCCTCCCGTACTTCCAGACCACGGCGTTCGCACCGAGCGACACCTTCGGCTTCAGCTGCCTGCCGGGCGTCGTGTGCCGCGGGATCCAGGCCTCGGTCTCGACCTCGCAGTCCGACGCGCTGCGCCGCTACGGGTGGTCTCTGTTCGGAGCCTTCCGGACCGACGTGGACGCCTTCTCGGGCGCCGCCTCCGTCACGGTCAACCGGTTCCTGCCCGTCTACAGCTTCGGGGTGGCGACCTCGGCCTCCCCCACGGTGCCGTTGCTGTTCTTCGATCCCGACGCGCCGGTCGACGAGAACGGAGACCTCGCTCTGTTCCAGGGCACGGGGAACTCGGCGTACTACACCGAGCGCCGCACCACGTCCTACGCCGTCGTGTCCTGGCCCTACCGCCTGCGTACCACGTTGTTCGCGCAGTACGCCTTCACCGACCGCCGCCCCCGCTACGCGCTTCCCACGAACGTGTTCACCGACAGCCTCCCGCTCATCGGGTACACGGGGGCGGTGTCGGGCGGCTGGCGCTACACGTGGTCGCAGCCGACGCCCTACTCCATCAGCGCCGAAGACGGCCGCGTCTTCTCCCTCGTGGGGTCGCTGCTGTTGCCGCAGCTCGGCACGTTCGTGCGCGAGCCGGAGTCGGGCACGCTGCAGCCCACGTCGCTCGTCCAGGTGACCGGAGAGCTCCGCGAGTACGTCACCAACCCGCTCGCCGAGAACCACGTCCTGGCGGCGCGCGCGGCCGGGGGCTGGACCTTCGGCGCCAACGACTTCCTCGGGAACTACGTGCTCGGCGGGTCCATCGGGGACGCGGGCTTCGCGGTGACCCCCGACGAGTTCCGCATGGTCCGCGGGTACGACTACGGCTCCGACGTGGGCGACCAGTACTGGTTGTTCGGGCTCGAGTACCGCTTCCCGCTGCTGCGCGTGGAGCGTGGCCTGGGCACGGCCCCCGTCTACGCCCGGACCCTCTCCGCGAGCCTGTTCCTCGACGGTGGCAACGCGTTCGTGAACCCGTCGGTGGCGAGCGGGACGCCCTCCACTGCCAGCGAGCTCGGCGCCGCGGCGATCGACGAGCCGCTGCTCGGCGCTGGTGGCGAGCTCGTGTGGCGGCTCGTGGTCATGTACGGGGTGGGGCTCGACGGTCGCCTCGGGTACGGTGTCTCGCTCCGCGGCGACGGCTTCGCGCCGACGGAGGTCGTGGACGGCGCCCGCGTGGTGTCGCTGCAGCCGCTGTACTTCCGGCTCGGGGGATCGTTCTGAGCACCACGTTCGCGCAGGCCGTCGCGTTGGGCGACTGTGCCACTGTCCTGTCCGCGCCGCTCCCCGCAGGTGACGCCGTGCCGCTCGCGCGTGCGCGCTGCCTGCTCCGCACGGGTCGGGGCCAGGAGGTCGCCGCCGCCGTCGTGGGGGTGCCGGACGGGCTCCGGGGGTACGCCGCGTTGCTCGTCGCGCGCGCAGCGATCGAGGCGGGGGATCGGGCCGGTGCCCGCGCCACGCTCGAGGGGGTCGCGTTGCCGGGCAGCGCGGGGGTGGAGGTGGCGCTGCTGCGCGCCGTGCTCGCCGCGGACGTCGACGCCCTGCTGGCGCTGAAGGCGGGTCCCCGCGGACCCGAGGCGGTGCTGGAGGCCGCTGCGCTCCTCGCGAAGACGGATCGGCCCCGCGCGCTGGCGCTGTACCGGGAGCTGTGGCTCGACGCGCGCCCCGGCGGCTGGGACACCCAGGCGGCAGCTGCGCTCGCAGCGCTGGGGGAGGCGCCGCTGGACGACCCGGCCCTGCGCACCCGGCGGCTCGCTGCGCTGCAGGCGGCGAACCGGGTGGAGGAGGCGAAGGCGCTGGTCGATGCCGCGCCCGAGCCCACCACGCCCGCCGGCTGGGAGGTCCTCGGCGAGATCCGCTACGCCGCGCGCGACTACGCGGGCGCGCTGGCGGCCTGGCGGCGGGTCTACGGCGAGCCGTCCGCCGCCACCGGGACGCAGTCGGACCTGTTCCGCTACGCGCTGTGTTTCGCGCGGTCCGGCGACTATGACACGGCGGGGGTCGTGTACCGCAGGGTCACCGCGATGAACCGCGCGACGGAGGACGGGGACTTCGCAGCGTTCAAGCTCGGGTACATGGAGTACGATCGCGGGCGGTGCGAGGCGGCGGTCCCCTTGTTCGAGGCGCACCGGAAGGGGTGGCCCGCGTCCAAGCACCTGGACGAGACGTTGTGGTGGCTTGCCAGGTGCGCGGAGTCCACCGGGGATCGAGCCTCGGCCGACGCCGCGTACACCGAGCTCCTGCGGGTCCGCCCGAAGTCGACGCTGGCTGCTGGCGCGGCCTACTGGCAGGCCCGGCACCTCCCGGAGGCCCAGCAGGGCGCCGCGCTGCAGCTGGTGCGGAACCGATGGCCGGACTCGGGGTACGCCTGGCTGGCGGCCGAACGTCAGGGCGTCACGTTCCCCCCGCAAGAGGTCGTCGCGCCGCCCCCGTTCCCCACCGAGGTCCGGTCGCGACCCGCGCTGGTGCGGTTCGAGGCGCTCGTGCAGGCGGGGCTGCGGGACTGGGCGGCCGCGGAGCTCGGGGTGGTGGCCGGCGAGCTCGGGACCGCCCACCCCCTGGCGACGGCCGACGCCTGGTTGCGGGCCGGGGTCGTCGACCGCGCGCGCAAGCTCGCCTGCAAGCAGGCCGGCAGCGCCTTCTCCACCACCGCGTCGGCGGCCCGCCAGCTGTGTTGGCCCCGCATCGAGCCCGCATCCCTCGCGATGGCTGGCGGAGACGTGCCGGAATCCGTGGTGTTCGGCGTGATGATGGCGGAGTCGGCCCTCGACCCCTCCGTGTCGTCCGCGGTCGGCGCCCGAGGCCTGATGCAGCTCATGCCGTCGCTCGGGGCAGAGCTGCACCCCGGCTGGTTCCCCGAGACCCCGTACGACCCCGACGCGCTGTTCGTGGCGCCGTACAACAGCCTGCTGGGCGCCACCGAGCTCGCGCGGCGGGCCCGCAGCCTCGACGGCCTGCTCTCGGACACGTCTCTCCCTGCGGTGGTCGCGTCCTACAACGCCGGCGAGGAGGCCGTGCGGCGGTGGGCGGGCGCAGGTGTGGATGCGGACGTGTTCGTGGAGGCCGTCGGGTACGTGGAGACGCGCGGCTACGTGAAGCGGGTGCTGGGCGCCGCGATGGCCTGGCGGGCGGTGTGGGGCGATCCCCCGCCGTGACCCTTTCGGATCGGCGGGGTCCGGGGTACCCTGGGCGGGTCTCGACGGGGTGATGCATGCGCCTGGGCTCCCTGCTGGTGTTGTTCGCGATCGCTGGTTGTTCGGATGGTTCGAAGGACGACGGAGACGGCGACGGCTACGGCGTCGACGTCGACTGCGACGACGCGGACCCGGCGATCAACCCCACCGCGGTCGAAGCCTGCGACGGCATCGACAACAACTGCAACGGGGAGATCGACGAGCTCGTGGCGATCGAGATGTACCCGGACGACGACGGCGACGGCTTCGGGGACGGCGTGACCGAGGTGGTGTGCTCGGGGACGGTCGGGTACTCCCGCGCGGACGGGGACTGCGACGACAGCGACGACACCGTGAACCCCGACGCCACGGAAGACTGTGATCCGGTCGACCGTGACTGCGACGGCGATCCGACGGCTGGCGCCACGGACTTCCCGACGTTCTACTTCGACTCCGACCGCGACACCTGGGGAGAGGAGGAGAACACGCTCACGTCGGCGTGTACGGCTCCGGTGGGCTGGGCCACACGCCCCGACGACTGCGACGACACCGAGGATTCCATCAACCCGGGCGCCGACGAGGTGTGCAATGGGGCGGACGACGACTGCGACGGCGGCGTCGACGTCGGGGCGACCGACGGCACGCTCCTCTACGCCGACACGGACGGTGACACCTACGGGGACCCCAGCTCCGGGACCGTCACGTGCGCCGCCAACGGGCTCGTGACGAACGACCTCGACTGCGACGACACCGACCGCGCCGTGCGGCCCGGGGCCACCGAGGTCTGCAACGCCGTCGACGACGACTGCGACCCCGCCACCGACGAAGACCAGGTCGCGGGGACCACCTGGTACTCGGACGTCGACGGCGACGGGCTCGGCGACGCCAGCGCCACGCTGCAGGCCTGCACCCAGCCCGCGAACGCCGTCGCCGTGAGCGGCGACTGCGACGACGCCGACGACACCGTGCTCGCCGGGCCGAGCTGGTACGACGACAACGACCTCGACGGCTTCGGTGACCCCGACACCTTCGTGGCTGCGTGTAGCCAGCCGCAGGTGGGCTTCGTCAACCAGGGGGGGGACTGCAACGACAACTCGAACGTGTCCTACCCGGGCGCGGACGAGATCTGCGACACCCTCGACAACGACTGCGACACGGTCGCGGACAACAACGCCGTCGACGCCGTCACCTTCTACACCGACACGGACTTCGACCTCTTCGGTGATCCGGCCCTCCCGGTGGTGGCGTGTACCCAGCCGTCGGACGCCTCCGCCGCCGGAACGGACTGCGACGACTCGGACCCCACCTCCTTCCCCGGCAACATCGAGATCTGCGACGGCGGCGTCGACAACGACTGCGACCCGTCCTCCGACGAGGCCGTGACCGCCGTCAACTACCGCGACGCCGACGGCGACGGCTACGGCACCGACCAGGACTCGGTCTTCGGGTGCTCCCCGCCCGTCGGGTACGTCACGGTCTCGGGCGACTGCGACGACACCGACGACACCGTCAACCCGCTCGCCACGCCCAACTGCACCCGCTCGCACTGCGGCACCATCGCGTTGTCCGAGACCTGGTCGCCGCCGCTCAAGCACCTCGTGACCTGCGACGTGGCCGTGCAAGGCGCCGCGCGCCCCACGCTCACGATCACCGCGGGGACGCAGGTGGAGTTCGCGGCCAACACCGGCATCAAGGTGGCCGACACCTCCGACGGCAGGCTCCTGGTGTCCGGCGACGCGCTCGTTCCCGTGCGCTTCACGTCGACCCAGCTCGTCAAGAACCCGGGCCAATGGGACGGGATCTGGATCCTCGGACGCGACACGGGTTCGCGCCTCGAGCACGTGATCGTGGAGGCCGCCGGAGCCTCGGCGCCGTTCAGCTCGAACCCGGGCGGCGTGGTGTTCACCGGCGCCGACGTGTTCGTCGACGACCTGCGCGCGGACGGCAACCTCGGCGCAGGGCTCGTGGTCAACGCCGGCGCCGAGCCGCTGGTCGTGCGCTCCTCGTTCACGAACAACACGGGCAACGGGCTGTACGTCGCGGTCGGTGGTGGCCTGTCCCGCCTCGACGAGTCCGGCACCCAGGGGCCGTCGTTCCAGGACAACGTCCTCACCGACAACGGCGCCCGGCCGATCACCGTGCCCGGCTCCCACGCCGACGAGATCGAGCTCAGCAACACGCTGTCCCCGAACGCCACCGAGGAGATCGAGCTCCTGTCCGGCGTGTTGCGGTTCGCCGGGACCTGGTACGACCACGCGCTGCCGTACGTCGTGGCCGCTTCGGCGCTGATCGAGGTCGAGGATGGTCCGCAGGCCGAGCTCACGATCGACGACGACGTGGAGGTCTACTTCAACGCGGGGGCAGAGCTCACGATCGGGGTCGACGCCGGGGGCACCCTGTACACCGGAACGAACACGTTGTTCACCGGCACGCCGACGGTCATCGCCAACAGCCTCAACTGGAAGGGCGTCACGCTCGGCGCCAACGACCTCGGGTCCGTGATCGGTGATCTCGAGATCGCGTACGGCGGCGCCAACGCCAAGGGCAATCTGTTCGTCAACAACAGCGCCCCCACGATCCAGCGCGTGTTCTCCCACCACTCCGACAACGCCGGGGTCTATGTGGCAGGCACGCTGGCGGCGCCGCTCATCCGGGACTCGGACATCACCGACAACGACACGGACGGCGTGTTCGTCG
>JBIKWC010000519.1:0-2994 GCA_044356535.1 Myxococcota bacterium
GCCGCCGTGCGCGCCGCGTTCGGTCGCGGCAAGCGAATCCCCGCCGGGGTGTCTCCGCGTCGGTGCGCCATGCTCGCGCACGCAGTCGATCTCCACTCGCGCTGCACCCTGAGCCAGCGCCTCGACATCCTGAAGCTGCTGTCCTCGGTGCCGTGGGCCCGCGCCCCCGATCGCTGGGTCCCCGGGCCCGGCCCGCTGTTCCGCGACTTCACCGACCACCTGCTGCGCACTGTGGCGTACCCGCTCCCCGAGGTGCTCTACGACTTCGTCCTGAAGGGCTGCGTGACCCGGGACAGCCTGGTCGCGACGCGAGCGCTGGCCCGGGTCGGGGCAGGGGCCTCGCTCGCGGAGCTGGTGCCCGAGGGCCTCGTCCCACCGTTGACCCGGCGCGGGTTCCACACGTTGTGGACCCTCCGGAACGAGGTCCCCAGCTGGACCGCCGCTGCGCGGATCGCCGCCGTCCTCGCTGCTGGCGGGTCGACCCAGCTCGGTGAGGCCGTGGCGGCCACGTTCCTGCGAGACCCGCAGCGCGACGAGCGCTACTGGGTCCCGGTGTTGACCTGGCTCGGCGAGCGCGCGGTCCCCCCGAACGAGGTGGGTCCGCTCCTCGACTTCGTGCGGACCACGGGCACCCGACCGAGCGGTTCGCTCGCGCGGATGCAGCGGGCGGTGACCACCTGGCACCGGTCCAGGTCTCCGGCCGCGTTCGGACCCCTCCCGGAGGCGCCGTGGTCTCCGTGGACCTGGGAGACCGGCGGCGTGGTCTGGACCGTCTGCCCGCTGACGACCGGCGAGTCGTTGACCGAGGAGGGCGCGGCGCTCCGGCACTGCGTCGCGACCTACGCCGACCGCGCGAGGACCGGCGCGATCTCGCTGTGGTCGCTGAAGCGAGAGGGGGCCCGCGCGCTCACGCTCGAGGTCACGCGGGACGGCGCGATCGTGCAGGCGCGGGGCACGTCGAACCGCCTCCCCACCCCGGACGAGCGGACCGCCCTGGCGGTGTGGGCGGCGCGCGAGGGGCTCGAGGTGACCCGCTCGGCGGTCGGCGGGTAACGTGCTACCGTCGCCGGCCGCCGGAGGTGGAGCCGTGCTTCGACCGAACGGGTTCGAGGTGTCTGCGGACGCCTCGAACTGGGCCGACTGCGACGAAGCGCACCGCGGCCTCGAGCGGGCGTGTGCGATCTGGATCCCCTGGAAGCTCGCCAGCGGCGAGCTCGCGGCGGTGGAGGCGGTGTTGGCGGACGTGGAGCCCGCGGTCGCCGAACGCCACGCGCCGGCGCTGCAGGCTGCCCAGGTGCAGCGGAACCGCCTCGAGGCGGCGCGCCAGGCGATGGACCTCGCCGTCGCCACCCGCGAGCGACGGAACATGGCGATCGGGCTCCTCGTGGGCGCCCTGCTCGTCGGGAGCGGGGTCGCCGCGCTGCAGGGACCGGAGGCGTTCTCGCCCGGCGCGCTGGTCGCGCTCGGGGCAGCGGGGTGGTGGTCCCGATCGCGGCGCTGCTCCCGTTCCGCGCCCGGCTCCTGGGCCACGGCGCGTCGCGGGCCATCGCGCTCGGCATCGTCTGGCTCGGCCTGATGTCGTTCCTGCACCGCCTGTTCGCCTGGCTCGTCGATCAGCCGTCCGACGTCACGCTCCGGGCCGACGTGTGGGTGGTGGGTGGCGGGGCTGGCCTCTGGAGCCTCACGATCGGGCCGGAGTTCGCGCTGGTGGCGGTGCCCTACCTGCTGGCGGGCATCGCGATGTGGCTGTGGCCCGGCCACGAGTCGGCGATCTTCCCAGCAGCGGCCCAGGCCTCGATCGGCATCGGGGTCGTGTTGTTCGCGCGGTGGGTCCGGACCAGCGAGCGCCCAGGGACCGGGTGAACGCGGCGCAGCGAGTCAGCTGCGGTCGGGCATCCGGAACCCGTGGGCGTCGACCACCGGGGGCGGCAACACCACGTCCTTCTCGCCCATCTCGGTGCGCGCCAGGACCTCCTCGACCCTGCGCAGCGCGTCCTCCTCGGTCCACTGGCCGAGCTCGACGAGCTGCAGCGCGCTCTTGTCCACGCCCGACCGCCGGGCCAGCTCCGCCCGATCCCAGCCCAGCGCCTTGCGGCGGTCCTTCACGCTCACGGCACGCTCCCGGTCGACGCGAGGCTCACTGGAGGTAGCACTCGGTCGGGTTGAACTTGCAGATCTTGCTCTGGTTGCCCGAGATCGAGGCCTTCGCCGGCTCCGAGCCCTGGAAGGTGACGATGCAGCTCTCGTCCGAGGGCACGTTGAACACGGTCGCCGACATCGCGTCCTGCGACAGGCGCTTGAACTTCCCGCGGGAGCGGTACCCGCCCGGGCAGTTCACCTCGACCGACAGGAACATCATGTTGGTGGGGACGGTGACCGTAGCGGGCCCGGGTGGGGGGCCGGCGTTCGGGTCGCCGACCGTGCGATCTCCAGGGTCTCCGGGGCCCCCGGCCACTCCGCCCCTGCCGCCGCTCTTGATGGGCTCGGCCGAGCCCGTGTCGCGGATCTGGCGCTCCTTGTCGTCGCCTTTGCCGGCGAGCGTGCCGTCGGTCGTGACCTGGAACACGAAGAAGGAGATGAGCAACACGAGCACCGCGACGAGCGCCACCGACAGCGCCATGAACCCGAGCCCGGCGGCGATGGCGAGCACCCCCATCGACTGCGAGCGGCTCCCCTCGACCTGCCCGGCCATCGCCTTCGCGTCGGGCCCGTAGGCGGCGAACGGGGCGGGGGCGGACCCACCGCGTCTGGGGGGCTGGGGCCCCGAAGGGACGAGCTCGGGGCCCTGGGGGCCGGTGGAGAGGCTCCGCCCGCCGAGCCCGCGACCTGCAGCGCCGGATCCCGCACCACCAGCCTTCGGAGCGGGACGGCTGGACGCCTGGGCGTACGGTCCGTCCAGGCGCTCGGTCTGGCTGGGGGCCCCCTGGGGCTTGCGGGGCGCGCCGGGTCGCTGCATCGGTCCATTCTACCACCGCACGCCCCCGGACCTCGCAC
>JBIKWC010000328.1:0-8145 GCA_044356535.1 Myxococcota bacterium
CTTCTCGGGGTCAGCGGAGGAGGTGGTCGTCCGTGGGGATCGAGGCGATGAGCTTGCGCGTGTACTCCTGCTGGGGGGACGCGTAGATCGCCTCGGAGGGGCCGGCCTCCACGATCCGCCCCGACTGCATCACGCACATCGTGTCGGACATGAACTTCACCACGGAGAGGTCGTGGCTGATGAACACGTACGTGAGGCCGCGCGCGACCTGGAGGTCCTTCAGCAGGTTGAGGACCTGGGCCTGCACGGACACGTCCAGCGCCGAGACCGACTCGTCGCAGATCAGGAACTCGGGCTCGACCGCGAGGGCGCGCGCGATGCAGATGCGCTGGCGCTGGCCCCCGGAGAACTCGTGGGGGTAGCGGCGGAGGTACCGGTGCGGCAGGCCCACCTCGTCGAGCAGGCGCGAGGCCCGCTCGCGGCGCTCGGTCCCGTCGCGGCCGAGCCCGTGGACCAGCATGGGCTCGGTGAGGGCGTCTTCGACCGTGAGCCGCGGGTTGAGCGAGCTGTACGGATCCTGGAAGATGATCTGGAGGCGCTTGCGGTACCCGACGAGGGCCGACGCCGACAACCCGAGGAGGTCGACCACCTCGGGCTCGCCGCCCTCCCGCCGGCCGGAGCGGAACTTCACCGTGCCGCCCGCCGCGGGCTGGAGCCGCAGGAGCGCGCGGCCGATGGTGGTCTTGCCGCACCCGGACTCGCCCACGAGCCCCAGCGTCTGGCCGGGCCACACCGAGAACGACACGTCGTCGACCGCTTCGAGCCACTCGGTGACGAAGCCGAACACGGCCTTCTTGGGGAACCGGACCCGGAGGTGCTGCACCTCGAGCTGCGGGGGGCCCGCGCCGTCTGCCGTCTTGGTGGGGCCAGCGCCGCGAAGCTGGGCCATCCGGACCTCGTCGAGCGGCTTCTCGACGATCTCGAGGCGCCCCTCCACCTCGCGGACCTCCATGAAGTCGTCGACGGTCGGCAGGCGGCGGTACGGGGTGTCGAGGCGCGGACGGCACGCCAGGAGGCCCTTGGTGTACGGGTGCTTGGGCGCGCGGAAGACCTGCTGGACCTCGCCGTACTCCACCAGGCGACCGCGGTACATCACCGCCACCTGGTGGGCGATCTGCGCGATGACGCCGAGGTCGTGCGTGATGAACAGGCACGCCATGTTGCGTTTGGCGGCGAGGGTGCGCAGGAGCTCCAGGATCTGGGCCTGGATGGTGACGTCGAGCGCGGTGGTGGGCTCGTCTGCCACCAGGAGCTTCGGGTTGCAGGCCAGCGCCATCGCGATCATCACGCGCTGCTTCTGGCCGCCCGACATCTCGTGGGGCCAGCTGTACACGCGCTGTTCGGGGCTCGGGATGCCCACCTCGCGGAACAGCTCGACCACCCGGGCGCGCGCCACCGACCACGACACCCGCTCGTGCCGGACGATGGCCTCCGCGACCTGATCGCCGACCCGGATGACCGGGTTGAGCGAGGTCATGGGCTCCTGGAAGATCATGGCCACGTCGCGGCCGCGGAGCTCGGCCATGTCGCGGTTCGACAGGGCCACCACGTCGCGACCGAGGAACGCCACCCGCCCGCCCGCGATCTTCGCGTTGCGATCGGGCAACAGGCGCATGACCGTCAGCGCGGTGACGCTCTTGCCGGAGCCCGACTCCCCGACCACCCCGAGGGTGCGCCCCGGCGCGATCGAGAACGACACGTCGTCGACGGCCTTGACCACGCCGTCGTCGGTGTGGAACCACGTCTGGAGGTTCTTGACCTCGAGCACTGCCTGTTCGGTTGCATCGCCAAGCACGGCGCGACGCTACCACAGCGCGGGCGCTACGGCGCCGCTTCGGACTTGACGCAGCACTCGAACCGCCCGTACCGGAAACACGAGTCTGCCCAGTCTGCGCCGTAGACCGCATCGTTCGCGGGCGGTGGGGGCGTCCGCGAAGCGATCGCCGCGGCGACGACCAGCAGCAACGACATCCCGACCCCGAACAGCACGCCCTTGGGTACCTGTTGCACGCCGACCTCCAGAGACCACCAGGTTCATTGTCACCCGACCGACGCGCGGGGGGGGCGTCATCTTTCATCTCCCGCGCGAGAGAGCGCGGACGATCAGTCCCCGAGGTAGTCGGCGGGGGGCTTCACGAACCCGGAGATGCGTTCCGAAGCGCCCGCGCGGTCCTCTCCGATGTCCCGCCGGGGGTCGAACCCCACCAGCGCCTCCTGCAGCGCGGCCGTGGTCTCGGGGTCGGCGTCTTCGTCCGCGACGAACGCGTCGTGGGGCGCGGAGCCGGTGGTGGCGAGGATCCGCAGCCGGGCCGTGGCGAGGCCCCGCTGATCCGCCGTGTTGAAGTTGCCGCTGTACGTGGCCCCCGCTTCACACCGCCCGGCGAGGAGGTCCACCAGCACCTGCTCGTGGGTGCCGCTCTCGAGGATGGCGACGTCCTTCGTGAGATCGAACCCCTGGGACTCGAGGTACGCGCGGGGCATCCGCCACCCGGTGCTCGACAGCGGATCGGCGAGGCAGATGGTCTTTCCACGCAGATCGGCGACGGTCTGCGGCGCACCGGCCTCGCGCCCGGACAACAGGTAGCCGTCGGTGGAGGCGGACCCGTCGACCACCTTCACGGCGAGGAGGACCAGCCCGGGTTCGCGTTCGGCGAGCCAGCGCACGGTCCCCGCGGGGAGGAAGGCGTAGTCCACGGTGTCGTCGAGGACGGCTTCGGCGGCGGCTTCGTAGGACGCGGCGACCTCGAACCGCACCGGGCGTCCGATCCGCCGCTCGAGGTAGAGCCGGATGGGCTCGTGATCGCGCTGCAGCTCGGCCTCGTTCATCACCGGCGCGAGCCGGACCACGATCGGCTCCCCGCGGGGCGCGATGGCGAGCCGGTACCCGAGGTACCCGAGCCCCGACGCCATCGACGCGACCAGGGCGAAGAGCGCGGACACGGCGCCGAGCAGCAGCCAGAGCGGGCGGCGGCGCTGGGCGGTCGTGGCAGGGGGAGGGAGGTCTGGCTCGGAAGAGAGCACGACCGGGACCGTGATCCGGCGCTGCTGCGAGCTGCCGCTGTTGGTGCCGCTGCGCGACCAGTCGAGCGCGCCGCGGTCGGACAGTCCGGCGGGCTGATCGGAGATCGACACGAGGGTCCGCTCCAGCGCCTCCCCGACCATGCGGCTGCGCTGATCGTGTTTCTCGCCGAGCACCGTGCGGACGAACAGCGACACCCGCTCCCGATCGGCCGGAGGATGCGCAGCGGCCAGCGCCTCCGCGAACGCCTTCGCGGTGGGCCAGCGCTCGTCCACGCGCTCGTGCATGGCGCGATCGATCACGGTGACCAGCGTCAGGGGCAGGTCGGGGAGGAGCTCGCGCAGGGCAGGCCGCTTCCCGGACACGATGGCCTGCATGGTGGCGAGCTCGGAGCTGCCCTGGAAGGGGCGGACGCCCGTGAGCAGCTCGAACGCGACGACGCCGAGCGAGAACAGGTCGGCGCGGCGATCCAGGCGCTCCTGCCTGCACTGCTCGGGCGACATGTACGAGATCTTGCCCTTGAGCATCCCGGTGCGCGTGTGGTCCATGCCCTCCTCGGCCTTGGCGATGCCGAAGTCGAGGAGCTTGACCACGCCGGTTTCGTCCACCATCAGGTTGTGCGGGGAGATGTCCCGGTGCACGAGGCCGTAGGGCTTGCCGGTGATGTCGGTGAGCTCGTGGGCTGCGTGCAGCCCGGAGGCCGCCTGCGCCACGAGGCTCACGGCGATGTCGGCCGGCATCCGGACTTCGAGCCGGCGGGCGGCCACGATCAGCTGCTTGAGGGAGCTCCCGCTCACGTACTCCATGACGAGGAACGGCAGCCCGCCGGCCTCGCCGAGCTCGAGGATGCGGACCACGTTCTCGTCGTGGATGCCCTCGGTGATGCGGGCCTCGCGGACGAAGGCCTCGACGAACTCGGGCTTCTCGGCGAGGTGCGGCAGGATGCGCTTGATGACGACGAGGGTGTCGGTGCCGGGCTGCCACTTCTTGGCGGGGGTGGCGCCGCCGCGCCGGGCGCCCAGGAACACCTCGGCCATCCCGCCGACGGCCAGCCGCTCGACGAGCTGGTAACGGCCCACGAACACCGTCTCCTTGGACGGTGGCTCCTGCGCGGGGGGATCGGTGGGGTTCGGCATCCGGGCGGTGGCTCAGGTGGTCTCGCCATCGGTCGCTTGCCCGGCGACCTGGCGGACGATGCGCAGGTGGTTCACCGCCGAGACCGCGAAGTAGTACAGCGGGAACGCCGTGGAGGCCCAGGCGAGCGACGTGGCCCACGGGGCCTTCGGCACCACCGCGAGCACCAGCATGGTGGCGCCCCACAGGAACGAGAAGGGGAGGGTGACGGACCGCAGGAGCCGCGTCTTCGTGGGGTACACGTAGTGGATCGGGACGAACACGAGCAGGCTGAACACGAGGATGATCACGAGGTTCGCCCAGGCGGTCGACTCGAGCACGTACATGTAGAAGACGCCGACGTTCCAGTACGACGGGAAGCCGACGAACGACTCGTCGGTCTTGGCGCGCTCCTGGCAGAAGCCGTAGCCGCTCGACACGAGGGGCACGAAGGCGGCGTAGCCGAAGCCCGGCGGGAGCATCTGGAGCACGTACAGCGCGAGCGAGGGCAGGAACGCGAAGATGATGAAGTCGACGATGTCGTCGAGGCGGCGGCCGTCGAAGTCGGGGAGGACCTCCCGCACCTTGACCTTGCGCGCGAGCATGCCGTCGGTGGCGTCGACGAACACCGCGATGCCGTTGAGGAGGAAGAACAGGCCGACGTTCCAGTCGAACAGGGCCAGCGTGGAGACGAAGGCGAGGGGAAGGCCCAGCGCCGTGTATGCGTGCACGCCCCACGCTGCGAGCTTCCGTCGACGGGTGTACATGGACCTGCCTGCCCAATCCTACCCCGGAAACCACCCGGTGCGTGGGTGGTCGCCGCGGGCGCCGCTGGTGGCTACGTTGCGCGCTCGGAGGCTTCCATGAGCGACCTGCATGCCGTGTCCACCCCCACCGCCGCGGGCTTCCGCGAGATCCCCGTCGCCGCCGCGAGCGAGCACCTCGGCGCGTTCGCGCTCCTCGACGTGCGCGAAGCCGACGAGTTCACCGGGGAGCTCGGCCACGTCGCCGGCGCCCAGCTGGTGCCGCTCGGCACGGTCCCTGCGGTCGCGCCCACCCTCGACCGCTCCAAGACCTGGCTCGTGATCTGCCGGTCCGGGGGCCGCTCGGGGCGCGCTGCGGGCCTGATGGCGTCGCAGGGCTTCACGGTCTACAACCTGACGGGCGGCATGCTGGCCTGGAACGGGGCAGGGAAGCCCGTCGAACGGTAGGGAGGCGCGATGGCGGACGTGAAGGCGGAGGTGAAGTCGGGGCTCGGGGCGCTGCTCGACGGGCTCGACGACGGCGACATCGACGCGGGGGACGCGCGCAAGGTGGTGATCGACCTCCTGGACGCGTTGATCCCGAGCGGTCCCTTCGAAGGGGTGGAGCGCGCGCTGCTCACCACCGCCGTGAACGGCGTGGCGTCCCTCGTGAAGCGCGCGAAGGTCGGCCGCGACCCGGATCGCCTCCGCCGCCGGGCCACCCGCCTCCGCGAGAAGGCAGACCGCCTCGAGAAGAAGGCGAACGGCGAAGGCTGAGGCTACCCGTCGAGCGTCGAACCAGGTGTACGCCATCCTGGCCCTCGCGCAGTTCCTCACCGACTGACGAGCAGGCGAGGCGGGCCG
Source organism: Myxococcota bacterium (assembly GCA_044356535.1). Classification (GTDB taxonomy): domain Bacteria; phylum Myxococcota_A; class UBA796; order UBA796; genus JACKER01. Next base: position 5,740 of record JBIKWC010000328.1, read on the forward strand.
AAAGCGGCGCGAACCTCCGCCGCGGACGGGTCATCGAGGTCCGCGAACCCCACCAGCTTCTCCGGGGTGGTCAGGCGGGGGGCCCCGCAGTGCAGGTGGTGCCAGCGCCAGCTCGGCCGGTCGTCGTACACCGACGGGCTCCCCAGGCGCACCACCCCCTTGGTGATGGCCTCCCGGCAGGTCCCGCACGTCGCGCGGCCCGACGGCGACACCTCGACTCGCCAGGGTGCCTGGTCTTCGTCGATCTTCTCCGCAGGGGGTGGCTGCGCAGCGCGCAGGCCGCTCACGAACGCCGCGGGATCCGGACCAGCGAGGGCCACCCCGAGCTTCAGGGTGAAGGCGTCGTAGCGGTTGGGCGCGTAGGTCAGGGTGGCGCCGTCGGCCGTGGTGTGCGGCGGCAGGGCGCCGGTGCGGCGGGCGAACGCGACGATCCGCTCCGCCAGGACAACCTGGGCCGCGCGCTTGTCCTTCAGCGGCGCCAGGCCCGCGTCGCCGACCGTGAAGTACCTCGTCACGACCCGGGTGCTCTCCTTCGACTTGTCCAGGACCAGGCTCCCGACCCGGACGAACCAGCCCACGGGCGCCGCCACGAGCGTGTCCGGGTCGATCGCGAGGCCCCACGACGTCGGCGCCAGAACGGTCCCCGGCGGGGGGGCGTCGAGGTGGCAGGTCTCGATCAGCGCGCGGACCACTGCAGCATGGAGGGCCAGCTCGGCCGGCCGATCGACGTTCCCCGTGTACAGCTGGACCCCGCGGGGATCGGGCGCCCCGTGGTCCCGGGCCCCCTCCCGCCACACCTGCGCCAGCGCCTCTTCGGGGCGCACCGGAACGCTCTCGCCGATGCGCACGCCGCTGCCCGGGAACCATGCGAAGTCGAGGCTCCCGAACTTCACGCGGACCGCGTTCACGAAGGCGGGCTGCCGGACGGCCGACACCGCCTCCTGCATCGCGCGGAACGCGGTCCCCGGAGCGTCGTCCACCGCGGTGCCGGCGGGCAGGACCACACCCGGGGTGCGGACGGGGTGGTCGTCCGAGGGTCGCACGGCGATCGTGTCCATCAACGGCCGCAACCGGTCGTACGAGGCCGCAGCGCCGAACGCGAAGACCGGCTGGGCTGCCCACGCACGCAGCTCCACGTCGCCCAGGCCCCAGTCCATCGTCCCGTACGAGTCGCCGACCCACTCCTCGTAGCCCTCGCCGCCCCCGCCGCCATCGACCCGCACCCCGGTCCACTTCACGAGCCGCGCCACCAGGCGCTCCTGGTCGACGCCGGACAGCGGGCCCCGCGCGGCGCAGAGGAACACGACGGCCCCGGGGGCCCCGAACACGCGGACGTCGATCGGCAGCCGGCGCGCGGCCTTCAGGTACGCGGCCACCTCGGCGAGCGGGTTCGGCGGCCCGTCGTCGGGGTCCGCCTCCTCGAGCGCGCGGGCCAGGAGTGCCTCACTGGCGGCCTGGACCTCGGGCGACACCAGCCCCTCCATCCACGCGAACCCACCCGGGCTCCCGTCGTCCGGGATGGCCTCCGCCCACTCCCGCCAGGCAGCGGCCTTCGTGACCTCGCGGGCCGTCGACGGGAGCTCCACCCACCCGGCTGGCACCACCAGGTCCACGTACGACATCCGATCCACGCCAGCCTCCGGAGGGATGCGTAATCTTTGTTGGGGTGACCGGCAGGCGCTACTACGCCACCAGGCGGTCCACCCCAAGCGCGCGCTAAGCTGCAGGCATGTCCCGTACTGCGGAGACCCGGACCCCCCTCGACGAGCTGATCGCCGCCGGCGAGGATGCCCGCCTCCAGCTCGTGAGAGGCGCGCTCCTGCCCGTGGAGACCAGCGGCGAGCACGCGAATGCGCAGCTCGGCATCGGATCGGGCGTGCGGGCCCCCTACCACCGCCGGCCCGGCGAGGGAGATCGACCGGGCGGCTGGTGGATCCTCGTCGAGTGTGCGATCCAGTTCACGATCTCGGACGTGCTCCGCCCCGATGTGGCGGGCTGGCGGCGGGACCGCTGCCCCGAGCCGCCGCGGGGATTCCCGGTACGGGTCCTGCCGGACTGGGTGTGTGAGGTGCTCTCGCCGACCAACCTGGCCAGGGACCTCGTGTACAAGCGCAGAGTGTACCACCAGGCCAAGGTCGGGCACTACTGGATCGTCGACATCCAACGCGAAGAAATCACGGTCTTGCGCTGGGCAGCGGAGGGATGGCTGGTGCTCGATGTGGTGCCGGTCGATGGTACGTTCCGCGCGCCGCCGTTCGAGGCAGCGGCGATCGACTGGAACGCGGTGTTCGGGAAGGATGGGTAGGCGCGCACGCTCCGACTCGGTCTCCTCCAGGTTCAAGGCGCTACTCCACGCGGCCCGGCCCCACCCCATCCCACCCGCACAGCGCCGCCACCAGGCGGTCC
>JBIKWC010000033.1:0-40888 GCA_044356535.1 Myxococcota bacterium
GGTCACGCCCGTCCAGACGGCCGTACCCGGGGCGACGGTGGTCCCGAACTCGTTCCGGTTCAGGGCTGCGTCGATGTTGCCGTTCGTGAGGTCGGTGAGGTCGTCGGCGATCTTCACGCCGTCGCCCACGCGGACCCACGGCGTGCTGCCGATGAAGCGGTTGGAGGGCGTGTTGGGGACCGCGGTGTCGGCGATCCAGGCCAGCCAGGTGCCACCGAGGCTGGCGGCGTTGGCCCGCGCCTGGCAGATGGCGTCGGCGCCAGCAGCGCCTCCGAAGTTCCCGCGCTGCAACGTCGAGGTGACGAACGCCCGGTTCGGGCCGCGCACTTCGAAGAAGAAGCTGAACGCGTTGCAGGTGTTGAGGGTCCCGGTGGTCGAGAACGCCTGGATCGAGCCCACGTTCAGGGTGAACGAGGACGGCGTGCTGACGGCGTTCGTGAAGTTCGAGCCGGACGGCACCAGGGTGTAGGTCTCGCCGTTGAAGCCCGTGTCGTGGCGCAGCGACACCGTGACGGTGCGGCTGAGGCCGGTGGCGCAGGTGGGGTCGCCGCAGTTCGTGCAGGCGGCCGGCGTGGACACGGAGAACTCGGCGCTCGCGATGCGGGCGAGCGGGTTCGACGTGGACGTGAGGGTGGCGATCTCCCCCGTCTCGGGGTCGCCGACGACGAGGAAGCCGCCCGCCGGGAGGTCGGCCATGAGGGCGTCGAGGTCGACGCCAGCGGGGACATCGCCTTCGACCACGTAGCCACCTTCAGCGAAGGAGGAGTGGACCGGGGCTTCTTCGGTCTCGGGCGCGCAAGCCGCGAGAAGCAGGGCCGGCAACGCCGCCCAGATCGGATATCGCATGGAGGTTCCTCGCGGGATCTAAGGGGTGAAGCTGCCGCCGAAGGCGGTGGTGACGGCCGGGAGCGCGCCGAGACGCCGGACACGCGGACGCTCGAACGGGGCGCGCTGGGCTTCGGGCGCGGGCGCGGCGGCTGCGGGGGTGGACGCTTCGGGCCGCACGGGCTTCGGCTGGTCGTTGGTCATCGGGGGTTTCTCCTGGTCGACGGGCGCCCGGCCGTACGCCGAGCTGTCACGTCCACAGTAGCTGCCGGGTGCAAGAGAGGCAAGCGGTGTCTCCGAGGCGGGTTCTGCACCTCCCTCCTGCATCGGCCCGCGGGGCGTTAGAGTTTAGGAGGGCGGGGTGGCGATCACGCCCACACGGATGGGAGTGGCGGGTGCGCGAGGATCCCAGACCGAAGTACCGTGTCCATCCGTCCGTGGTCGTCAAGCCGGACGGTGACGGTGCGGTCGCGCTCCACCTGGACACCCAGCAGTACTACGAGCTGAACGGTACTGCGCGCCTCGTGTGGGACCACCTCGCCGCCGGCGCGTGCGCCGCTGACCTCGCACGCGCGCTGGTCGACCGGTACGAGGTCCCTGCGGCGGTGGCGACGGACACCGTGGCCGAGCTCCTGCAGCGGTTGGTGGCAGAGGGGCTGGTGGAGCCGGTGGGCGAGCGAAGGCGCGATCGGGTGTGGCGAAAGCTGTTCGGCGCTGCGTGAGCGTCAGGCTCGCGGCGCGCCCAGCCAGCCGCGGAGGAGCCGCTGGTGGCGGTGCATGGTGCTGCGGACCTCGGCGCGGGTCCGGGGATCCAGCAGCCGCACGAGGCCGGCGTGCCGCCAGGCCGCGCGCGACCAATGGATCGGGTACCCGAGCCGCGCCAATGGCCCCCCGAGCGCCGGGTACTCGAGCCGGAGGTCGTCGAGGTCGGGGAGCGCGATCCGGTGGAGGTACGCGGCCACCGCCCGCAGCTTGCGGGGGCCGCCCACGGCCGAGACGGGCGGGCCGGGGACGAGGGTGGGACGCGAGCCCAGCTGCAGGTGCCGCGTAGCGCCGAGCCCGCCGACGTGGAGCAGCGTCCACACGGCGCTGCGCGCAGCCTCCTCGGCGCCGTCCACCGCGAGCGCAGCCTCGAGCGCAGGGGGGATCGGCGCACCCAGCAGTCGCCGCGCCAGCAGCAGGCAGAGGTACACCGCGGGGCGCACGCCCCAGGCCTCGGCGCGCTCGCGGACCACCGCCGGCGCGAGCGGGTGGGCTGCGAGGATCACCCGCAGGTCCGCGAGCCCCGCGAGGCCGTTGGCGGTGCTGAACGCGTGGTCGGACGCCAGGTGTTTGCAGGTGTAGAGCAAGAGGTCGACCGGGTCCATCCCCAGCGCGACGCCGTCCGGGAGCGGGGTCGCGCGCTCCCAGATCCCGTGGGACCACGACGGGGTGCCCGTCCGGCGCGCGAACGTCCAGTGCACCTCGACGGGGAGGCCGTCCGCGATGCGGAGGGCGGGCAGGTGCCGGTGGTCCGGGTCGTGGTCTGCGTCCCCGCCCTGGGCGTCGTCGGCGACGTATCCGGCGGCGCGCATCGCGAGCTCCGTCCGCGCGAGGTGCTCGGGGCGGACCAGGATGTCCAGGTCTCCGCTCGCCCGCGCCCCCCGCTCCGCGTAGAGGTGCCCCGTGTGGCCACCCTTCAGCACCATCACCGGTACGTCCACGGCGGCCAGCGTCCGCGCGAGGGTCGTCACCTGGCGGAACGACAGGTCCCAGCGCTCCGCGCTCCAGGCCCGCGCCCGCGCCAGCCGGATCGCCACCACCTCGGGCGCGTGATGCAGCAGCCCGCTCCGGACCAGCGTGGCGTGCAGGAGCGGCGCGGTGAAGGTGCGCAGCGCCACCTCGCAGGCCGCGCCCCACTCCGGCGGGGTGAGCGCGCCCACGGCCGGGTCGGCCTGCAGCGCCCAGAACAACCAGCGCTCGGCAGGCGCGAGGTCGAGCAGCACGTCCGGCTCGGAATCGCTCACCCGACGACCCGCTGGCGCAGCTGCCCGAACACCCAGCGCAGGTAGCGGAACGGCTTCTCGGCCTCCTGGGGCGTGAACCGGACGGTGAACCCGGTCTCGCCGCGGGCCTCGAACCGGCGGGGGTGCCGCTCGATCGTCTGCTGGAGCCACTTCTTGGTGAACAGCGGGCTCTTGGGGTGGACCTCCAGCACCACCCGGACCTTCTGCCAGCTGACCCGAGAGATCGCCAGCTCCTTGCAGGCGATGCGCGTGGCCAGCAGATCGCCGAGGTTGCGCGCGGGCTCCAGGAGCTCCCCGCGCTCGGACTCGAGCTCCTCGAGCAGCCGGTCGATCTCGTTGGCGGTGCGGGCGTGCGAGAGGCGCCGGTACCAGTCCAGGCGCTCCATCGGGTCTTTGACCATCACCTCCGGCAGGAACGCCGGCACCGGCACCTCCACCTCGGGATCGATGCGCTCCATCTCGACGTCGCCGCGGGCCGCGTGCACCGCCTCCTCCAGGAGCTCCACCCAGGCCTCGTACCCGATCTCGTCGATGTGCCCGCTCTGCGCGGTGCCGAGCAGGTTCCCACCGCCGCGCAGCTCGAGGTCGGCCGCCGCCACGCGGAACCCGGCGCCGAGCGACTGGTTGTCGAGCAACACCTGCAGCCGCTTGCGCGCCTCCCCGGTGATCTCCTCCGGCGTGAGGAGCAGGCAGGTGGCGCGCCGATCCCCGCGACCCACCCGACCGCGGAGCTGGTAGAGCTGCGCGAGCCCGAGCTGGTCGGCGCGGTTGACGAGCATGGTGTTGACGTTCGGCAGGTCCACGCCCGACTCGACGATCGTGGAGCACACGAGCACGTCCACCCGCCGCTCGACGAAGTCGACCAGCACCTGCTCGAGGGCCAGGGCGTCCATCTGGCCGTGCGCCACCGCGAGCCGCGCCTCGGGGACCCAGCCCGCGAGGTCCTCCGCGACCGACCGGATGGTCTCCACGCGGTTGTGGACGAAGTACACCTGCCCGCCGCGCTCGAGCTCGTCGACGATGGCTTCGCGCACCCGCCCCTCGTGGAACCGCGCGACCTGCGTGCGGACCGAGAGGCGCATCGGCGGCGGCGTCGCGATGACCGACATGTCCCGGGCGCCGGCGAGGGCGAGCTGGAGGCTCCGCGGGATGGGCGTGGCGGACAGCGAGATCATGTCGACCTCGGTGCGCATCCGCTTGAGGCGGTCCTTCTGCTTCACGCCGAAGCGGTGCTCCTCGTCGATCACGGCCAGGCCGAGGTTCGCGTAGTGGAGCTCGCGCCCGAGCACGCTCGTGGTGCCGACGACGATGTGGATCGAGCCGTCGGCGAGCCCGGCGCGCACCCGCGCCTCCTCCTCGCGGGAGGTGAACCGGGACAACATCCCGAGCTTCACGGCCGGATCGACCTCGAACCGCGCGCGGAACGAGCGGTAGTGCTGGTGCGCGAGGACCGTGGTGGGGCACAACACGAGCACCTGCTTGCCGGCCTCCACCACCTGCATGGTGGCCCGCATGGCGACCTCGGTCTTGCCGAAGCCCACGTCGCCGCAGATCAGCCGGTCCATCGGGCTCGAGCCCGCGAGGTCGTCCAGGACCTGCTGGATGGCCATCGCCTGGTCCGGCGTCTCCTGGTGTGGGAAGCGCGCTTCGAACGCACGGTACCGCGGCCCGACCCTGCCGATTCCGGGGCGCTCCGACAGCTCGCGCCGCGCGTAGAGGCGGAGCAGGTCCTGCGCCATCGACAGCAGGTGGTCGCGGACCTTGCCCTTCTTCTTCGCCCACGAGGCGCCGCCGAGCTTGTCGAGCGAGGGCGTGGCGTCGTCGCTGGCGGCCGTGTACCGGCTGAGCTGGTCCAGCGCGTGCACCGGCAGGAACATCAGGTCGTTGCCGCGGTACTCGAGCTTGACGTAGTCCTGGGGCACGTCCTTGTGCAGCTCGAGCCGGACGAGGCCCTGGTACAGGCCCACCCCGTGTTGCCGGTGGACGACGGGGTCCCCCACCTTGAGGTCGGCGATGGACGAGAGCGACGCGTCCCACAGGTCCGCCACGCGATCCCGGACCGAGGCGCGCCGCGGGGCGCCGAACAGCGCGGTGACGGGGACGAACGCGAGGCCCCCCCGCTCGGAGACGAAGCCGCGGGGCAGGTCCCCGACCAGCAGCGACACCTTCCCGCGGGGCAGGGCGAGCGGGCTGCGCACGAGCTCGGGCTTGAGGCCGTGCGGCACCAGCATCTCGAACAGGCGGTCGCGGCGGGCGTCGTCTTCGACCACCAGGGCGACGCGGCCGTCGTCGTTGGCCCAGTCCTGCAGCTTCGCCACCACCGGCGCGAGCTCGGTGCCCCGCACGGCCAGCTCGTCGGTGCCGCGGCACTGCAGGTCGACGGTGCGGTCCGTCGCCAGATCGTGGACCGCGTGGGCCCCCGCGAGCCCCTCCACCAGCGCCGCGACCGGGACGAAGCGCTCGCTCGGCGGCACCAGGGGCCGATCCTCTGCGTCGAGGTGTTCGTACCGCCGCACGGTCTCGTTCGCGAAGTCCCGGGCCATGGCGGCGACGTCGTCGGGCGAGACGACCACCAGCCGCAGCCCGGCCAGGGCCTCGAGGGGGGTCACGGTGGGCACGAGGACCGGCAGCCAGTCCTGCAGCGCGCTCGTGCGCACGCCCGCCTCCAGCGCCTCCACGAACGCCCGGCGCCGCGCGTTCGCGCTCAGGTCGCCCCCGCGGACCAGCATCCGCCCGAGCTCCACGAGGGCGCGCTCGCGGGCCGGCGCGTCGAGCCGCTCCTCCGCTGCCGGAAGGATGGTGACCTTCTTGCCGACCTTGTCGGGCACGAGCGACCCGGGCTGCAGCCGGACGAGCCGCTCGAGCTCGTCGTCGAACCACTCGAGGCGCACGGGAGCCGACTTCCCCGCCGGCCACACGTCGACGAGGTCGCCGCGGACGGCGAAGTGGCCGGGCTCGTCGGACCGGGCGGTGTGGAGGTACCCGGCGTCGGACAGCCAGCGGGAGACCTCGTCGCGGTCCACGCGCTGGCCGACCTCGAAGGTGCGGGTGCCCCGGGCCCGGGTGGCGCGGTCGGGCACCCGCTGCGACAACGCGCGTACGGAAGCCACGACGATCACGTCACCGCCGCGATCGACGCGCTCGAGGGTGACGAGCCGCTCGTGCACGATGCTGGGCGCCGGCGAGAAGCCGTCGTACGGGCGCTGATCGTCGGCCGGCAGCTCGCAGATGCGCTCGGGGTCGGCGTGGAAGAACCGCAGCGCCCGGGCGAGCCGCTCGGCGCGGTCTTCGCCGTCCACCACCACCAGGAACCGGCCGGTCGCGCCCACGGTGGCGAGCGCGTACGCGAGCGAGTCGCCCCCGAGACCGGCCCACGGGACGCCGCGCTCGAGCAGGCGCCGGGCGTCGTCGAGGGTGCCAGTCTTCACGCGGGGCCTCCGGGCGGCTCCGGGTAACACCCGGGTCGGGGTGGAGGTCGAGGTCCGTCACCGGCCCGGCGCCGGCTTGCGGAGCGCGCCAGGGAGCAACGTCAACGCGGCGGGGCTGCTGCGCCACAGGTCGAGGGGTCCGGCCACCCGCCGAACTCCGCGCGAGGCCAGTCCGCCACCCACCCCGTGTCCTGGGTCGTCGCGCCCCCGAGCCAGAGCCGATCGTCGGCGACAGCGAGGTGGTCGGCCACGCGGCAGCCGGGGACCGCGCGCCACACGAGCTCGTCCGCGGTCCATCGACCCACCACACCCGTGCGAGGGGGCGCATCCGTCCGTTCACCGGCGAGCCAGACGGCGCCGTCCTCCGACCGCGCCGCATCGGTGAGCTTCACCAGGACCGGGGGGGACGCCGTGAACGACACCGACGCTCCGTCACGAGCGACCTGCCACCAGAACAGGCTCGTCGGAGTGCCGGACGCGCTGTTCATCGTCCACCCGACGACATGCCAGCGAGCGCCGTCGTCGAACACACCGGTGCCCCGAGCGAGGCCCTGGGCCGGCAGGGGCGCCGAGGTCCGCCATCGCGTCTGTCCCGTGGTCCGGTCGAGGGCGACGAGGGTGGCGCGCTCGAGGCCCGAGGCAGGATCCAGCGTTGCCTCGAACAGGACGACGCCGGCAGCCGAGACCGCCCCCGGGCCGGAGCCCAGTGGCGTTTCCGGGTCCGTCCTCGCCCACCGGGTCCTCCCGATCGCGCGGACCCATGCTGCCGCCTCCGGCTCCTCCCCGGCGATGATCGATCCCCACACCACGGCGCCCCGCGCGTCGCTGCCCAGCCCGCCCACCCAGACCACGCCGGGCAGCCGCGTCGTACCCGCGGGGGCGCGGACCGCGAACGTGGCGCCGTCGGCCCCCACGGGAACGCTCCGCACCGTGAAGGGACCAGCGGGCCCGGTCGATACCAGGACGTCCCACTCCGAGGCGCCGGGCGCGACGAACGGCGCCGACACCACACCGTTCGCCACGGCGAGGTCGCACGGTGGGGCGGGCAGTTCGAACTCCCCTGCGAACGATTCGAGGACGAGCAGCCAGAGCACCCGAGCTCCCGGAGGCCACGATGGTAACCCATGTGTTTCCTCGGCCAGGACCTTACAGGCTTCGCCGGACCCCGGCCAGGGTCGACATGTATCAGCAGGGTCGGCTCAGTCGCAGAACGACTCGTTGGTCCTGCCGAGGCCGTTCAGCTCGCGCAGCTGGCCCGACGGCCACTCCAGCCTCACCACGTCCCACACCGACCCCTCCCCCGCCATCCGCTGCCGGTACGTGGCGGCCTCGACGCCGCCCAGGAACACCCGGACCGTCGCGGTGGAGTCGCCCCGGTGGCCGTTCTCGCCGTAGAAGTGCACCCGAACCGTGTAGTCCCCGGCCGTCGGGGCGTCGATCGTGATGGTCTCGGGGCCCCACCCCTCGATGGCGTCCCAGTCGAGCGAGGGGTCGTCCACCCGCCCCGACTCCCCGAAGTCCGGGTTCAGGTTGCAGTAGTTGCAGTCCTTGGCGGTGAACAGCGCCGCGTTCCCTTCGGCGAGGTGCAGGTCGAGGTCGGTCGGCGTGTCCCACGACAGCTCGACGTAGAAGCCGTCGAGCGGGGCCGCGGTCACCGTCACCGTGGCGGGCGACGGGTCCCACACGCCCGCCTCGTTGCGGACGGTGAGCGCGAACACGTAGTCGCCCGCGAGGTCCGCGAAGAACGTCGGCCGCTCGGTGGTGGGGTCGTCGAGGGACGTGGTGGAGCCCTCGGGGCGCTCCAGGAGCGTCCACTCGAACCGGTCGAGCGCGAGGCCGTCCGGGTCGGCCGAGGCGGTGCCGTCGAGGGTGACGGTCTCGAGGGGCGACACCTCGCGGTCGCGGCCGGCGTCGGCCACGGGCGCGCCGACGTCGTCGACGACCACCTCCCCCGAGTCCACCACGGGCTCCGGCAAGGGGCTCAGGCCGTTCTCGCTGCAGGCGACCAGCCACCAGACCATGGACCCTCCGCGTCGGGGTCCCTGCCAGTTCCGTGCCAGCCGACGACCGTGTGCGGAGCACGTCCTCCGGAGGGGGGTGCGGCTTTCCTGCCCCGCTCTTCCTGCCCCGATCAGCCGCGCTGGCGCAGCAGGGTCTTCGCCTTCACCTGGTTCTCGCGCTCGACGTACAACACGAGCATCGCCAGCTGCAGCACCCACCACCACAGGGCCGCGCCGATCTCCGACACGTACAGCGCGACGCCGCGGGTGACGGACGGGTCGAACATCACCTTGGAGATGGCCTTCACGGCGTCGTCCACCGAGCGGGCGCCCATGTCGACGGACACCACGCCGAACGTGAACACCGTGGCCACCAGGAACCACGCGAACAACAGCCGGAACAGGCGCCCGCGCATGCCCGAGGTGAGCTGGCTCGACCGCTTGAGGGCGGCGCGCTCGGGGTCGAGCACCACCACCATGTCCGCGAACGCGAGCTGCAGCGCGTAGAAGATGCCGGGCAGCAGGAGCTGCATGCCGATGGTGACGGCCTGATCGCGGGCGCCGTGCACCGGGGCCACGTCGAGCGTGCGGGCCTGGATCTGGGGCACGACCTCGCCGAACGAGGCCGACCGGCCGTCGAGCACGGCCTTCCCCGCCAGCAGCCACCCGATGCACACCGCGGCGCCGCCGAACGCGCCCCAGACGAGGTCCGTGGCGGTCATCACGAGCTGCAGCACCACCGGGCCCATCTGGTTGCCGGGGCCGCCGCTCTGCAGGGCCACCGCCGACAACCCCACCAGCAGCGCCGGCGCCGTGAACAGGGCCGGGATCCAGCTCGCCCGGGAGGCGCGGTCGCGCTTGGGGAAGTTGATGATGGCGTACAACCCCGCGAGCACCCCGAGGCCGAGGCCCACCTGCGAGATGAGCTCGACCGTGGGGAGCGCGGCCGACAACATGCTCGTGGCGAGGTCCATCGACGCCGACGCCAGCGCCGCGCTGACCGCACCGTACACGAGGGCCAGCGGGACGCCCACCACGGCGGTGCGGCCGGCCAGCGCCAGGCCTTTCCCCAGCGCCGACATCGCGGACGTCCGCTGGTTGAGCACGCGGGTCAGCTCTTCGTTCGACAGCTCTTCGAGCGCGACCGATGCCACACGACCTCCGGATGGCGCCGGTAACCGGGTGCCCGCGACCTCGCGACGCGAACCCGTCGCTCCGGGCCGGACGCGGGGATACCTGCGAGCCTCCGGAGGCGTACGTGCTCGCTCCCCCCCTCGCGCTGTCGATGGTCGCTGGCCTGGTCGCCTGCTCGGGCCCCGACGACCGCCCCCCGGTCGGTGAGGGCGGCCCGCTCGGCATGGTGCTGCCCAAGGACGGGAAGTGGCGCGCGGGCGCGGCTTCGGTCGACATCACGCCCGAGATCCCGGAGTCCTGGTCGGACCTCAACGGCGACAACACCTTCAACGGCAGCCTCACCGATCCGGACGGGCCCGAGCCCTTCGACGACGCCGACGGTGACGGGGTCTTCGACGCGGTGTGGATCGGCGGCTTCGGTCCGCTGCGCGCCGCGCAGGAGGTCCACGACCACACCTATGCCCGCGCCGTGGTGTTGTCGGTCGACGGCGAGTACGTGGCCTTCGTGGCGCTCGACCTCGTCGGGCTCGGCCACCCGCGGATCTGGCAGGCCCGCGACGCCCTCGCAGCCGACGGCTTCGACCCGGACCGCCTGCTGGTGGCGTCGTCCCACAGCCACGACGGCCCCGACACGGTGGGGTTGTGGGGCAACCCGCTGCTGTTCGTGCCCGGCTTCGATCCCGTGTACCAGCAGCGCGTGGCCGCCGCCATCGAGGACGCCGTGCGCGAGGCCGCTGCCTCCATGGAGGAGGTGGACCTGAACGTGGGCTCCGTGCGCATGCGCGACCGCGGCCCCTGGTTCAACGGCGAGTACTTCGGCGGGAAGAACCCCGATCCCCGCTTCCACGGCATGGTCCACGACGGCCGCGACCCGGTGGTGGTGAGCGATCAGCTCCTGGTGCTGCAGGGCGTGGGCGCGGACGGCGCGGTGTTCACGCTCACGAACTGGTCCGGGCACCCCGAGGTCCGGGGCTCGAACAACAACGCGATCTCGTCGGACTGGCCGGGGGTCACGCGCGAGGTGCTGGAGGCCGAGTACGGCGGCCTGGCGCTCCACCTCGCCGAGAGCCTGGGCGGCATGCAGTCCGCGCTGAGCGGCCACCTCCCGCTCGTGAACCCCGACGGCACCCACGTCCTCGCCACCTGCACCACCGAGGCCGTCGCCGACCCCACCGACGCCGACTGCTTCGGGGAGGCCGTGGGCGCCGACCGCATCGACGCCGATGGCGACCACGTGCCCGTGTGGGCCCCCCAGGACACCTGGGAGTTCGTGACGAGCCACGGCTGGCACATCGGCGAGGCCGCGATCGACGCCCTCTCCGCCGGCGAGCCCGTGAAGCCCGCGCTGCAGGTCGGCCGGCGTACGTTCTCGATGCCGATCACCAACGCGATCTACAACATGTGGGGTCCGCAGGGGATCTTCGACTACGACATCGACCAGGCGGTGACCGATCCGGAGCGCTGCCCGGAGGTGAACCCACCCACGGTCATCGGCTGCTTCGAGCCACACGTGTTCCGCGTGGAGCTCGGCCACACGGCGCCGGGCGAAGGCGTGGGCCTGTTGTCGATCCCCGGAGAGCTTCTCCCCGAGCTCGCTTGGGGCCTCCCGGACGACGCCACGTTCACCACCGAATCCGAGGACCTCGCCGCCCGCGGCGAAGGCGCCACGTACTTCCCGCAGGCCGATCCGGACTGCCGCGCGGAGCTCGACAGCTACGAGGACTGCCGGTTCTCGTCGACGGTGGGCTCCTGCGACTGCCTGTCGATGCACACCTGGCCGTACCGGCTGTCCGACGAGCCAGGCCACATCCCGCTCCTCGACCACCTGGACACCGAGCACCGCGCCATGCTCGGCATGACCGACACCTACTTCGGCTACATCATCCCGGAGCCGGACTTCAACCGGTACGTCAGCCTGTTCACCGACGACGGCGACCACTACGAGGACACCGTGAGCGGCGCCTCCGTGTTCGGCGACCGGGTGCTGCAGGCCCACGAGGAGCTCGATGCTGCCTGGTGAACCGGCGGAGACGGCGCCGAAGGCCGATCTGTACGCCTTCGACGAGGCGGGGCTCGCGGCGTGGCTGGCCGAGCGGGGGCAGCCGGCGTTCCGCAGCAAGCAGATCCGCGGCTGGCTCTACGACCGCGGCGCGCGCACGGTCTCCGAGATGTCCGACCTGCCGAAGCGCCTGCGGGAGCAGCTCGACGCGGAGGCCGCCATCGGCACCGCCGAGGTGGCGTCCGAGCAGCAGTCGACGGACGGGACCCGCAAGCGCCTGGTGCGGCTGGGCGACAGCCAGCTGGTCGAGACGGTGTTGATGCCGTACGAAGACGGACGGCGCACCGCGTGTATCTCCACGCAGGCGGGCTGCGCGATGGGCTGCGTGTTCTGCGCGACGGGCCAGATGGGCTTCTCGCGGCACCTCGAGGCCCACGAGATCTTCGGGCAGGCGGCGCGCTGGGCCGCAGAGCTGCAGGCCGAGGGCGAGCGGCTGTCGAACGTGGTGTTGATGGGGATGGGCGAGCCGTTCCACAACTACGACCACAGCCTCGCCGCCATCCGGCGCCTGATGGGCGACCTCGGCATCGGGGCGCGCCACATCACGGTGTCCACGGTGGGCCTGGTGCCGCAGATCCGCCGGTTCGCCCACGAGGGCCTGCAGGTGCGCCTGGCCGTGAGCCTGCACGCCGCGACGGACGAGCAGCGGAGCGCGTTGTTGCCGATGAACAAGCGGTGGCCCATCATCGAGCTCCTGGAGGCCTGTCGCGACTACGCCGACGCCACCGGCCGGCGGGTCACGTTCGAGTGGGCGCTGATCGCGGGCAAGAACGACGACGCCGGCACCGCCCACACCCTCGGCCGGCTGCTCCAGGGCCTGCCCGCCCACGTCAACCTCATCCCCCTCAACCCCACCCAGGGCTACGCCGGCGCGCCCACCGGCCTGCCCGACGCCGACCGGTTCGTGGCGATCCTGGCCGATCACGGGGTTCCGGCCACCGTGCGGGTGCGGCGTGGCATCGACATCGACGCGGGGTGTGGCCAGCTGAAGTCCGCGGTGCTGGCCCGGCGGCGCGGCGCGTGAACCTGCCCCGGCGCCCCCTCACGGAGCTCGACGTGGTCGCCGAGCAGGCCCTGGTGCCCGCCGACGTGGGCAACAAGCGCCTGGACCAGGTGGTGGCCGCGGTGTTCGGCAAGTACCCGACCCGCGCGTCCGCGCGGAAGGCCTGTGATCGCGGCGAGATCGCGGTCGACGGCCTGGTGAGCGAGCCCTCGCGGTTCGTGACCCCGGGGCAGGTGCTGCTGCGCCTGGAGACGGAGGAGGACGCTGCCGAAGCCACGCGCCACGTGCCGCTCCCGGTGGTGTTCGAGGACGACGCGATGGCCGTGATCGTGAAGCCCTCGGGCATGCCGACGTCGGGCGCCTGGGCGCGCACCGTGGACCGGTTCCTGCCCGGGAACCTCGCGCGCTCCACGCTCCCCGACGCGATGGGCAAGCCGCGGCCGGTGCACCGCCTGGACGCGCCGACGGCGGGCCTGTTGCTGGTGGCGAAGACCCGCGCCGCACACGCTGCCCTGGGGCAGGCGTTCGAGCGCCACGAGGTCCACAAGCGCTACCGCGCCCTGGTGGTGGGGGAGCTCCTGGGCGAAGGTGTGGTGGACCTCCCGGTGGAGGGCCGCGCGGCGCGCTCCCGTTGGCGGTCGGTTCGAACGGACCGCGCGCTGCGGACGGGCTTCGTGACCACGGTGGAGCTTCACCCCGAGACGGGCCGGACCCACCAGCTCCGCCGCCACCTGGCTTCCCTGGGCCACCCGATCCTCGGCGACGAGGCCTACGGGCTCCCGGGCTCCACGCAGCGCGGCAAGGGCTTGTTCCTGTTCGCGGACCAGCTGGCGCTGCTCCACCCGCTGTCCGGCGCGCCCCTGACCTTCGAGCTGCCGGAGCCCCCGAAGTTCACGTCGTTCCGGGAGCGGGAGGCCCGGCGGTTCACCCGGTGGCACAGCTGCGCGGAAGACGCCGGCTGAGTCAGGCGAAGATCGCCCACGCCAGCCCACACAGGCCCCCGAGCCCGATCGCCAGGGTGCCGGGCACCAGGCGTCGCGTCAGGTCGCGGCTCCCCCACGCGACCGCCATCCCCAGCTTCACGCCGGTGTTCACGACCACCGCCACCCCGATGGCGCCGCTCGCCGTGCCTGCGTCGAGGCCCCGCTTCGCTTCGCTGGCCATCGACAGCGAGATCGCGTCCACGTCCGTGAACCCCGCCAGCGCCGCCACCGCGTACAGCCAGGTGGTGGAGACCTCGTCCCGCACCACCGCCACCACCAGCAGCACCCCGGCGAAGAACGCCCCCACCTTCGCGGCCTCGAACAGCGAGAACGGGTTGCGGAGCGCGACGTCCTGCGCCACCGCCGCGGTGGTCGGTGCAGCGCGGGACCCCCGGTACGCCACCGCGGCGGCCACCGCCGATGGGACCGCCATCGCCAACAACACCGGGCCCACCCGGAGCAGCAGGCTCGGGAACACCACCGCCACCTCCACCGCCACGCGCGCGAACATCACCGTCCACGCGATCAACACCGACATCGCCAGCGCCTCCGGCCCCGCCGAGCCCGCGCGCGCCTGCCTCGCCGCGCCCAGGGTCACTGCCGTGGAGGACACCAGTCCCCCGAACAGCCCGGTGAGCGCCTGTCCGCGGTGCTCCCCCAGGAACTTGACCGCCAGCCAGCCGGTGAGCGAGAGCGCAGAGATCAACACCACCAGCTTGCCGAGGCTCGCGGGCACCAGCGCGCCCCACGGGTCCACGGCCGTGTCTGGCGCGAAGGGCAGCACCACGAACCCGACGAACAACAGCTGCAGGATCGCGGTCAGGTCGTCCTGACCGAGGCGCTGGACCGCAGCGTGCAGCGGCGCCTTGAACGCCAGGATGCCTGCGGTGGCGATGCCCAGCACGATGCCTTCTTCTACGTGCCCGTACCCGCAGGCCCCCCCGACGAGCCAGGTCAGGACGGCGGCGACCTCCCCGGTGAGCCCGGGCTCCCGGTCCGCAGCGCTCCACACCGACGCGGCCAGGAGCAGCGGCAGCCCGAGAAGGCCCGCGACGAACAGCGCGGGGAGGTCCTGGCTCTGCGCCAGCCAGGCCGACAAGGCGCCACCCAGCCCCAGCAGCGTGAACGTCCGGAGGCCACCGAACTGGCGCGGGCCGGTCGACGACTTCTTCTCGCGGTCCACGCCGATCAGCGCGCCGAGCAGGATCGCCGAGGCAAAGCGCTTCAGGAGCTCGGGGTCCACCGTCCAGTCCGACATCCGAGCCACGGTACCACCTCGACCGGCGGACCGCGTAGACTGCGGCGATGAACCGCTCGCTGCCCCTGGTCCTCTTGCTCGGTTGTGGTCCTGGGCTTGGGGTCTACCCGCCCGACAAGACCCCTGCGGGCGACACCGGCACGGTGGACGGCGACGGCGACACCGACTCGGACGCCGACACCGACTCGGACACGGACGCCGACACCGACTCGGACACCGATGCCGACACCGATTCGGACACCGACACCGACACCGATTCGGACACCGACACCGACACCGGGCCGCCCCCGTGGGTGAACGGGGACCCTGCCGTCCCTCCGAGCGTGCCGACCGCCCCGCCGGACCTGCCCACCACCTGCGCCGCCGCGGGGATGATCCCGGCGCCCATCACCGACGACCCCGACAACGAGGTGGTGATCGACGGGGTCTCCGACACCTCGGACACCCACGTGCTCGACGTCCCCACCGCCGGCTGGTACCACCTCTGGAACGACCCGCCGGCGAACGACGGCGCCGCGCAGTGGAACGAGTCGGCCTTCTTGCGCATCCGGAACACCACGTTCCCGACGGGGTCGACCGTCCTCACCAACTGCGCGAGCGACTGGGTGGCGGTGGACGTGGACGGCGTGGCGCCCGTCCCCCTGGCCCAGTACCTCGGCACCTTCTGGTTCGACGCTGGCACGAACACGGTCGACGTCTTCCACTTCTGCGCCGTCGTGCGCGCAGGGATCTGCACCAACCTCGAGAACACGACCGACCCGAACACCACCTGCGCGAACGACGGCAACCGGCTGCGCATGGTGAGTGACGGTCTCTGTGTGCAGGAGCCCTGAGCCATGGACCAGCTGGCGGGGCGACGGATCGTGGTGACGGGCGGGACCCACGGGATCGGGCTCGCGTGCGCTGTCCAGCTGGCCCGCGCCGGCGCGAAGGTCGTGATCACGGGCCGCGATCCCGGTCGTCTCGCCCACGCGGCGGCGACCGTCGGCGCGGGCGGCCCTCCACCCGAGACCTTCGTCGGGGACTTCGCGTCGCTGGCGTCCGTGCGGGCCCTCGCCGAGGCGCTCCTGCGCGACGGGCAGCCGATCCACGTGCTCGTGAACAACGCCGGAAGCGTGTTCGAAGCGCGGACCACGTCGGTCGACGGCCACGAGTCGACGTGGGCCGTGAACCACCTGGCGCCGTTCCTGCTCACGAACCTGCTGCTCGAGCGGCTCGTGGCCTCGGCGCCGGCGCGGATCGTGAACGTGGCGTCGGGCTCGCACTACCGCGGCACGATGGACCTGGCGGACCCCGGCTACGCGAACGGCGGCTGGTCGACGATGGCCGCCTACGAGCGCTCGAAGCTGGCGAACGTGTTGTTCACGCGCGCGCTGGCGAAGCGGCTCGCCGGGCGCGGGGTGACGGTCAACGCGGTGCATCCGGGCACCGTGGCCACCAACATCTGGAGCCACGCGCCGGGGTGGATCCGGCCGATCCTGAACCTCGGCAGGCGCTTCATGTACACGGTCGAGCAGGGCGCGGAGCCCCTCACCCGCCTCGCGTCCGCCGCAGACGTGGCGGAACGCTCGGGCGCGTACTTCAATCGCCTGGAGGAGCGCCGCGGCGCCGCGTTGTCGCAGGACGAAGCGCTGGCGGAGCGCCTGTGGGTCGAGAGCGCGCGGGTGGTCGGACTGCCCTGAGCCGCTCACCAGCGGAGGACGAGCGGGAGGTGGGGACGCAGGTCGTGGACGACGCCCCGAGCCCCACCGTCGAGCTCGAGCTCGAGGAGGTGGGGGCCCCTGCGCAGCTGGAGGTGACCAGCGCGCGCGACGGCCGCGAGCTCCTCGGAGCCCGGCCCCGGCACGGACACGGTGACCGCCGTGATCTCACGCACGCCGGCGGGGTGGTCGAGCGGCTCGGCCTTGTGGGGCTCGAAGGTGTCGGGGCGGCGACCGAACGGGATGGCGAACAACAGCGGCTCGTCGAGGCGGGACGCGCTCGTCGCCATCGGGATCGCCACGCCCGGCGGCAGGTACGGGGGCTGGAACGGCCAGGTCGCGAACGGCAGCGGATCGGTCGGAGACGCCCGCAGGGACACGCCGATCGGGGAGCCGGCAGCGCGGCCCTCCCAGCGCTCGGCGAGGTGCGTCGGGCGGATGGGGGGTGACCGGACCTCCTCGGCATCCGTGACCCAGAGGAGCTCGATCATGGCGTTGTGGAAGAAGAACCTCCGGTTGGCCGTCCCCTGGCCGGGGTGGACGTTGCGGGACCCCTCGCGCAGCCCGAGGCGGATCAGGTGCTCGGCAGCAGGGGCGCCGAAGTCCGTCATCAGGAACAGGTGATCGAGCTCGACCGTCACGGACCCTCCAGCGCCCTCACTCCACCATCGCCGTAGTCGGCTCGGCCGGCGCGAACAGCGGGTACAGGTCATCGCGCTTCCCATGGCGCAAGATGCCGTCGTCGTCGGAGCCCTCTTCGACCACCCGGCCGAAGAGCACGTCGTCGTACAGCGCCACTCCGCGGATCCCCACCGCGAGCTGCGCGGGCCGGGGGGACAGCTCGCGCGCCGCGGTCTGGGCCGCCTGCCACGCGAATCGCCCGGTCTCCCGCTTCGCCTCCGAGTTGTACTTGCGGAGATCCGGCACGTGGACCATCACCACCACGGTGTCACCGTCCTGGTGCACGAACGTCCGCATCTCGCCCGTGTCCGCACCCGAGATCGCGAGGGACGCGAACAGCTCCATGGCCTGGTTGACCTGCTCGGCCGCGGTGACGGCGGCGGGGGTGTTGCCCCGGGCGGCCTCGCCCTTCGCGAAGCTGTCGATCTGGTCGTCGGCCGCGTCGAACGCGATCTCACCGGCCGCCTTCGGGGGCGGCTCGTACCCGATCATCGACACCGAGCTCACCAGCAGGAGCAGGGCGCCGCCGGCGCCGCCGAGCCAGTTGGGGACGAAGAAGAAGTGCCCCCCTTTCCACGGCAGGATCATCCGGAGCGCCGCGTCGCCCTCCCCCTGGCTCCGGGCGCGCCAGAAGAGGTCGACGACGGCGAGCGAGCCGCAGAACACGGCCACGCCGAAGGCCATCAGTGCCGGGGAGCCGATCAACACCCCCAAGAACATCACCGCGGCGCCAGGGACCGCCGCGAGCACCGCCTGAACCACACCGATCACGTTGAAGATGATCACCAGAACCTCCACCGACGGACGCCCATCCCAGACCTCGCTGGTTGCGCCCGCGGAAGGGCTCGTGACCGGGTCGAAACACATTGGAACAAGCGGTGCCCGTGCGCGCGAGATGATCGCGACTACCGGGCGCGGCGCCGCCGCAACGCGACAGGCACCAGCAGCACCAGGAGGCCTGCTCCCGGGTTCGCGGTCGCGCACCCACAACCTTCGTCCTCTTCGCCGCCGCCGCCGGCGTCGTCGTCGGGGCACACGTCGACCTCGGCGCAGGCCTCCACCTCGTCCACCAGGGTCCCGGCCACGTCGGAGACCCGCACGCCCACACACGCTTCGCGCTCCCCGGCCACCGTGTTCGCGTCGGACACGCGCGCGCCCCCTTCGGACAACGCGCCGGTGGCGAGCTGCTCGCCGTTCTCCGTCTGCCAGGACAGCTGGACGATCCGCACCCCGTCGGCCTCGTCGAAGGTCACCTCGGCTTCGATGGTGATGGTGCCCTGGCCACACCGGGGCTGCGCGGAGACCACCACCTCGACGCCGGCGGGGGCCTCGGGCAGGGGAGCGTCCGCTTCTACGACGAAGGTGCGGAGGAAGTCGTAGTAGGGCACGGACACCTGCCAGGTCCCGGGCGCGAGCGCGGCCGGCGGGCGCAACCCGACGAGTCCGCCGCCCAGGTTCTCGCGCTCCAGCAGCTCAGCCTCGCCGCCGGCGGTCCCGATCGTGTACTGGAGCAGCCCCCCACACGCCCCCTGCTCCGCGGCGTACAGGACCACGTCGGGCGGCACGACCTCTCCTTCCCCCGGCCAGAACCCCACCACGTCGGGGGGCGCGCAGGTGGACGTACTGCTCGCGACCGGGACCGCGAACGCGGCCAACGACAGCCAGGAAATCACGAAGCCTCCCCGGCGAACGATAGCCCGCCGGGGGCCACGTGGTACCTTCGCGCCGGGGGCGACATGCGGACGTTGTGTGTGGACATCGGCGGGACGGGCGTGAAGGTGATGGTCGTGGGCCCCGACGGCACCGCGTTGTCGGAGCGGATGCGCGAGCCCACCCCACAACCCGCCACCCCCATCGCCGTGCTGGAAATCGTGACCGCGCTCGCCGGTCGGGTGGGCGCTTTCGATCGCGTCTCCATCGGGTTCCCCGGGGTGGTGCAGGAGGGCGTGACGAAGACCGCCCCCAACCTGCATGCGGAGTGGCGCGGCTTCCTGCTCGCCGCCGACGTGGAGCGCCGCCTCGCGAAGCCCGTGCGCACCGCCAACGACGCCGGCGTGCAGGGCCTCGGCGTGATCGAGGGCCGCGGGGTGGAGCTCGTGCTCACGCTCGGCACCGGCCTCGGCTGCGGCCTGTACGTGGAGGGCCGCTACGTGCCCAACCTCGAGCTCGCCCACCACCCGTACCGCAAGCGGGCGACGTACGAGGAGCGGCTGGGAGACGACGCCCGCCGTCGCGTGGGCAACGACCGCTGGAACCGGCGCGTCCGCAAGGCGATCGAGCAGCTTGGGCCGATCTTCAACTACCGGGTGTTGTACCTGGGCGGCGGCAACACCAAGCACCTCGCGATCGACCGGCTCCCCGCAGACGTGAAGGTCGTGGAGAACGTCGCCGGCCTCCTCGGCGGCGTGCGCCTGTGGGACGACGCCCCGCCCGAGGTCCCCCCGGCCCCGAAGCGCAAGCGCCGGGCGTGATGCGGCGGCGCGACCTCCTGGCCGGGCTGGCGGCAGGTGGAGCGGTCGGTCCGGCGTGGGCCGGGGCTGCACGCGACGAACGGGCCCAGGCCGCAGCGCTCGCTTCGGCGCTGGCCGGGAGCTGGCCCCTCCGCTACGCCGACCTCGCCGCCCACCCGGAGTACGGGCTCGCGGCCTGGGTCTCGCTGCTCCGCGAACGCGACGCGCGCGCTGCCCTGGCCTCCGGGCACGGTGGCGCGCTGGCGCGGGCCCACGCCGAGCTCGCGGCTTCGTACCGGCTGGCCGCGATCGCGACCGCCCACGCGCTGTTGTCCGTGTTCGACACGCGACGCGCCCCCACCGACCCGGCGGGCTCGCTGCACCTGGTCGCCGTGTCCCGGGCGATCCTTGGCGATCGCGCCGCCGCGCGCGCAGCCGCCGCGCAGGTGACCCCGGATCCCGCCATCGACCCGTGGCACGCGCCGTGGCGCGCCTGGCTGGCCACCGACGCGCCGTTTCCACCCCCGCTCGCCCTCCCGGTCCCGCTGGCGCCGCCCACGGTGGGGGGGAGCCCCGAGATCGGTCCCCTGCCGCACTACACGCTCCCGCTGGCGCCCCCTGCAGACGCCCTCGCGCGCCCGTTCGGGGATCCGGGTCTGCTCGTGGCGCTGGCCTCCTGGCACGAGGCCGCTGCGCGCGCGGTCCCCGGGGTCGAGGCCGCGCAGCTCGACGGGTGGTTCGCGCTCCACGCCTGGCCGGGGGCGCCGGCCACGGCCGTGCCTCGGCTCGCCGAGCTCTTCGTGTACGGGGGGCCCGTGCTCGCCGCGATCGACGGCCCCTTCCTCGGCGCGCTGGCGACGGAGGGTCCCGGCGCAGTGGCGCAGTGGGCGGAGCGGTCGCCGCTGGCGTGGCTCGCCCGGAGCGCCCGGGTGGACGGGGTGGTGGACCCAGCGGCGGCGGACGCCGTGGCCCGGAAGGCCGCCGCACACCTGGAGTCGGCGGCGGAGGACGCGCTGGGCCGGTGGGAGGGCTACCACGCCCTGTTCGCCGACCTCGCGGCGGGGACGGTGCTGCGCGGCCTGGCCCGGGTGGCGGCGGCGGAGGGGCGCCCCGAGGTGGAGGGGGCGCTGTTGCTGGCGTCGCTGGAAGGTCGGTGGATCCGCGTGACGCCCCCGTCGGGAGTGCTGCGCCAGGTGGTGTACGACTGCGCCCACGAGAACGGCGGGCGGGCGGCGGACCTCGCCTGGCCCCTGGTCGAGAAGGACCCGACGCTGGGGGTGCTGCGCGCCGCGCTCGACGCTCTCCAGCTCCGGAGCTCGTTCGGTAGCCGGTGACGCTACTGGAGCTGCACCAGGGTGAACGCGTCGCCGCCCTGCTCCTCGGAGGCCGGTCGCCACCCGCGGACGTACGCCGACGAGCGGAGCCAGGCGCGGACACCGTCCTTGAGCGCGCCCGTGCCGTGCCCGTGCAGCAGGTACACCGTGTCGTGGCCGCGCTGGATGGCTTGATCGAAGAACTTCTCCGAGGCGTCCTGCCCCTCGTCGACCCGCATGCCCCGGAGATCGAGCGTGTTGGCCGCCATCCGGAGCTCGTCCTCCGCGGCCGCCTGCTTGCCACGGGCGCGCGGGGGTGGCGGGGCGGCCGGGGCTGCGCGCGGGGCGCCGAGGCGGGTGAGGTCCTGCGGTCGCGCGCGGAACACGATGGCGCCCGCGCGCACCGAGATCTCGTCGCCCACCGCCACGACCTCACCCACGCCGAGCTTCTCGTGGCGCACCCGGTCCGCGACCGCGAACGCCGGCGCGGCCACCTCGGGCCGGGACTCGTCCGGGGCCAGGCCCGACAGCGCGCGTACCGTGGCCTTCGCGGCGTCCACCCCGCGCTGCGACGGCGCCTTCTGGAGCTCGGCGACGACGTGGCCGATGGCCTTCTCGGCGCTGCGCAGCCGATCGACGAACGCGGCCGACGCGCGCTGTTCGAGGGCCCGGGCGCGGGTCTTGAGCTCCTCCTCGCGCCTCGCGACCTCCTCGGCGCGGCGGTGGGCTTCGTCGCGCAGCGCCCGCGCCTCGTCCTGCAGCGCCGTCACCTTGCTGCGCTCCCGCTCGAGGGCCGCGAGGAGCCGCCCGAGCTCGAGCTCCTGGGCGCCGATCAGGTCGCGGGCGCGGGCCAGCAGGGGCTCCGGCAGGCCGACGCGCTGGGCGATCTCGAGGGCGTGGGACTCCCCCGCGGCGCCGGCGACGAGGCGGTAGGTGGGCCGGCCGTCGTGGTACTGCACGGCCGCGGCCGCGAACGACGGGTGGGTGGCGGAGAGGCCCTTGAGCGGCGCGAAGTGGGTGGTCACGACCACGCGCGGACCACGTTCGGCGAGGTGCTCCAAGACGGCCTGCGCGAGCGCCGAACCCTGGGACGGGTCGGTGCCGGACGCGATCTCGTCGAGGAGGACGAGCTGGTGGGGGCCGGCGTGCTCGAGGAGCGAGCGGAGGGCCTGGAGGTGCGCGGAGAACGAGGACAGGTCGCCCTCGACGGTCTGCTGGTCGCCGATGACGGCCACCACGTCGCGGAAGAAGTCGACGCGCGCGTCGGGCGCGGTGGGCACGAAGCACCCGTGGCGCACGAGCTCGGCGAGGAGGCCGAACGTCTTGAGGGCCACGGTCTTGCCGCCGGCGTTGGGCCCGGAGAGCACGAGGACGACGTGGTCCTGGCCGATCGCGAGGTCGTTGCCGACGACGGGGACCCCGCGGAGCACGAGGACGGGGTGCCGGGCGGCGCGGGCGTCGATGCGGCCGCCGTCTCCCACCACCGGGCGCTCGGCGGCGAGGCGCACGGCGAGTCCGGCGCGGGCGCAAGCGAGGTCGACCTCGATCGCGGCGTCGGTGGCGAGGTCGACGGCCTCGCGCTGGGTGCCGAGCTCGCGCGAGAGCTGCGCGAGGATGGCGTGTTCGGCGGCCTTGAGGCGGCCCTCGGCGAGGCGGAGCCGGTTGTTGAGCTCGACGATGGCGTGGGGCTCGACGAACACGGTGGCGCCCGTGCCGCTCACGTCGTGGACGATGCCGAGGTTCCAGCGCTTGGCGTGGGCCTTGATGGGCAGGACGTACCGGTTGTCACGCACGGTCCAGAACCGGTCCTGCAACAGCTCGTCGCCGAGCTCCTCGGAGCGGACGAGGTGGTCGAGGGTGCCGCGGACCTCGTCGTGGAGGCGCGCGATGCCGGTGCGGAGCTCCTCGAGCTCGGGGTACACGCGCCCGGAGAGCTGGCCGGTGGCGTCGAAGGCGCCGTCGAGGGTGGCGGCGACGTACGGGTCGATGTCGATGCGAGAGGTGATCGCCGCCAGCGTCGGCGCGAGGTCACCGACGGCGTCGAGCGACTTTCGGAGGCGGAGGAAGGCCTCGAGGGTCTGGCCAGCGGCGCGGAGCTCGGCGCCGTCGAGCACCATGCCCTTCGCGCCGCGGGAGGTGGGTTCGCGGATGTCGGTGACGCCGCCCACGGGGATCGGCGGGTTCTCGTGTTCGACGCGCAGGACCTCCTCGGCAGCGTCCATGGCGTGCACGACGTCGGCGCGGGTGGTGAACGGGCGGTGGGCGCGCACGGCGTCGGCGCCGAGCGTGGTGCGGGCGGACTCGGCCCAGGCCGCCACCACGCGGGCGAAGTCCAACGGATCCTGGGCGCTCACGGTGCCTCCGGGCACGCTGCTATCGAGGGCCCCGCGGCGCGACGATGACCCCCGAGTGTCACGCCCGCGAAGTCACGCCCCGACGCGGGCTGCGAGCGCGGCGAACTCGGCGGCCCGGTGGGGCTCGTCCCGGAGCACCATCGCCAGTCGGATCCGCGCAATCGACACCGGATCCGCGTGCTCGGACCTGGCCGGGTCGGCGAGGAGCAGCAGCGGCACCAGCTCGTGGAACCGGACCCGGTCGAGGAGCCCCCGCACCAGCGCCACGAACGCAGGGGCGTCGTCCGAGCGGGCGAGCGCAGCCGCGGCGTGCGCGATCAGGGTCGCCCGCACCCGCGGGTCGGTGGCGAGGCCGACGAGGTCCGGCAGGCGAGCGACCGGCATGCGCGCCGCGAGGCTCGGCAGGTCGAGGGTCCCGCGCCAGCGGAGTTCGTCCAGCGCGGCGTCCCACCGCTCCCGATCGAGGAGCGAGTCGTGGAGCGCCGCGTCCCCGGCCTCCGCCGCCCACCGGAGGTCCCCCTCCCGGTGGAACGCAGCTTCCAGGTCCGCCCGCGTCGCCGGTTCGTCGCGGAGTACGGCAGCAGCTCGGGGACCGCTGATCGCCACCACCCGCTCCCCAGGGGCGAGCGCGTGGAGCGGCACCTCGCCGGCCACCCGCAGGAACAACGGGTGGGAGAACGCGTCCGTCGCCACCGGCGGGGGCTCCACCGCGAACTCGCGCTCCACGGGTCCCCCGGGCCCGGGCGGCGCCAGGCGCTCCCACGCACGGCGGAGCGAGCCTTTCCGCGCGGGGAGCTCCCGGCTGTACGTCCGCTCGACGCGGACCCGGACCGTGGACGCGACCGGATCGATCGCGAGCAGGACGCCCTCGTTCGCAGTCGCGCCGTGCAGCGCGACCTCTCGGAGCGTCTGGAACTTCAGGTGGAGCTGTCCCACGCCCGGAGGGTACCCCGGGTCGCGCGAAGGCGGGCGGAGTACACTGGAGGTGTCCCCTTCCTCGGAGGCACCATGTCCCAGCACCAGCTTCGCACCCCAGATGAGGCGGAGGTGGAGGCGCCCGCTGCGAGCGCGCCCGCCCTCCTCCCCGACGCCCAGTCGCTCGTCGGCAACCAGGCCCTGCTCGGCGAAGGTGGCCTCCTCGGGGGCCAGGACCTCGGCCGCGCCGTCCAGGCAAACTTCCTCTCCGACGCGTGGAGCTACCTGTTCGGGGACTCGAAGAAAGAGCCGCCCACGGGGCAGCCGAAGCCGACCCCTGCGCCCGCCCCCGTGTTGTCCCCCGAGGACCAGCAGAAGAAGGACGAACAGGACGCGTTCCGCCGGAAGATGGGCAGCGAGCCTGGGCACGACGAGAGCCGCGACGGCTACCGCATGGCGGGGTTCCGGATCGGACAGGCGTACGAGTCGGGGGGTCGGGAGGTGAACCCGGACGCCAGGGTGGCGCTCGGCTCGAAGGAGGAGCGGCTCGCGGCGCTGAACTCGTTGACCCAGAACGACACGACCGGCCAGGGCGAGGACATGTGCGGCGCGACGAGCATCCTCGCGGCCTCGTTGGTCGCCGGCGGCAACGACGGGGTGAAGGACCTCATCGACACCATGTCCGCGACCGGGAAGCTGAACAAGGGCGAGCTGAAGGAGCTCGGCGCGATCCAGAAGCGCATCCAGAAAGGCGAGCAGCTGTCGATGGCCGACATCCAGGCGGTCCAGTTCCAGCTCCACAGCACGCTGCGGCGTCAGCAGAAGGAGCAGATCTCCGGCGAGGACGACGGCGGGGTCGACGGGAAGGTGATTCAGAACTTCATCAGCAACCCGAAGATGGCCAAGATGTTCAAGGACAACGAGATGGGCATCAGCCGCGTCGACACGGACGGCGACGACAAAGGCAACCACTTCGTCCTCAACCTGGGGCGTCCGTCGAGCCAGGACGCGAAGGTGTACGACCCGTACGCGCGGAAAGGCGGCCAGCAGGTGGTCACCGATCCGGACCAGCTGCAGGACTACGACCGCGCGCGCAAGCACTACCTCACCCCGCAGGGCTGATCCTGGTCACAGCGCCCAGCTCGCGCGGATCGCCACGAGGCGGCCGCAGTGGTCGGGCGCACGCCGCCACGACCGGCTCCGCTGCTCAGCGGGGGAGGAGCTGCACCGGGAAGCGCTTCGGGTCGGCGAGGTGGCGGGCCACCCCCGGGACCGCTGCCACCCGCGCCTCGAACGCGACGAGCTCCGGACACGCGGCGAGGCCCGCGGCGAGCCCGTTGTCGCGCAAGGTCTCGAGCATCGACCACACCGACAGGTCCGCGTAGGTCAGCGCCCCACCGACGAACCACGCGCCCCCGCCGAGGCGCCGTTCGAAGTGCCCGAGCCAGCGGGGCAACACGGTCTCCGCGAGCTCGGCGCGGAGCGCGGGGAGGTCACCAGGCGCGGCCGCGCGCAGGCGGGCGAGCTGGGCGCGGACGTCGCGCACCCCTTCGTGCAGCTCGTCGCACCGGGCGGCGTCGCCGGCGCTCGAGCCATAGAGCCCGTGGGTCCGCGCCACGTGCCGCAGGATCGCGTCGCTCTGCACGAGGCGGAAGTCGCCGTCCTCCCACAGCGGCACCGCTCCGAACGTCAGCGTCCCGGACGCCTTCAGCGCGGGAAACAACGCCGGGTCGGCGTCGCCCACGAACCGCTGCTCGTAGGAGACCCCGGCCGCCGCGAGCGCGAGGCGGACGAGCTCGGCGAGGCCGCGGGACGGGAAGTAGGTCAACACGGGCACGGACACCTCCGCGCCCCCGGTAACCGCGCCCGCTCCCGGTCACGCCCGGGCCCGGCGCGCCCGGTCCCGGCGCTGCACGAGCGCGATCGCGGGCACCCCGATCAGCGTGGGCAGGAGCCACGCCACGACCCCGGGCAGGCCCAGCCGCTCGCCGTTCACCACCAGGAACGCGGTGAACGTGCCGATGCCTGCGCCGATGAGGTTGCCGCCGTGCATCTCGCGCGCGTGATCGGCGCCGGTGGGAGCGGTCCGCCAGTACCGGAGGTGGCTCCCACCGAGCACGACCCCCAGCCCGCCGAACACCACCTCCACCACCTCGCCCGTGGTGAGCCCACGCGTCGCCAGCAGGGCGCCGGCAAAGGCGAGGACCCCGGGGATCAGGTGATCGACGAGGTTCCCGCCCGGCCCCGTGCGGCGGCGGGTCCGCAGGGCCCGGATGCCCGTCCACACCGAGGTCACCGAAAGCCACGCCACGTAGGCGAGGAACAGCCGGCCCTCCACGGCCTCCCCGCGCGCCAGACCTTCGGCGACGAGCAGGCCCCCGGTGGCCGCCACCACCGCCATCGCCACGCAGTACACCCACCCCGCCCGGCGGTGGAGCCGTCCCCCCTTCACGCTGACCGCCGGCACCAGGAACGAACACAGGGCCACCGAACCCGCCGCGATGTGCAGGTAGCGTGCGAAGTCCGCCATGAGGACACCTCCTGCCCACCCGTAGGTCGACGCGGGGTCGGGCCCCATGGGGAGGAGGTCACGGTCCGGCCGTGACTTCCGGCACATGGCCCCACCGCCTCCGCCTTGGGTACGCTCGGCCGATGGACACCGACCGACAGCTCGTGGTGGCTGGCCTCGCCGTGTGGGCCGGGGTCGGGCTCGTGGTCGGCTCGGCGCTCGACCCGTGGCTCGGGCTCGCCTGGCTCGCGTGGGCGGCGGCGTTCCTGGTGGGGGTCTCCCCTGCCCGCAGGGACCGCGTCCGGAGCGCAGCGGTGGCGGTCCAGACGCTGGTCTCGCTCGGGCTGCACGCCGCCGGGCTGGATGTGGCAGCGGCGCTGTTGTGCGTGACCGCCGGGCAGCTGCCGTTCCTGACCTCGGCCCGCACCACGGCGCTGCTGGTCGTTGCCCAGACCGCCGTGCTCGGCGCGGTGGAGTTCGGGCGCGAAGGCGCTGCGGACGCCGCGCTGACGGCGCTCGTCTACGGCAGCTTCCAGCTGTTCGCCGCCGGCACCGCAGGCCTCGTGATGCGCGAGCGCGGCGCGCGGGAGGTGGTGCTCCGGATGAACCAGGAGCTGCTCGCGGCCCGGGCCGAGCTCGCGGTGGCGGAGCGGCGCGGGGAGCGGCTGCGCATCGCGCGGGACCTGCACGACGCCGTCGGACACCACCTCACCGCGCTGACGCTCCAGCTGGAGCTGGCAGCGCGCACGGTCACCGGACCCGAAGCCGAGACGGTGCGGACGGCCAGGGACCAGGTCCGGTCGCTGCTCACCGAGGTGCGCGCGACGGTGACGGTCCTGCGGGACGAGCCGGTGGCCCTGTCGGTGGGCCTGCGCGCGCTCGCTGCCCTGCCCCGGCCGGTCGTGACGGTGGAGGGCGCGCCCGCGGTCGAGGGTCCGGTCGCGGAGGCGCTGCTCCGGTGTGCGCAGGAGGTGGTGACCAACGCGGCGCGCCACGGTCGGGCGTCGCACGTGTGGCTCACGTTCACCCCCGAAGGCGGCGGCCTGTCGCTGCACGCCCGCGACGACGGGCCGGGCGGTGATGCCGCCGAAGGCAACGGGTTGCGCGCGCTCCGGGAGCGGGTGGCCTCCGCGGGAGGTACGCTGGAGCTGGGCGCGGGCCCAGGGTTCCCGCTGCGCGTGTGGGTGCCGACGTGACGGTCCGCGTGTTGCTCGCCGACGACCAGACGCTGGTGCGCCAGGGGCTCGCCCGCCTGCTGGGCCTGGTCCCGGACCTGCTGGTGGTGGGCGAGGCCGCGGACGGCGCTGAGCTGCTGGCCCTGGTGGCGGAGACGGAGCCCGACGTCCTGCTGGTGGACGTGCGGATGCCGCGGCTCGACGGCCTGGGGGTGCTGCGGGCGCTCGGGGGACGCCGCCCGGTGGTGTTGCTGACGACGTTCGACGACCCGGACCTGGCGGCGGAGGCGGCCCAGCTCGGGGCCCGCGGGTTCCTGCTCAAGGACGCGGACCTGGACACGCTGGCGGACGCGCTCCGGGTCGCGGCGGCCGGGGGCTCGACGCTGCGGCCTGTCGCCCCGCGGGTGGTGGTGCCCGAGCGCACGTTCCGCGCGGCGGCGGCGCCGGACCCGTTGACCGCCCGGGAGCGCGACGTGTTGCGCCTGATGGCGGCAGGGAGCAGCAACCGCGAGATCGCCCGCGCGCTGGGCACCGCCGAGGGGACCGTGAAGAACCAGGCGTCGAGCATCCTCCTGAAGCTCGGGGTGCGGGACCGGACCCGCGCGGTGCTCCGGGCGCTGGAGCTGGGCTGGATCTGAGCGGTCGATCGGGTGGAGCGTCACGGGCTCCGGACGGTCACCTCGCTCCCGTCGGCGTGGACCGTGGCCCTCGCTGCGCTGGCGACCACGACCGGGTCGAGGCCCGACCGCCGCATCGCCTCGAACGGGTCGGGCTCTTCGACCTCGAGGAGCACGAGGTGTCCGGTGAGCGCCGCCTGGACCACGAGCGGCCAGCACTCGGGCGGGCCAGCCGCGACGACGAGCGCGTCGGGGTCCCAGCGCAGCGCGCTCCGGATCCGGGCTGCCAGCGTGTCGACCGGGCCATCGACGTGGCGGAGCCCCGGGACCGGCCGCCAGCGCTGGTCGACGAGCGCCCAGGTGTGGCGATCCACCAGCGCGCGGCTCAACGCGCGGACCATCGGGCGCCGACCGGGGCCGGTCACGGCGACGATCCCGTGAGGAGCGTCCAGGAGCCCGCGGACCGGATCGGGCGCGACGGGCACGTCGTCCCAGCTGTGCCAGCGGAGGGCGATCCCGTCGGTGACGACCGCGGCGTGGACCTCTACGTCCGCTGCGACCTGGAGCGTCACCGGCGGGGGCACGTCACCGAGGAGACCGGTCAGCGCCACTTCGTCTGCGAAGCCCCCGGCGCGGATCGCGGCCATGACGCCGCTCTGGAACGCCGCGAGGTCACGCTCGGGTCCGAGCACGTGGTTCGAGAGGTCACCGACGATCGCAGCGAGCTCGTCTTCGGCGACGGGGGTGGTGGCCCCGTCGGGCCAGCGGACACCGGATCCGGTCAGCGTGGCGGTCCACACGCCGCGCGCGCGGGCCTCGTCCACGAGGGAGCTCCAGACAGACATCGCGCCTCCCGACGACGGACGTAGCATCCCGTCACGGGGAGGTGGACGCGGAACGAGGCCTCACGCGGCGGTCGAGCTGGAACGGACCGGCTGCGGCAGGAGCATCCCGACGACGGGGATCAAGGCGAGCCAGAACCCGGAGAGCGGCATGGCGGCTGCCCCTCCGAGCGCCATCGCCGCAATGCCCGCCACCAGCCACCGCGGGACCGTCTGCGGCTCGATCGCCCGGACGGCGCCCCCGAGCAGCATCAAGACCCACCCGAACCAGAGGAACCAGAAGATCGCCATCCGATCGAAGGCAACGTCCACCGCGCCGGTGTACCCGCCCGCGAGGATCGCCGCGATCGGCTCCCGGCCCAGCAGGAGCCCGATCGCGTTGTGCACGACGCCGATGCCGACGAGTTGAAGTCCCGGGCTGCGCAGCTGCTCCACGACACACCTCCATACGGTTGCGTATGGAACATACGCCAGCGTATGTTGAGGGGCAACCCGAGGTGTCGCATCGGCCCCGAACACTGGATCAGCGCCGCCCTCGACGCGCTCGCCGACGAGGGAGAGCGCGGGGTCTCCGTGGAGGCCCTGGCCCGGCATCTGAAGGTCACGAAGGGAAGCTTCTACCACCACTTCACCGATCGCGACAGCCTGTGGGCGGCGCTGCTGGGGCAGTTCGCCGAGCGCGGCGCTGCCGCCGTGATCGCCGAGCTCACGCGGACCCCGGACCCCCGGGACCGGCTGCGGCGCCTGTTCGCAGCGGCCTGGAACGAGCCGCGGCTCCTGCGGGCCGAACGCGCCCTCCTCACCTCGCAACGGCCCGACGTCGTGGCGTCGCTGGCGGAGGTGCACCGGGTGCGCCGCGCGTTCCTGGTGGCGTGCTACGCCGAGCTGGGGCTGGCCCCGTCGGTCGCGGCGCAGCGGGCGGCGACCGCGTACGCCGTGTTCCTGGGCGCGGTCGTGTTGTCGGACCAGCCCCCGTTCGACGACGCAGCGACCCTCGGCTCCTGGGTGGAGTCGGTGACCCCGCAGCTGCTGCCGTAGCGCAGCCCCGTCGCCCGGAGAGGGTGGGGAATCACCGCGGCGGAGCGGCCGGGTCCGGCAACACGAACGGGATCCACCACTCCTTCGCCACCTTCACCGGCTCCCCCTCCACCCGGAAGCGCGTCGGCTCGGCGAGCACACACACCACCGGCGGCTCCTGGCCATCCTCCGACGCCACGAACGCGAAGACCTCGCGCCCTGCAGGCACCGAGAAGGTCCCCCCCTCGCGGGGCGTGTTGCCGCCCAGGATCCCGCCCGCCCGCGTCCGGAGGTAGCCCACGAAGGCTCCGGGCTCGCCTTCACAGGGTCCCCGGTCCTCCCCGAGCTCCGGATCCCCCGCCACCGGCAGGGTGAGGTTGGCGGCGTCGACCGGGATCCACCGCTCCCGGCCCACCACGATCGGCTCCTCCGTCAACGCCAACCGGGTCCCCCGCACCAGCGTGCACACGGGCTCTGGAGCCCCGCCGACTGCCGGAGGCTCCGCCAACACCTGGAGGTCCTCGCGGAGGAGCCAGGTGTCGCCCGTGCGCTTCGAGAAGACAGTGGGGGCCCGGACCACGCCGAGCGCCCCGCTGCCCACGGCGCACGGCTCGTCCGGGTCGCCGCCGCGCAACCCCAGGAACGCCAGGAGCAGCACCCCGCCGGCCGCGATGGCGCCTGCGCCCACCACCACCGCCCAGGCGCCGAGCCACATCGCGACCGGCACCGCCGCCGCCGAAGCCATCGAGCGGTGGGTGGGGTGTCCGGCGTCGAGCGCCCGGAGGATGGCGGCCACGTCGGCCGGGCGGGCGACCGGGTCCAGCTGCAGGCAGTGGTCCACCACCGCCACGAGGTGCGCGGGGAGGTGCGCGGGCAGCGGCTTGCGGCGCCCCTTGCCCACCGCCTCGAAGATCTCCACCACGTCGACGCCGTCGAACGCGGGCTCGTGCGCCAGGAGCTCGTACAGGATGGCGCCGAGCGCGAACAGATCGGAGCGGAGGTCTGCCTTGGAGGCGTCGCGGATCTGCTCGGGCGCCATGTACCGGGGCGTGCCCATCGGGTGGCCCTGGCGCGTCGCGAAGCCCCGGCTGTCCTCCACCGTCAGCGCCTTCGCCAGGCCGAAGTCCGCCACCTTCGGCAGCCAGGCGCCGTCCGGTCCCTTCGCCATCATCACGTTCGCGG
This sequence comes from Myxococcota bacterium, assembly GCA_044356535.1. Taxonomy (GTDB): domain Bacteria; phylum Myxococcota_A; class UBA796; order UBA796; genus JACKER01. The sequence continues at coordinate 31,452 of JBIKWC010000033.1, forward strand.
GCTTGAGGTCGCGGTGGACGATGCCCTCCGCGTGCGCGGCCTGCACTCCGGCGAGGATCCCGCGGAACACGGCCTCGGCGCGGGCCGGGTCCGGGAGCTCCCGGGCGATCCAGTGCATGAGGTCCGGGCCGTCGATGTAGTCGAGGACGAGCGCCGGCAGCCCCTCGACCTCGAGCACGTCGCTCACGCGCACGATGTTCTCGTGACGCAAGACCGACTGCGCGCGGCCCTCCTCGATGAACCGCAGGCGCAGCGAGGGGCCCGTCATCTGCAGCACCTTCAGCGCGTGCAGCGTGTTCAGCGTGGTGTGGCGCACGAGCCACACCTTGGCCATCCCGCCCTCCCCGAGGGGGCGGACGACCTCGTACCGCTCGACCACGGTGCCGGGATCGAGCATCAGCGGGCCCCGACCCGACCGATCACGCGACCCACCTGCACCACCTCGCCGGGGTTGATGGAGAACGCGACCTGGCCGATGGGCGCGACCAGGATCACCGTGGAGCCCAGGTGGAACACGCCGAGCTCGTCGGACCGCCCCAGCGGCACGTCGACGGTGCCCGCTGCGGCGCCCTGCCCGGCGTTGGTCTCGAGGGCGCACACCGACAACGTGATCCGGCCGACCCCGAACGCGCCGACGAGCACCACGTCCAGGCTGCCCCCGCCGTCGAGCGCGAACGACACCGTGGCGCGCTCGTTCCGGGCGAACAGGTCCGGGACCCGGCGGACCGCGGCCGGGAACACGGGCCACAACGTGCCGGGCACGTAGTTCCAGGCGACGGCGCGCCCCTCGCGGGGGACGTGGACCCGGTGGTAGTCGCGGGGCGACAGGTACAACACGGCCACGTCGCGCTCGCCGTCCAGCGGGTGGCCGAGCAACGCCGCGATCGACAGGCTGCGGCCCGGGGCGACCTCGATCGCGCCGTCGACCGTGCGACCCACCGCGGCGCAGCGGCCGTCGACCGGGCTCACGAGGCCGTCGGGAGCGCCGTCCACGGGGCGCACGCCGGCCTTGAGGCGGCGCGTGAACAGGTCCTCGAGGGTGGGGTACGCGGAGAGGGGGTGCTCGGCTTCGCCCAGGTCCACCCCGTACACGCGGACGAACGCGTCGCGGACCCACCGGCTGGCGCGCGAGCGGGCGAACCGCCCCATCACCCGCGCCCCGTGGTTGCGGGGCACGAGGGACAACGCGCTGACGACGAGGGCGTCCTTCATGGAGGGCGACCGTAATGCGGCGCGACGGCGGCGGCCGCGGGATAGCTCGTGGCCATGGGAAACACGTTCGGGCACGCCTTCCGCGTCACGACGTTCGGGGAGAGCCACGGCGGCGCGGTGGGGGTGGTGATCGACGGCGTCCCGCCCCGCACCCCGATCGACCTCGACCGCATCCAGGCGGCGCTCGACCGGCGCCGGCCGGGGCAGTCGCTCCTGAGCTCGCAGCGCCGCGAGTCCGATCGCGCGCGGCTCCTCTCCGGGGTGGAGGGCGGCCTGGCGCTGGGGACCCCGATCGCGCTCGTGGTCGACAACGAGGACGCCCGGCCCACCGACTATGCCGGGGCGGCGCACCTGTACCGGCCGTCCCACGCGGACTTCACCTGGGACGCGAAGATGGGCATCCGCGCCGCGAGCGGCGGGGGCCGGGCGAGCGCGCGGGAGACGCTGGCGCGGGTGGCAGCTGGCGCCGTGGCCGCCGAGGTCCTGGCCACGCTGGGGTCCGTGGTGGTGGTGGCCTGGGTCGACGAGGTCGCGGGGGACCGGGCCGAGGTGGACGAGGCCAAAGTGACGACGGCGCTGGTGGACGAGACGCCGGTGCGGTGCCCGGACCGCGCAGCGGCGGCGCGGTTCACGGCGGCGATCGAGGCCGCGCGCAAAGACGGAGACACCGTCGGGGGCGTGGTGCGGTGCGTGGCCCGGGGCGTCCCGGCGGGCCTCGGGGAGCCCGTGTTCGACAAGCTCGACGCCGCGCTCGCCCAGGCGTTGATGTCGCTGCCGGCCGCGAAAGGCGTGGAGCTGGGCTCCGGCTTCGCGGGGACCCGGCTGCGGGGCTCGGCGCACAACGACCCGTTCGTGCCCGACGCCGCGCTCGGCATCGCGACCACCACCAACCACTCGGGCGGGGTGCAGGGCGGCATCTCGAACGGGATGCCGATCCGCGCGGCGGTGGCGTTCAAGCCGGTGGCCACGCTGTTCCGGGAGCAGGTCACGGTCGACGACGCCGGCCGGCCCGCGACCCTGCGCTCGAAGGGCCGCCACGACCCGTGCGTGTTGCCACGCGCGGTGCCGATCGTGGAGGCGATGGTGCAGCTGGTGCTCGTGGACCACTGGCTGCGGTGGCGCGGCCAGGTGGGGAGCCCCCCTCCCGTGCCCCTCCGCAGGGGCGGCTGACCGTGTCGCTCGAACCAGACGCCGCCGCCCTCCGCGACCGCGTGGAGCAGCTCCTCGCCCACCTCCTGCCCTGGCTCGACCGGATGGAGCGCGCCCCGGTGGCGCAGCTGAAGGGGGCCCGCAAGCTCGCGCGGCGCCTCGAGGGAGACTGGCCCGACGAGGGCCGCCCGTTCGGAGACCTGCTGAAGGCACTCGCCCCCGGGCTCGACCGCAGCCTGCAGACCACGTCGCCCGGGTACCTCGGGTACATCCCCGGCGGGGGCCTGCCGGACGCCGCGCTCGCCGAGCTCTACGTCGGGCTCACCAACCGGTACACCACGTTGTCGATGGCCGCGCCCACGTTCGCGGTCCTCGAGCAGGAGGTGATCCGCTGGTTCTGCGGCCTCGTGGGCTACGACGACGACGCCGGGGGCGTGTTGTTGTCGGGCGGCTCGCTGGCGAACCTGGTGGGCGTGTGCACCGCGCGCGACGCCCGCGCACCCCGGCATGCGCACGCGCGGATCTACTGCTCGGACCAGGCCCATCACTCCGTCCGCAAGGCCGCCCACGTGGCCGGGTTCCCCGACGACGCGGTGGTGACCGTCCCCACCGACGCCGCGTTCCGGACCGACCCGGTGGCGCTGGCCGCGCGCATGGACGCCGATCGCGCGGCGGGGCTGGACCCGTTCCTGGTGGTGGGCAACGCGGGCTCGACGGCGGTGGGCGCGGTGGACGACCTCGGCGCCCTCGCGACGGTGGCGCACGACCGCGGGGCGTGGCTCCACGTGGACGCTGCGTACGGCGGGTTCTTCCTGCTCACGGAGCGCGGACGCGCAGCGCTCGCGGGCATCTCCGCGGCCGACAGCGTGGCGCTGGACCCCCACAAGGGCCTGTTCTTCCCCTACGGCACCGGGGCCGTGGTGGTGCGGGATCGGGCGGCCCTGCGGCGGGCCCACGCGGTGCGGTCGGCGTACCTGCCCCCCACCACCGGCGAGGACCTGTGGGACTTCGCGGACCTGGGCCCCGAGCTGTCGCGCGAGGCCCGCGGCGTCCGCGTCTGGCTCCCCCTGGTGCTGCACGGGCGGCGGGCGTTCGTGGAGGCCCTCGACGAGAAGCTCGACCTCGCGCGCGAGGCAGCGGCGCGGATCCTGGCGATGCCCGGCGTGCAGCGGGTCACGGACCCGGTGTTGTCGCTGTTCTCGTTCCGCTGCGAAGGCGACGACGACGCCAACCGGGCGTGGCTCTCCCGCACGAACCAGCGCGGGCGGGTGTTCCTGACGGGCGCCACGGTGCTGGACCCGGCGACGGGCGCCCCGGTGTTCGTGGTGCGGGTGTGTGTCCTCGGGCTCCGCACCCACGCAGCGACGATCGACGCGCTGGTCGAGGACCTCGCCGCCGCGCGGTAGTCAGCCGACGAGGCGCCAGCGGAGCGTCTCTCCGCCCAGGAACACGCGGACGCTCCCGCCCTGCGGCAGCGGGATGGTCTCGGGTGGGGTCCACGGTTCGCGGACCAGCCGCACGGTCTCCGGGGAGGGCGCGAGGCCGTAGAACGCGGCACCGTGGCGGGACAGGAACCCGGGGAGGGCCGCCAGCGCACCTTCGTCCTCGAACACCTGCGCGTACGCGGCGACGGCGGTGGGCGCGTTGAACACCCCCGCGCACCCGCAGTCCATCTCCTTGCGGGCGACGGCGTGTGGGGCGGTGTCGGTGCCGGCGAAGAAGCGCGGGTCCCCGCTGGTGGCGGCGGCCCGGAGCGCGCGGCGGTGCTCCTCGCGCTTGAGCACGGGCAGGCAGTACGCGTGGGGCCGCAGGCCGCCGTCGAACAGCGCGTTGCGGTTCCACCACAGGTGGTGGGGGGTGATGGTGGCGCCGACGTTCCGGGCGTGACGCTCGACGAAGTCCACCGACTCGCGGGTGGTGATGTGCTCGACGACCACGCGCAGCGCAGGCAGCGCCTCGACGACGGGCCCGAGGACAGTGCGCAGGAACTCGGCCTCGCGGTCGAACACGTCGACGGCGGGGTCGGTGACCTCGCCGTGGACGAGCAGCGGCATGCCTTCGTCGGCCATGCGGGCGAGGACGGGGCGGAGCTTCGCCGGGTCGCTGACGCCGTGGTGGGCGTTGGTGGTGGCGCGCGCGGGGTACCACTTGGCGGCGAAGAACGCGCCCGAGCGGAAACCGGCGGCGAGGGCGTCCGGGGACGTGTGATCGGTGAGGTACGCCGTGGTGAGCGGCACGGTCGGAGACCCCGGCGGCAGCGCGGCGAGCAGGCGCTCCCGGTACGCCAGCGCAGCCTCAGCCGTGTCGATCGGGGGCACGAGGTTCGGCATCGCGATGACCCGGTAGAACGCCGCCGAGTGGGGCGCGACGGCCCGGAGCGTGTCGCCGTCGCGGAGGTGGGCGTGCCAGTCGTCGGGGCGGGGGAGCTCGAGGGTGTCGGTCACGCGGGGCCTCGGGTCCGATCGAGCCACCAGCCGAAGCGGCGGCCCCAGGACGCTTCGTCGTGCCCGCCCTCGGCGTGCTCGACCGTGTGGAGATCGACGCCTTCGACGTAGCCGAAGCGCCGCTGCAGCAGCTCGCCGAGCTCGCGGCCGCGCAGCGTGGCCAGGTGCTCGACGATGGAGTTGTGTTCGCCGCCGTCGCGCCGGAGGCCCCAGTCGAGCCACAGGCGGGGGCGGCGGCTCGGGTCTGCCAGGAGCGGGGCCACGTCGCGCACGAGCGGCGCGGTGGCGAGGTCGATGCCGCTGTGCCAGCCGGTGACGAGGTCGTCGAGGCCCGAGAAGAACGAAGACGAGAAACACCCGGCGTCGCCGAAGCTCTCGGGGTGGCGGGTGGCGGTCCAGAACGAGGCCAGGCCGCCGTGCGAGCTCCCCAACACCGCGGTGGCCTCGCGGCGGGGGTCCGTGGGGTAGCGCGCGTCGATCCATGGCTTGACGCGCCCGGCGAGCCAGTCGGCGTACTGGGCGAGCCCGCCGTGGGGCCGCCCGGGTGCCCAGTCGACGTGGGTGTACTCCCAGTCGCGCCGCAGCGGGTGGAGGGCCACCACGAGCCGCGGCTCCACGCCGTCGCGGGACAGGACCGAGGCGAGGTCCCAGGTCTGGTGGGCGACGCCCCCCCGCCAGAACGCGGTGTTCCCGTCGTGGACGTAGATCGTCCGGAACCCGGTGGCGGGAGGTGGGCGACGCGGCACCCACACGTGCACCTTCCGGGGCCCGAGGAAGCCGAGGTCGAGAGCGTCGAACGTATGGAACGCCCCGCCGGCGTGCCCTTCGTCGTGGGACCACCCGCGGTGTGCGCCGAATCGAAACGGAATCGCCATGCAGCGGGCATACTAACGCGCGGGTCGGGACGGCCCGGTCGGAGGGTCGGATGCGGACATGGGTCACTGGCGTCGGGTTGTCGCTGCTCCTCGCCGGCTGCAACGGTGAGGGCAAAGGCGAGGAGTGTGACCCGGCCGACGCCTTCGCCGTGTTCGTGGACGCCGACGGCGACGGCTTCGGCTCCGAGCCGGCGGGCCAGGTGTGTGCGGTCGGCGAGGGCCAGGCCGAGGACGACGGCGACTGCGACGACGACGACGCCCGGGTCCACCCCGAGGCCACCGAGCGCTGCAACGGGCTCGACGACGACTGCGACGACGCGCTCGACGACGGCCTCGAGGGCCGGGTGTTCTTCCGGGACGGCGACGGCGACGGCTTCGGCGACCACGACGACGCCCTCACGGCCTGCTCCGCGCCCGACGGTCGGGTGCTCGACGACACCGACTGCAACGATGCCGTGGCGGGCGTGAACCCGGACGCCGTGGAGGTGTGCAGCGAGGGCGTGGACGAGGACTGCGACGGCCTCGCGGACGACGAAGACGACAGCGTCGACGTGGCCACGATGACCGCGTTCTACTTCGACGCAGACGCGGACGGCTTCGGCGACCCCGAGCGGTCCCGCCCCTCCTGCGCTCAACCCGTCGGAGCCGCACCCACCGGCGACGACTGCGACGACGAGCGCGCGGAGGTGAACCCTGGCGCGGCCGAGGTGTGCAACCAGCGCGACGACGACTGCGACACCCTGTTCGACCACCTCGACGACTCGATCGACCCGGCGCTGTTGATCCCCGGCTTCGCCGACGCCGACAGCGACGGCCACGGCGACCCGGCGACCCCGATCGACACCTGCGGCTTCCGCCCGGGGATCGCGGCGGAGCTCGGCGACGACTGCAACGACGCGGACGACACCGTGCGCCCGTCCGCGCCCGAGCGTCCGTGCGACCTGATCGACAACGACTGCGACGTGGCCACGATCGACAACCCCGACCGCGACCTCGACGGCACCGCCACCTGCGACGGCGACTGCGACGACCTCGACGACACCATCTTTCCGGGCGCGGCCGAGATCCCGGCGGACGGCATCGACTCGGACTGCGACACCGAGGAGCTCTGCTACCGCGACGGCGACGACGATGGCCTGCGCAACGACGTCGCGACGCCCGGCGGGGCAGACCCCTTCTGCGAGGAGCTCCCCAACCGGCCTCCCGAGGTCGCCATCGACTGCGACGACACCGACGCGGCCGTGGACTGGTCGGGGGACTGGGTCGAGGACCTGGACGGGGACGGCTACGGCTCCGGCTCGGTCGTCCTCAGCGCCACCTGCGCCGACCCGGGCGCCGGCTTCGCGCCCCTCGATCGCGCAGAGGACTGCGACGAGAGCGACCCCCTGGTGTCGCCGGGGGAGGTGGAGCTGTGCGGTGACGGCCTCGACGCGAACTGCGACGGGACGGACGACTGCCGCACCTGCGAGGAGTACCTCCAGGCCGATCCCGCGGCGGCGACCGGCGTGTACACGCTGCGTCCGGAGCGACGCAACCACGACGTCTACTGCGACATGGACGCGGACGGCGGCGGCTGGACGCTGGTCGGCGCGGCGTCCGGCGTCGGCGTGAGCCTGGACAACTACGGCGTGACGAGCTCCGCGGGCCTGGACGACCCGGGGGGAGCGTTCGTCTACACGGGCGGCATCTGGGACGGCCTCGCGCCGGTGGTGGGTGACGTGTCCGACGTGCGCTTCGTGTGCCTCCTGGCAGCCGGCGCCGACCCGGAGGTGGACCTGTCGTTCTACGAGGTCGACTGGTACGCCCTGACCACGCAGCCCTTCGGCCAGTCCTGTTTCCAGCCCACCGAGACCCCAGCGCGCCGGAACAACCGCACCGGCGACGAGCTCCCGGCATCCGATCCCTACGACAGCGGCGCGCTCGTCGGAGAGGACCTCTGCGGCGCGTTCGACGACTTCACGGTCGACTTCGACGACGCGGGGATGAACTCCGACGAATCCGACGGGACCGACTGGGGGAACGACGACTACGTCGCCAAGTGCGGGACGGCGGGCTCGGGGTACGCCTGGTTCGTGTTCGTCCGCTGACGGGCGCGGGGGAGGCGCGGCGTTAACCTCCGGCCATGCCTCGCCCACTCCTGGCTCTGGTGCTCTTCGGCTGCGCTGCTCCGCCAGAGGGGCTCCGTCGGACGCCCCCGGGCCCCGGGCCCCGGGTGGTGGTGGACTTCGAAGCCGAGCCGCTGCCCGAGATCCCGTTCCCGAATGATCTCGCGACCCGCCCAGACCCGACGAGCCCCACGGGGCTGCGGCTGAACCTGCCGACCGGCGCCGACCTCGACTTCGAGCGCCAGACCCGGGAGCGGCTGAACGCGCTCGACGGGTTCGGGTTGTTCACCTGGATCACCGTCGCGTTCGACGCGCCGATCGACGTGGGCGCCCTGCTCGATCGGCAGCGCGACGATCAGGGGACCCCCGGCTCGTTCGACGATGACGCGGTCTACCTCGTGGACGTGGACCCGAGCTCCCCGGAGCGCGGCCGCCTGATCCCCCTCGACTTCCAGACGGGTCGGTTCCCGCAGGACACCACGTCGAGTGGCCTGTTCCTCGGCAACGACCCCCGGGTGGACGAGCCCTCGCTGCTGTTCGAGACGGTCGACGAAGACCTCGACGGCGACGGGGAGCTCGATCCCGGCGAGGACACCGACGACGACGGCGTGCTCGACCGCGCCAACGTGTGGCCCCCCGGCAGCGACCCGCGCACGAACCTGCTCACCGCCTGGGACTACGGGTCGAACACGTTGTTCCTCCAGCCCGTGACCCCGCTGCGCGAGCGGACCCGCTACGCCGTGGTCCTCACCGAGGCGCTCGTCGGCGAGGACGGCAACCCGGTCCACTCCCCCTGGGACTACGTCAACCACACCCGCCAGACCGAGGCGCTGCGGCCCGTCCTCGCCGCGCTGCGCGACGCTGGTCGGGAGCGGGACGACGTTGCGTTCGCGTGGTCGTTCACCACGGGGTCGGTCACGACCGAGCTCTGGGATCTGGCGGAAGGCATCCGGGGCGCCGGGCCGCAGCGCTGGCTCCGGGACGTCGTGCCCCCCGGCATCACCGAAGCTGCGCAGCTCCACACCACCACCCTCGCCGACCCGTTCCTGCTGCCGCCGGAGCTCGTGCTCGACGCGCTGGAGGGGATCGGGTTCTTCCCCGAGAGCTCGCTCGACATCCTCACCGACGCGTACAGCTCGTTCACGTCCCACGTCGTCGGTGGCGCCTTCCACAGCCCCGACCTGCTGGCGGACGAAGACGACGGCGGCCGCGACGACAGCGACGAGATGTTCGAGCGGGACCCGGTCACCGGCCGGTATGCCGTCGGCGACCGCCGCATCACGTTCTCGTGCGCGATCCCCAAGCCGGGCGCAGGGCGCGAGGCGCCGTGGCCCATCGCCATCCACATGCACGGCTACGGCACCACGCGGGTGGAGCTGCTGGGCTTCGCCTACGCGCTCAACCGTGAAGGCATCGCGGTGTGCGGCATCGACGCTCCGGGCCAGGGCATCGCGCTCACGGGCACCGAGGAGGACCTCGTCGCAGGGCTGCTCGAGATCACCGAGACCCAGCCCCTGTGGTGGCACATCCTCGACGACCGGGTCCGCGACCTCGACAACGACGGCCTCGGAGACCCCGCGGGCGACATGTTGACCGCCGATCCGTTCCACACGCGCGACATGATCCGCCAGCCCATCCTCGACGTGGCCCAG
>JBIKWC010000034.1:0-40618 GCA_044356535.1 Myxococcota bacterium
GCCCTCGGTGAAGCCCGCGAACCGCACGCGGTCGACCGTCAGCGGCGCCGAAGCGGTGAACCCCCAGGGCACGGTGCCTTCGGCGGGCGGCACGAACTGGACGACGCCCTCGCCGGAGGTCGTCACCACCGTGGGGACCGAGACGTGCCACCCCCCCGGGTACTCGCCCGGAGCCATCACGAGGCGCAGGCAGCCTTCGGTCACACCCAGCGCCGCCGCGAGCTCGGTCTCGGAGGCCACGTCGATCCGCTGGATGTTCACGTCCGGGCAGTCGGCGCCCGGCGGGAAGTCGGGCCAGCTGTCGCCGTCGGCGTCGAGGTCCGTGTCGCCGGCGCAGTCCTGATCGAGGCCGTCGAGGGGTGGATCCTCGGCGCCCGGCCACACCACCGGGTCGCGATCGTCGCAGTCGGTGCCCACGGACACGAGCAGGTGCTGGGCGAGCGGCGGACGCGCGCAGACCCAGCCGGGCTCGGCGCCGAACCCGTCGCCGTCGAGGTCGACGAACCAGGTGGCGTCGGGGTTCTCGCCGTCGTCGGCGTCGTTGCAGTCCCCGCGCTCGAGCGCGAAGCCGGGGTCGGCCGTGCAGCTGCCGGACGAGGCAGGGTCTACGCCGAACCCGTCGCCGTCGGCGTCGACGTACTGCTGGCGGGTGTTGCCCACCGCGCTCTCGCTGTCGTCGCAGTCGCCGTCGACCGGGACGTGGCCGCCGAGGGCGGTGCAGGTCTCCACGGCCGTCGCTGTGTCTCCGTACCCGTCCTCGTCGGTGTCCGCGTACAACGTCACCCGGCCGCCGCGCGGATCCAGCTGGTTGGCCGGCGACACCAGGGGATCGCCGTCGTCGCAGTCGGCTCCCCAGGGCGCGCCGGGGGAGCCGTCACCATCGAGGTCACCGTAGCGGGCGAGCTCGCCGTCCGTCAGCCAGACACACCCCGGTGCCGCAAGCCACAGCAACGCCATCCGGCCTCCCCGTCGGGAGTATCAGCCACCACAGCCCAACCAGACCCGGACCCGGTAGCGGTCGTCGTCCGACACGCCCCCGCGGGGGGGCATCGTCGGCGCCTCCGACGCCGCGAGATCCAGGATCCGATCGGCCCAGCGGAGCGTGTCCTCCTCGGTGTCGAAGACCACGTCGTCGGGCGCGCCGAGCCGGTTGACCGCGGTGCTGGCGTGGCAGCCCTGGCAGTTCTGGGTCACGAAGCCCGCGCCGAAGTTGTCCCAGGTGGTGGCCGGCGCGTCCGCGCACTCGGCGTCGGTGACCGTGCCTGGACCGCCGTCGATGGGCTCGCAGGCGGCGAGGAGGAGCAGCGCGAGCCACCTCACGACAACACCCCCGTGAGCGGCGCCACCCCGGACACGTACGGCCCCGGGTCCACGTCGCACCACTGCAGGACCGTCGCGCCCAGTGCCTCGGCGGAGAGCGTCTCGCCGCCGGGATCGAGCTCCCCGGAGCCGGGATCGATCGCCGCGCCGAACATCGCGTCGTCGAACCCGCCCACGACGCGGTCTCCGGTGATGCCCCGCCCGATCAGGAGCGCCGCGGTGTGGGGCCAGTGGTCCTTGCCGTCGGTCGCGTTGAGGTTCGGGGTGCGCGCCATCTCGGAGAGGACGACCACCAGCGTCTCGTCGGCCAGGGTGTCCGCTGCGGTGCCGGGAGTGGACTCGAGGAGCGCCATCAGCTCGATGAGGCCGGCGAACAGGCCCTCCCACAACACCGTCTGGGACGCGTCGTTGGCGGCGTGGGTGTCCCAGCCCTGGCCCTCGTTGCCGGCGTAGGAGATCGTCACGCACCGGCTCACGCCCTTCGCGAGCGCGTCCACCGCCACGCGCGACTGGTCCTGCAGGAGCGTGGTGCTCACGAACCGCATCCCGTACCGCAGGTCCTTGAGGGCCCGGAGCTTCTCGTTCGAGTCGGCGAACGCGGTCGTGAGGCGGCCACGCACCCCGTCCTGGCCCATCGCGGCGGCCTCGGCGCGACGCGCGAGGTACCGGTCGACCACGCTCTCGGTCACGCGGTCGGGCGTGGACACCGGCGTGAGGCTCCAGTTCTCGACCTCGCCCGTGACGAGCGCTTCGAGCTGACCGGCCTGCCCCGTCCGGGCGACGGCCACGCCCTTGTCCCCGGGGAACGACGGCCCCGACAACACCAGGTGCGGGAGCGTGTACCCCAGCCGATCCTGGTCGGCGACGATCGCGCCCCAGTCGGGCGAGGTGCCCGAGGAGGTGCCCGTCATCGCGATCATCGTGCAGATCTCGTGGGCGATCGAGCGCACCAGCATGCCGTTGAGCACGAGCGAGCGGTCGTGGTAGCGCGAGAAGAACTGGTCCACGCTCGGGCGGAGCGGGTGGGCCACGTAGTCGATGCCGCCGGCCGAGGCGCGATCGGCGTCGGCCTCCATCGCCACCAGCGGGTTGCCGAACGCGGGCGCGAACACCCGGGTGATGTCCCAGCCACCCGGCGCGAAGACGAAGATCAGCTTGCGTTGGTTCCCGGCCACCGCCCGGGACGGGAAGGGGATGCCGAGCGTGGCGGCGAGCGCGGACGCGAACAGGAAGTTCCGGCGGTTCATGGGGCTGTCCGTTCGGTTCGGGTGCGTCAGTAGAACAGGAAGTCGGGGTCGCGGAGCAGCGCGGTCAACACGCTCCTCCAGACCCGAGGCACGTCGCCGTCGACGGCGTACAGCTCCGACCACAGCTCGAGGTTGGCGGCCACTTCCGGGCCGTCCGCGGCCACGTCGTGTCCCAGCACCCGCAGGTGCAGCGCGCGGAGCTGGGCCACCACGGCGTCGCGGTCGGTGTCCGGGGTCTCCGTGAAGTCGATCCCGGTGAACAGCCGCGCTGCGCCGGGGTCGGCGAGGTCGTGCTCGACGACGTAGTCGGCTGCAGCCTCCGCCAGGCGCTCCTGCACCAGGAGCAACGTGGTGTTGGGCTCGCGGGCGGTGGTCGTCACGGTGACGCCGTCTGCGCCCCCCGCGAGGGTCTGGAACCCGGCGGCGTCGGTGCGCAGCAGGTCCTGCCCGCTGGTGCCGATCCACCGGAAGCCCGTGAGCTCCTCGACCGTGGAGGCGAGGAGGTCGACCGTGACCATCTTCGAGGGGACGTTGCGCCCTTCGGGGTCGGACTCCGCGTTGCGGTACTCCGGGCTCGACACCACCGAGCGGAACAGCGGCCGCAGGGTGAGGTCGGACAGGAGGGCCTCGCGGTGCGCGGTGAGCGAGTCTGCGTCGAGGAGGTCGGCGTCGCGGCGCAGCAGGAGCTCGGTGACCTGCTGGGTCAGGCACTGCGGGAACCGCTCGTCGGCCGCGATCTGCCAGCCGAGGTCCGCGAGGCCGTCGCCGGGCTCGCCGTAGAAGCCGGGCGCCGTGCCCAGGTAGTCGCTCCAGAGTCGCTCGCGGGACGGGTGGTACTGCGAGACCTCGTTCGAGGTGAACTCGTAGGTCCAGAACCCGAAGAAGTAGGCGGAGAGCGGGTCGAGGGTGTTGTGGCAGTTCACGCACGCCTCGTTGGTGCGGAGCGCGTCGGCCAGGGCGCCTTCGTCGAGCAGGTTCACGTTCCGGTCGAACTCGATCGGGCGCGTGAGGTAGTCGTGGCACAACAGGATGCGGCTGACCTGGTTCGCCCGCTTGCGGTTCGCGTTCGAGTCGGTCGACGGGAAGCGCCAGTAGAGCGAGTTGCTGACCAACACGCCGGCGCTCGGGCGGGTGTCCGTCCACTTCACCTTGCGCCAGCCGTCGTCCCCGGCCGGGTAGTCGACGGGCCACAAGGCGCCGAGGATCGGGTCGGCCAGCGTCCAGTCGGCGGTCACGAGGTCGGTGATGGGCAGGTCGTTGGCCGCGACGTAGCCGACGGTGCGCAACGGCTGCTCTCCCACCGAGCGGACGAGATCGGCGTACGCCACCCCCTCGAGGTCGAACGCCTCGAAGTTCACGGGGAAGGTCTCGGACCGCGTGAGCCACACCTCGGAGAACAGGTCGGCGACGCGGCCTTCGAATCGCGGATCCTGGAGGAACTCGTCGCGGAGCACGTCGAGCTGGGTGGGGTCGGCGGCGAGCCGCTCGAGCTCGGCGGGCGTGGGCCGGACGCCGCGCAGGTCGATCGACAACCGCGTGAGGAGGGCGGCGTCGTCGAGGAGGGGCGCGGGCCCCGGGGGGGCCTCGGTGGCCGGCGGAGCGCCACACGCCAGGAGCAGCGCGGCGATCATGGCTGCGCCGCCTTCGCGAGCATCCCCGCGACGTCGACACACACCCGGCCCACCGAGGTCCCCCCCGAGAAGGCCTCGCCGCACCCGTCGCAGTCCGACGCCGGCACCTCGACCCCGACCGTCGCGCCGTCGAACCGCACGTCGTACCACTCGCCAGAAGGCGCGCGGACCGACACCGTCCCGCTCAGCTCGCGCTCGCAGGTGTACCCGAGGAGCTCGTGCCCGACCTCGTTCTCGTCGAACGCCACCGCCCAGTCGCCGTCCAGGCCCGCGAAGCCGCCCGCGAGGTAGACGCCGCCGACGCCGAGCTGCGACAACGCCGTGCGTTGCCACGTGAGGTCCGGGTCGTAGCCCCCCCCTTCCAGCCAGGTGTCGCGGGCCTCCGGTCCGTCCCACCGGAACGTGCCGCTCAGATCCACGAAGTACACGTCGAGGTCGATGCCGTCGGACACGCCGTACGCGTGGTACTCGGTGACGGCGCCCGAGATCTCGAGGACGTTGTCCTGCGCGTCGCTGACCACCGCTCCGCCGAAGGCAGCCCAGTAGTCGGTCGACAGGCCCGAGTACGGGTCCGAGACCCCGGTGGCGCCGTACGCGAACACGTAGCCGTCGTACGACGCGCCCGACTCGGTCGAGCAGGAGTCGAACCAGTAGTTGCCGTCTGGGGTGACGTACTCGTACGGGCACACCCCGGTGGACGCGCTCATCGCGGCGTCGTACCCGGCGTGCACCGGCGCCGCGTCGAGGTCGAGGACCGTGTCCAGCGCGTCCTGGAGAGCGTTCTCCAGCTCGCGGACCGACGCAGACCCCACCTCGTCGTCGGGGCGGTCGACCACGTACGGGCTCGGCGCGTCCGGCTCCGGGGTCGGCGACCCGTCCGACGGCTCGGAGGTGGTGCAGGCGACCATCCCCAGGAACACCCACGACGTTGGACCCACGCGCATCCTGTCCCCCTCGCTGCGACCCGGTGGCGCCAGGTCGGCGTTCGTTCACAGGTCGGACCCCCGACCCGGCAGGAACGGAAACAGGAGGGGCAAGATTCAGAGGGTCAGGGACCAACCCTCGCGGACCCACACCACCTGGCTGACCCAGGCGTCGCCGCGCTGCACCTGCAACAGGTGCTTGCCCTCGGCCACGCTGAGGGTGCCGGCCTGGACGGCGCGTCCGGAGAGGTACGCAGTCCCTGCGCCCGTCACCTGCACGTCGACCGAGTGCACCACACCCGCCTTCGCCAGCGCCTTGTGCAGCTTCGCGTACTCGGGCCCGAGCGCGGGCTCCGGGCGGGCCAGCGGGTCCACCACGAGGGCCTGCGCGACGCTGGCGGTGGCGGCAGCGGCGTTGCCGTCGACCAGGTGGACGAGGGCGGCGCTCTGGTACAGGTGCTCGAGCTCGGACGGCGCGATGGGGGACTGCAGGCGGGCCAGGGCGGCGTCGGCCTCGCCCAGGAGCTGCACGGCCTGGCCGATCTCGGCGTCGTGGAACGAGGTCATCGCCGTGCCCACCATGGCCGCGATCGGGCCGGCGGCGACGACCGCAGCCGGGGCGACGCCCTTGGGGGCCTTCTCGGCCTTGGGCGCCTTCTCGGCCTTGTCGCCCTTCGCAGCCACGGCCACGGGCGCCTCCGGTCGCTCCGTCGCCGCGAGCCCCTGCGGGATCCCGGTCAGGAAGTCCTTCGCGGCCACCACCAGGCCCTCGACGCGCTTGGGCGTGGCGACGGTCGCCTTCACGTTGCTGGCCAGCGTCTTGGCGATCTTCGGGAGCTGCATCGGCGAGACGCCGGACTGCGCGAGCAGCGCGGGGTTGAGCTGCGCGGGGAGCGCCTGGCAGGCGGCGACCAGCCCCTGGAGCTGGGCCGGGATCTGGGCCACTTCGGCGGGGATGCCGGCGAGGTCCGCAACTGCGCCGTTGACCGCGTCCACGAGCGCCTTCGCCTCGGCCGAACCCGCGCCGCCCAGCGTGAGGTGGGGCTTGCCGTCGCGCATCTCCACGTTCACCGGCCCGCCGGCCTTCTGCTTGAGCTCCCACAGGGAGAGGCGGATGGGAGTGCCGGCCGGCAGTTGCAGGGCCGTCGCGACCTTGTCCTGGGCGCCGAAGATGCGGTCCTGCAGGGCGTCCAGCGTCTGGTGGATCTTGCGCACCTCGCCGAACACCGAGTCGAACGCGGCGATGCCGGTGTCCTCGATCTGGGGACGTTCGGCCTGCCGGAGCTCGGTGACCGGGTCGGCGGCGGTGTCGGCGAACGCGGGGGTGGCCGCGAGCGAGCACACGAAGAGCAGCGAGAGCACGCGCATGACGGACCTCGAGAGGAGTGGAGAATCAGGTTCGAAGGAGATTACGGACAGGCCGTGGTCGCGACCCGCTTGCCGTCGACCGCGTAGCAGAAGCGCTCCCCGCCGGGGCCCACCTGTACGGTGAACGAGCCGCTGGCCTTGCCGGAGTCGAGCTGGACGGTGTGGGACCCAGGCGTGAGGGACAGCTTGGACGGGGTGCGGCCGCGGGGCTCACCGTCGACGAGGAGCGTGGCGGCGGGCGGATCGGTGATGAACTTCACGGTGACGAGCTCGCCGGCGACCGGAGGAGCTGCGGCCGGAGGCGTCGACACGACCGCGGTCGGCGCAGCCTGGGGCGAGGCGACCGGGGCCACACGCGGCTTGCCGGCAGGAGCCACGGGTGCGTCGGCGACCACGGGGGCTTCCACCGCGAGCGGCTCCTCCTCGACCACGGGGGCCTCGACCACGACCGGAGGCGGCAGCGCCACGGGAACCTCGGCCGCCGAGGCCAGCCACCACGCCACCACGCCTGCAACCACTGCGGTGGCGCCGACGCCAGCAGCGACCGCTGCGGCCGCTCCGACCACGCCCCCTCCGAGGACGACGCCGCCACCGAGCGCGCCGGCCAGCCACCACCGCGAGGCGGGACGCGCCGGGGCCACCACCCGCGCCGGGGACACCGGCGTGACCGGCCGCGGCGGCACCTCGGCCAGCACCGGCGAACGGGGCGCGCGGGCACGGGGGACGAACGGGATGCCGTCGTCGTAGTCGGTGGGGACGATCGTGAGCGCCACGTCGGACGGGTCCCGCTCGACTTCCTGCTTCCTGGCTGCCTTGCCCATGGTGTTCCCCCGCTCTGGTGGCCTGCAGGTAGCTGCTGCGCGGGGAGACCGGCCCGTATCAGAGTGTTACAACGCGTGTAACCTCGGATAGGATGCTTACACCCTGAGGATACCCGGAGCCGCACGTGTCGGGACCCGTCGGAACGCACTGGCCTCCGTTCGTGGTGCGAACGGCTTCGATCCCCGAGTCGGCGGGGGGCTACCCTCCCCCGTTCGACGCCGTCCCCCTGTCCCACGGGCGCGACCTCGGTCGGGCGGCCGGGAGCCGCACGCTCGGCACCTGGGTCGATCGCATCCCCCCAGGTGGACGCTCGAGCTTCTGCCACGCCCACCTGCGCGAGGAGGAGGTCGCGTACGTGCTCTCCGGGACGCCGACGCTCCGGTGGCTCCCGAACGGCAGCGCGACTCCGCAGGAGGTGGAGCTGCAGCCGGGCGACCTCGCGACGTTCCCCGCGGGGACCGGCATCGCGCACTGCTTCCTGAACCGGAGCACCGCCGACACCGTGTTGCTCGTGGTGGGAGAGCGTCGGACCGGGGAGCGCCTGAACTACCCGGAGGATCCAGCGTTCGAGTCGTGGCGGTCCGAAGTGCGTCCGCACCGCACCTGGCCCGACACCGACCGGCCCCTCGGGATGGCGGTGTGGCCCGCCTGGCGGCTCGAGACCGAGCGCCTCGTGCTCAGACCCTGGACGGTCGAGGACACCCCCGAGCTGCTGGCCCTCCAGACCGCGAACCAGCACCACCTCGCGCCGTGGATGCCGTGGGCCCGCGCGCTTCCGAACCTCGACGAGCTCTTGCAGACCGTCTCCGGCTTCCTGGCTCGCTTCGCGAGCGGCGAGGACTGGATCTACGGGATCTTCCTACCGGACGGGACACCCATCGGCGGGACCGGCCTGCACCCGCGCTTCGTCCACGGCCTGGAGATCGGGTACTGGGTGGCCCGGGAGCACCAGGGGAAAGGCTACGTCACCGAGGCAGCTGCGGCCCTCACGCGCGTGGCCCTCGAGACCCGCCGGGTGCAGGCGGTGGAGATCCATTGCGATCCGCGGAACACCCGGTCGGCTGCGGTGCCCGCCCGCCTCGGCTTCCGGAACGTCGCCGTCCTGCCCGGCCGCCAGGTCGACGTCCACGGGCAGCCGCGCGACAGCATGGTGTGGACGATGCTCGGCCGAGAGCTCCCGTCGTCGCCGGCGGCTGCGATCCAGGTGGTGGCGCGCGACGGTCTCGGAAGGCGCTTGCTGTAGCTCCGCGGCGTGGCATGGTGGAGGCGGCACGGAGTGGAGCCCCCGGATGCAGCGCGCGTCACATGCCTTGCGGTCCCGCATCGCCCTCGCCCTCGGACTCGCGGTCCTGGTCCCCCTCACGAACGCCCCCGACACCCAGGCAGCACCCCCGACCGGCGTCGAGCCGCAGTGGTGCACCTCGCCCGAGGAGCCCACGACCACCACGGACACCGGTAGCGGCGGCTCCGGTGGAACCCCCGCGCCCACCTGTGCGCCGGCCGGGTTCGTGGAGCCCCAGGCCGTCGGCGCCCCCGTCGACACCGGGAGCTGCGCGGTGACCGGGCTCCTCGCGGAGGGCGTGTTCGATCCCGCCACCGGCTCGTGCTGCTACGCCGCTGCCACCGCGTGCGGTGGCTCGGGTGGGGGCAAGGTCTACGACTGCGGGTGCTACGGGCGCCCGCTCGTGGTCGAGGCCCGCGCGATGCTCACCGACCACTGCGCCCGCGCCGACTGGGCCGACGCCCCGACGCCCTGGGTGGCGGCGTTGTCGCCCGCCCAGCGCGAACACCTCGCGCGGTACTGGCTCGACAACGCCCGTGCGGAGCACTCCTCCGTCGCCGGGTTCGCGAAGCTGGTGCTCGACCTCGTGGCGCTCGGCGCCCCCGCGGACCTCGTGCACCGGGCCCAGGTGGCCGGCGCCGACGAGCTCCGACACGCGCGGGCCTGCTACGGCCTGGCCTCGGCTTATGCAGGGACCCGGCTCGGTCCCCGCGGCATCGTGTCGCCGCCCATCCACCTCGCGCAGGACCTCGCGTCGCTCGCAGTGGCCACCGCCCGCGAGGGATGCATCGGCGAGACGATCGCTGCGCACCTCGCCGCCGCATTGGCGGAGCGCGCCACGGACCCCGCGGTGGTCGAAGTGCTCCGCGCCATCGCCGACGAGGAGGGTGCCCACGCCGAGCTGTCGTGGGCCATCCTCGCCTGGGCGATCGCCGAGGGCGGAGACCCCGTCCGCGAGGCGGTCGCGCCAGTGTTCGCCGAGGTCCCCCACCTCTCCGGAGACGGCGCGCCGGACGACCCCCGCCTGGTGGCCCACGGCCTCGTGTCCGACCACGAGAAGGCCGCGATCTGCGAGGAAGGTCACCGCGCCGTCGTGGGCGTGTTGGCGGGTGCGCTGCTGGCGGCGTGACCAGGGGCCTCAGGCGGGAGGGAACGCCGCTCCCGGAGCCAGCCGCAGGCCGCGAGCGGCCTCGGCGCCGGTGACCCCCTTGCGCCCGGGCAGCTGCACGCGGTCGAGGCGCAACGACCCCGTGCCGCACCCGATGACCAGGGGGTCGGTGCTCAGGACCACCCCGGGGACACCCGCAGCGTCGAGCGGGGTGACCTCGAGGAGCTTGACCGGGCCAGCGGCGCCGGCCACCCAGCCCCCGGGCCACGGCGTCATCGCGCGGATCCGGCGGTCGAGGCCCGCCGCGTCGAGCGCCCAGTCCACCCGACCGTCGTCCTTCTCGATCTTGGCGGCCCACGTCACGCCCTCCGGGTCCTGCGGGCGCGGCGCGGTGTGTTCGGCGATCGCGAGCGTCTCCACCGCGACCTCGGCCGCGAGGTGCATCAGCCGGTCGTGCAGGGTGCCGGAGGTCTCGCGCGGGTCGAGCGGGGTGCGGCGTTCGCACCACAGCGGGCCGGTGTCGAGGTCGGGCTCCATGCGCTGCGTACACACACCCGTCTCGCCGTCGCCGGCCAGCACCGCCCACTGGATCGGCGCGGCGCCGCGCCACCGCGGCAGCAAGGAGGCGTGGACGTTCACACACCCGAGTCGCGGTGCCCGAAGCAGGGCCTCCGGGAGGATGCGCCCGTACGCGACCACCACGGCGGCGTCGAGCCCGAGCGCCGACCACCGCTCCGGGAACGGGCCCGACTTCAGCGCCTTCGGCTGGGCCACCGGCAGCCCGAGCTCGCGGGCCCGCACCGCCACCGGGGGGCTCGTCAGCGTCTGGCCGCGCCCCGCTGGCCGGTCGGGCTGGGAGACCACCAGCGCCACGTCGTGGCCAGCCGCCACCAGCGCGTCGAGCGTGGGGACCGCGAACGCGGGGGTGCCGAGGAACGCGATGCGCATGCCTACGGCACGACCTCGAGCTCGACCATCGCCGAGGCGCCGCGCGCGCGGGCCGTGATCCACGCAGTGCCCGGGAGCACCGGCGTGACGGAGCCGTCGTCGACCCGCAGGACCTCGGGATCGGAGGTGGACCAGTGCACCCGACCCGGGTCGACCGGGACGTCCCCGAGCAGCGCCACGAGCTCGAGCTCGCGGACGTCGCCCACCCGCAAGGTCTCCGGGGCGCCCAGGAACGAGAGGCGGGTGTCGAGCGCGACCACCACGTCGAAGCCCACCCGCTCGCCTTCCCACTCGGCGGTCACGCCGGTGGAGCCGGGGCCCACCGCGACGACCCGGTTCCGCTGGACCTCGACCACCTCGGGGTGGCTCACCGTCCAGATCACGCCTTCGGGCTCGGAGCCGTCCGACAACAGCACCGCCGGCCCTTCGATGGGACCGAGGGCGGTGGCCCGCAGCTCGGATGGAGCCGCGAGCACCAGCTCCGGCTCACGCTCCGCGCCACACCCCACCATCGCGAGCAACGCCGTGGACAGCACGACCCCCAGTGACCCCCGCCGTAACACCTCCCGCCGACTCACCGAAGGTCCCGAAGCGTCACGTCCACGCCGTCGAGTCGGGCCACGTCGACCGTGGAGCTCCCGATCGGCAGGTGCCCGGCGTCGGCCGGGAACTGGCCCAGGGTGGGGTCCACGGCGACCCACCGCTCCCCGACCCGCACCTCGGCCCAGGCGTGAAGCCACAACCGTGGCGTCGGCTCCGCCAGGTACAGCCACCCCGCCACCGGGCGAACCTCCCAGCCGGCGTCCGCCGCCTCCACCAGGAACCGCTGCGTGTGTTCGGTGCAGTCCCCCGCGCCCTCCGCCCCGAACGGCGCCGCAGCGTCGGGCAGCTCGGCCGCCACGCGCCGCGCGAGCGCCCCCACCGCAGCCGCCCACGGCGGGAGCTCCAGCGCCAGCGGCACGTCCACGCGCACCGCCTCGCCCCCCACGGTCCACTCCGACACCACCGACCGCCGGGCGTCCGGGAACGCAGGAGCGGGGCGCGACAACAGCGCCGCCACGTCCGTGGCCTCCGGGTCGGCGACCTCCGGAGACGCTCGCCGGAACGCGGTCCCCGCCCAGGTGCCCGAAACCGGACGCCCGCCCTCCAACGCCACCAGGACCGGGCCGGCCGCCGTGTCCCACGACAACAGGTCCCCAGTCCGCACCACGTCCCGCTCCACCAGCCCGCCCGAGGCCTCGTCCACCAGGGGGAGCCGACCGCTGGCTGCGGGCAACACCGACCACGCGTCCCACGCCGGGCCCGACCCGGTGGTGGTGCGCTCGGGCCGGGTGACGGTCCAGGACGCCACGGCGCCGTCGGCGGCGAGCGACAACGTCACGGTGGTGTGCTGGTCGTGGGTGCGCCCGTCGGCGGCCACCCGCAGGAGACGCTCGCGCACCACGCGACCGGGGGACCACCAGCTGCGCTGGACCCCGACCACCTGCCCGTGCAACAACAGCTCCCACGCCTCGTCGGGTGGGGAGCGGCGGGCGCAGGCCGCGAGCGCGAGCAGCAACATGCACCTCCATACGCCCCGACCCCTGGCTGGCGCAACGTGGCCCTCGCCCCTCTCTCGCGCGGCTGGTACACTCGCGCCGCCCATGGACCTCGCCACCTCCATCGTCTTCGCTCCGGGACCCGCCGGAGGGCCCACGGCCGACCAGATCGTGCTCAACCCACGGGTCGGGCTGCTCGCGGTCGCCGACGCCCCCGGTGGCGGACCCGACGCGCGCGCCGGCGCCCGGCTCGCGCTCGAGCTCGTGCGCTCGCACCTGGAAAAGAACGACGACATCCTGATGCGGTTCCGCCGGAACCCGTCGGCGGAGCTGCGGTCCCGCGTGTTGTCCGCCATCGAGGAGGGCTTCGCGCGCGCCGCCCAGGACCTCTTCGCGTTCGCGCGGCGGCGACAGGGGGTCCTGGTCACCCTCGACGTGCTGCTGTTGCTCGAGACCGAAGCGTTCATCGGCCACGTGGGCGACGGCCGCGTGTACCTCGTGCGCCGCGGGCTCGTGCACCAGCTCACGGTCGACCACAGCCGCGGCGACGAGCCCATCACGTTCACCGAGCCCGGCGAAGACGACCCGACCGAGGAGCGGCAGGCGAGCACCCTCGGAGACCGCCGCTACACGAGGTCGCTCGGCCCGAACCCGCGCGTGCGGGTGGAGTCGCTGTGTATGGAGCTCGCGGCGGACGACCGGTTCGTGGTCTGCGCGGCCTCTCTTCCCCGCACGGTCCCCGAGCCCATCCTCCAGGTGCGGCTCATCTCGGAGCACCTCACGGCGCTCCCTTCGGTGCTCCCGAACGACGCCGGCAACGTGGGCGTGCTCGCCGCGTGTGCCCAGCTCGGGAGCGGCGTCCCCTTCACGCCGGACTCCGCCCAGGCGCGCCTCGCGATCCTGGCGCCGATGCCGCTGTTCGCGCACTGCACCGAGAAGGAGCTCCGCGCGGTGGCGCAGGCCACCCACCCCCGCCGGCTGCCCGCAGGCGCCGTGGTGTTCGAGGAGGGGCACGCAGGGAACGAGCTCTACCTCGTCATCTCCGGCTCGGTGAACGTGGTGAAGCACGGCCGGGTCATCGTGGAGCTCGGCCCCGGGTCGAACTTCGGCGAGATGGCCCTGCTCGACGACCCGGTCCGCTCGGCCACCACGGTGTGTGCGCAGGACGCGGAGCTGATGGTCATCTCGCGCGAGTCGTTCTTCGCGCTGCTGAAGGGCAACCCGACCCTCGCAGTGAAGATCCTGTGGAACCTCACCCTGCGCCTGTCGGCGAACCTGCGCACGACGAGCGCGCGGCTGGCGGAGCTCGAGCGCCGCACGAGCTGAGCTGCACGCGAGGCCCACCGCGTGCTACGGGCGCGCATGAGCCTCGTACGCTTCAACGACGTGACCGTCCGCTTCGGTGACACCCCCATCCTGCGGGAGGCGTTCTTCCGCCTGGAGACGGGGGATCGGGTCGGACTGATCGGGAAGAACGGCTCGGGCAAGACCACGCTGCTCAAGCTGGTGCTCGCGCAGCTCCCGCCGTCCGAGGGCGTGGTCACGGTCGAAGACGGCGTGAAGCTCGGCTACTTCTCGCAGTTCTCCGAGCTCGACGGGACGCAGAGCATCCTCGAGGTGCTGCGGAACGTGTTCGCCGAGGTGCACACCGTCGAGGCCGAGCTCGCCGCCACCGAGGCCGCGATGGGCGACGAGGCCACCGACGCCGACACCCTCGACCGCCTGGTCCAGCGCCAGGCCGACCTGTTCGCGGAGATGGAGCGCCTCGGGGGCTGGGACGTGGAGCGCCGCATCGACACCGCGCTCACGAAGCTCGGGTTCGACGACACCCGCCGCAACTGCCCCATCGACGCGTTGTCCGGCGGGTGGCGCAACCGCGCGTCGCTCGCCAAGATCCTCCTCGAGGAGCCCGACGTCCTGTTGTTCGACGAGCCCACGAACTACCTCGACATGGCCGGCGTCGAGTGGGTCGAGGACTGGTTCCGCAGCTTCCGCGGCTCCGCCATCGTGATCTCCCACGACCGCGCGTTCCTCGACGCAGTCGTCACCCGCATCGTGGAGGTCGAGAACCACCACCTGCACGAATACAGCGGCAACTTCGAGGCCTACGTCGTGGAGAAGCAGCTGCGCTTCAAGACGCTCCAGCGCCAGTTCGTCCACGAGTCGGAGCTCCTGGCCTTCGAGGCCGAGGGCATCGCGAGCCGCCGGGAGGCCGCCCGCCAGGCCAGCAGAGGGCTGGACAAGCGGTTGGCGGAGATCCGCAAGAGCGCCGGGCCGCGACCCGTGGACCAGATCATCACGGAGATCTACGGCAACCTCCACGTCAAGGACGCCTTGTGCGAGGTCCGCTCCCTGCGGAAGGCCTACGGCGAGCACCTGCTGTTCTCGGACCTGACGTTCGACCTGCGGCGCAAACAGCGGCTCGCCATCCTCGGCGCCAACGGCAGCGGAAAGTCCACGCTCCTCCGGGTGCTGCTCGGCGCCGAGGCGGCCGACAGCGGTGAGGTGGAGTGGACCCGCGGGCAGCGCGTCGTGTCGTACAACCAGATGCTCGCCGAGCTCGATCCGGCCGACACCGTCTCCCACGCGGTGAACGCGCTGCCCGACAGCCTGGCGCTCACCGCCACCCGCAAGTCGGTGGGCCGGTTCCTCACGATGTTCCAGTTCTCCGAGGCCGACCTGAAGGCCCGGATCGGCACGCTGTCGGGGGGACAGCAGGCGCGGGTGGCGATGGCCCAGTGCCTGTTGTCGGGCGCCTCCGTGCTGGTGTTGGACGAGCCCACGAACCACCTCGACGTCACCAGCACGCAGGTGATGGAGCGGGCGCTGGTGCACTTCCCCGGCGCGGTGGTGGTGGTGAGCCACGACCGGTTCTTCGTCCAGAAGGTGGCCACCCGGCACCTCGTGTTCGGCGCCGAGGGCGCGGGCCCCGGGGAGATCGTGCTCCGCGCCGCGTGAGCGGGTGACGTTCGAGCCCCGATCCGTCACCAGAAGTCATCGAACGCCGCGTCAGCCCCCGATATTCCCTTGGCACCTGCCGGTCGGGTCGGGCATACACTGTCCACGGGGCAGGAAGGGAGGACGTATGGTGTCGATGTTGGCGTTGCTGGTGGGCTGTGGAACCGAGAACCCGGCCCCGGCGACGGGCGCGACGATCGTGGCGTACCGGACCTCCGTGTTCACCACGAACGCGTGGGACGGCACCGTGTCGCGCGCCGATCGCGACGGGAACGTCCTCGGAGAGCTGGAGGTGGGCGGCGAGCCCACCCGCATGGTCCGGGTCGGCGACGAGCTGTGGGTCACGCTCCGCGCCGAGCGCGCCGTCGCGGTGCTCGACATCGCGGGCGACGGCGCCCCCGTCGAGAAGTCCCGGTTCACGGTCGGGGCCGAGCCCTACGGCATCGCCGCCACCTCCGACGGCAGCCGCGTGTACGTCGCGGTCTCCCAGCAGGACCAGGTCGTCGAGCTCGAAGGCGCCACACAGAAGGAGCTGCGCCGCTGGGACGTCATGAACGACCCGCGCTGGCTGGCGATGCACCCCTGCGACTGCGCGCTGTTCGTGGCCTCGGCCTACGAAGCGCCGCTCGCCCGCATCGACCTCGAGAGCGGCGAGATCTCGCAGATCCAACCGCCGGAGACCGAGCTCCCCACCGACGACGGCGATCCCATCGACCTGACGCCCCGGAACACCGGAGACATCGCGATCTCCCCCCTCGGCGACGCGGTCGTGTGGCCCGTGCTCTACGTCGACAACCTGTCCGCCGGCGACCAGCCGCAGGTCAGCGCCGCCGACATCACCCCGCCCACCAACCCGTACTACGCGGGGGCCACGAGCGGCGTGGGCCTGCAGCTCTCGGTGTCGAAGTTCAACCCTGCCCTCGTGGGTGTGCCGCTCGATCCGGGTGACGGCGAGGTGGTGCCTGGCGAGGACGCCATCGCCATGTTCGTCGGCGGCTTCGCGGACGGCATGCCGAAGCGCGCGTACGTCTCGGGTGCGGTGTTCGACGACAACGGCACCACCGTGTATGCGGCGATCGAGGCGGCCAACGCCGTCGCCGTGGTCGACCTGCGCCCCATCGACGGGCAGCGCATGGACCCGTCGTCGAACCCCGACGGCGCCACCACGTTCGGCTTCGACACGGGCGCGACGAACCTCGCCCCCTCCGAAGGCGGCTTCTACGAGCGTGCCCAGGCGCTCGCCAGCCTCGCCGGCAACCCGTACGGCGTGGCCCTCGACGGTGCTGGCCAGGTGCTCGTCCACGAGCGGGGCGGGCGCAGCGTGTCCGTGCTCGAGCGCCGCCGGCTCCAGACCTACCTCGACCGCCTGAACAACGGCGAGTTCCTGGTGGAGTCCTTCTCCGCCAGCAAGCGCACCACCGCCGCGAAGCGGCTCACGACCGACGACTTCGAGAGCGGGCGCGCGCTGTTCTACAGCGCCGACGACGGCCGGATGACCACGGCTGGCGCGGGAGTCTCCTGCTCCACCTGCCACTTCGAGGGCCGCAACGACGGCCTGACCTGGTCGTTCGACCACAACCCCCGCCAGACGCCGTCGCTGGCCGGCAACGTGGGCGAGACCACGCCCGTCACCTGGTCGCTCGACGTGGAGTCCGTGGCCCGCGAGGCCCAGATCACCACCGTCGGCCGCATGGGTGGGTTCGGTCTCGCGGACGACGAGGCAGCGAAGGTCGAGGTCTTCGTCAACGCGATCCGCCCGGTCGACGTGGAGACGAAGGGCCACCGCGACGCGATGGTCGAGCGCGGAGAGGCGCTGTTCCACGACGTCACCGTGGGCTGCTCCGAGTGCCACGCAGGCCCGCGCGGTACCGACCAGCTGCCGCACCGCGTCCTCGACCTGAAGATGGAGGTCGACACGCCGACGTTGACTGGCATCGACGCCACCGCGCCCTACCTGCACGATGGCTCGGCGCCCACGCTCCGCGCGATGCTGGAGCGGGTCCGCGACGGGTCCATGGGCGACACCTCGGGCCTGTCGAGCGACGACATGGAAGCCCTGGTGGCCTACCTCCGCACGCTCTGACCCGACCGGGCCAGTTCTTGCAGACCCGCGCTGCCCGCCTGATTACAACCGGTGTTCCGCAGGGGGGCAGATGATCGCGATGTGGCTGGCAGGGTGTGGTCGGGGCGAGCTGCTCATCGACGACGGCACGCCGCCGGCCCCTCCCGTCGAGCCGCCGCCCCTGGCGCTCGAGCTCACGTCCCCCGCGCAGGGTGCCTTCGCGGGTGACGCCCCCGTCGTCGTCTCCGGCCGGACCACCTCCGCGTTCGACGTGGTCACGGTCGAGGGCGAGGTCGTCCCCGTCGCCACCGACGGCTCCTTCCGCACCGAGGTGCCCGTCACCGGCGACGTGCGCGTCATCACCGTGACCAGCGCGCGCGGCGAGGAGACGACGGACCGCCGCCGCACCGTGTACGCCGGCGACGATCCGCGCGACAGCTGGCCCGGCGCCCTCGTCGCGCGCGTCACCCCCTCCGGCCTCGACCAGCTCACCGTCGGGGTCGCCGAGCAGGTCGACGCCGCCGACCTCCCCGCCGTCCTCGCAGCCGCGATCCCCCCGGTGCTGCTGGGTGGCTTCACGTTCGCGTCCACCTCCGGAACCGCCGGACCCGCCGACGTGGTCCTGGCGCCGGACGGCGACGACCTGTTCTTCGGCGTCGGGTGGACCGACTTCCGCATCGCGTTCGACGCGTCGGCCCCCCTGCTGCCGGCCGTGCCCGTCGTGTTCGGCGTCGACGAGCTGCGGATCGGCGCCACCCTCGCGCTCGATCTCGCCGACGATGCCGTCACCCTCGACATCGTCGACACCAACGTCGAGCTCTCGGGTCCGATCCTCGAGTTCGCCGGGATCGACGCCGGCCTGCTCGCATTCCTCACCGGCGGCCTCGTGTCCGCCGTGGGCAGCGCCCTCGAGCTCGCGCTCGACCTCGGCGTGGTCCCGTTCGCCGAGCTCGCCCTGCCGGCCACCACCCTCGAGACCGAAGCGCTCGGGTTCCCGCTGGCGCTGTCGCTCGACCAGGTCGACGTCGACGCGGACGGCGTCGCGGCCGTGCTCGGCGTCGAGCTCGGTGGGGTCGCGGCCGTGGGCAGTCCGCACCTGCCCGGCGTGGCGGAGGCACCGCCCCGCACCGACTTCCTGCTCTCGGTGCACGAAGGGCTGATCGGCGCGTTGTTGTCGGGGGACGTGCTCGCCGCGTTCGACCTCGGCACCCTCGAGCTCCCGGGGATCCTCGGTGAGGTCGTGGCGCTGCCCCTGTTGGCGCTGCCCGGCGGCGGAGAGCTGCCCGCGGACCGCACCGGGATGTGCATCACGGTCGGCCTGCCCACCAGCGGCGTGGGCCGTGTTCACGGCGGGCTCGAGCCGTTCGCCACCCTGATCCTGCCGGACCTCACGATCGAAGCCCAGGTGTCCACGCCGGCGGGCGCGTGTCTGCCCTGGCTCGCCGCCGAGCTCGCGGTGGCCGCAGACCTCGATGCCCGGGGCTCGTCCATCGCGATCGACCTCGCGGTGTCCGACGGCGCCGTGCTGGACTACGTCGTGGAGGGCGAGTGGGCCGAGGACGAGGTCATCGCGGGCCTCGGGGGCCTGATCGACGCGGTCTCCGTGCTCCTGGGCAGCAGCCTGGCGATCGACCTGTCCACGCTGGTGGATCCTGCGCTCCTCGGAGGCACCCCGGCGATCACGTCGTCGCGGGTGGCGCGGGACGCGCGCGGGAACGAGGTCCCCGGGGTGGTGGTGCTGGGCCTGACGCTCGAGTGAACCCGGGGCACGCCGCGGTTCGATACCCGCGGGTCCGGAGGTCACCGTGGGTCGGTTCGGGCGGGTGATGGGGCTGGGGGCGCTGGTCGGCCGGACCACCTCGTCCTGGGTCACCGGGCGCGTCCGGCAGGCCCTCGGGGGCGCAGAGCCCGACGTGGGCCAGGAGGCGCGCGACCTCGCCCACGCGCTCGGCAACCTGCGCGGCGTGGCCATGAAGGCCGGCCAGCAGCTCGCCCTGCTCTCGGTCCACCTCGACCTGCCGCCCGACGTGCAGCAGGCGCTCGGCACGCTCCACGCGGCGGCCCCGCCGGTCCCCTTCGATTCCATCCGCCGGGCGGTGGAGGCCTCGCTCGAGGGCCCGCTGTCCACCCACTTCGCTACGTTCTCGGAGGCTCCGCTCGGGACGGCGAGCCTCGCCCAGGCCCACGCCGCCACGTTGCCCGACGGCCGGGAGGTGGTCGTGAAGGTGCTGCACGACGGCGTCGCCGAGGCGGTCGAGGCCGATCTGTTCGCGCTGCGCACCCTGATGCGGACGGGGCGCGTGGTCGCCTCGCGGGACCCGGGGGAGCTCGAGGACGTGATCAGCGAGATCGAGGCCCGGCTGCGCGAGGAGCTCGACTACCTGCAGGAGGCCGCGAACCTGGAGGCGTTCCGCCTGGTGTTCGGCTCCGACCAGCGGTTCGTGATCCCCCGCCTCGTGCCTTCGCTCTCGACCGACCGCGTGCTCACGATGGACCGGGTGTACGGCCTGCCGGTGGACCGGTTCGTCGCCACGGCCGACCGCGCGCTGCGCCAGCGGGCCGGAGAGCACCTCGCCGACCTGTTCTTCACGAGCACGTTCCACCACCACCTGCTCCACGCCGATCCGCACCCCGGGAACTACCTGTTCCTGCCGGACGGGCGGGTGGGGCTGCTGGACTACGGCTGCGTCAAGCGGTTCGAGCCCTCGTTCCTCGCGGCGTATGCGCGGACCGTGCTCGCCGCGTTGGACGGCGACCGCGACGCCACCCTCGAAGGCTGCTTCGGGCTGGGCGTGTGGGACGGCACGAACGGCGCCGCGGGCGAGGCGGTGTGGGACTTCTGTGACGCCCTCGTGGGGCCGTGGCGCGCGGGCCCGAGCACCATCGGCCCCGGGGAGCCCGATCTCGTGGTGCGGCTGCGGGGGCCGGCGCAGCGGTTGTGGTCGTTCCCGACGGTGCGCGGCGCGAAGGACATGTTGTTCCTCCACCGCGCCCTCGCGGGGCTCTACTCCATCGCGCGGACCCTCGAGGTGGAGGCCGACTGGGGCGCGTACCTGCGGCGGCACCTCGGCGTCGCCGCGCGCTCGGCCGCCTGACTGGCACGGAGCCTCCGGAGCCACTAGGAGGGCGGACGCTCGGCGCGTGCCCCGCGCCCAGGGACGGTCTCATGCCCCACGACGTCAGCTCGCTCCTCGGTCGCACCCAAGCCGCGTACGCAGTGGCCAGGAACCCCTTCGGCTACAGCGTCCGGCCGCTGTTCCTCTTCGCGGGCATGGCCTGGATGCGGACGGTGATGGTGCTCGGCACCTGGGTCGACCGGCTGTTCTTTCCGGTCGGCAGCACCGAGGTCAAGAAGCCCATCGTCATCATCGGGAACCACCGCACCGGGAGCACCTTCCTGCAGCGGTTCCTGCACGACCAGGGCTTCGGCTCGGGCATGAAGCTGTACCAGCTCATCTACCCGTCGCTCACCCTGCAGGTGTTCCTCCGCCCGCTGCTGCCGCTGCTCGAGGCCGTGAGCCCCACCAAGCACCACGACCACAAGGTCCACGAGACCGGCCTGCAGATCGTGGAGACGGACGACGCCGGGCTCACGTTCCGGTTCTTCGACGGCTTCTTCCTGTACGGCTTCTTCCTGGCGTTCCTGCAGGACGAAGACCTGATCAAGGCGTTCACCCCCGAGGGCCGCGACACCTCGGCCCGCGACTGGGCCTGGCTCGAGCAGCTGTGGAAGCGCAACCTCGTGCACTCGAAGCACACGCGCGTGATCGCCAAGCTGTTCAGCGTCACCCCGCAGACGCCGGCGTTCCTCAAGGCGCACCCCGACGCGAAGGTGCTGTACCTCGCGCGCGACCCGCTCAACGTCATCCCGTCCACGATGAGCCTGCTGCAAGGCGTGTTGTCCACGGGCCTCGGCTACCAGAACCTCCCCCAGGAGGTCCGCGACCGGCACACGAAGCGCGTGTACGCCGCGATCGTCGAGCTGATGCGCCGGTTCCACGCCGACTGGACGAGCGGCGCCATCGACCACGACCGGGTGCTCGTGGTCCGGTTCGACCGGTTGATGGCTGAGTTCGAGCCGATGATGGACGAGATCTGCAAGTTCTGCGAGCTCGACATCACCCCCGAGCAGCGCGACGCGATCCGCAAGCGCGACGCCAAGCAGCGCGCGTACAAGTCGGAGCACGCCTACGACCTCAGCAAGTACGGCCTCACCGAGGAGCAGATCCGCAAGGACTGCCAGTTCTTCTACGACACGTTCCTGCCGCCGCTCGAGTCGAAGTCGGCCTCGGCCTGACATGCACGAAGTGCCCTTTCACTGGACGGTGACGGTGGACCCGCTCACCACCGCGATCGGGTTCGTCCACGTGCAGGTGGAGCGGAGCCTGGGCCCGCGGGTGTCGGTGTACGCGGGCCCGAGCCTGCGCCTGTTCGACGGCGTGCTCGCCGACACGAACGGACCGTACGTGGGGCTCGGCGGAGAGGCTGGTGTGCGCGGCTTCTTCACGGGGTCGGCGCCGGAGGGGGGCTGGGTGATGGCGCGCGGGGTGGCCGCGCGGCTGTCCACCAGCGACGAGGCGCGCTTCGGGGGCTACACGAGCGGCCTCGTGGGCTACACCGGGGTCCTCGGACGCGGGTTGGTGTTGTCTGGCGGCCTCGGGGTCTCGTACTTCGCGTACGAGGTCGGCGGCTATGGCGTGGCGGGGCTGGCGCCGGCCGCGCACACCAACGTGGGCTGGGCGTTCTGAGCCAGGGGTGCAGGCACCCCTCCGACAGCCGTCAGCGCGGGCGGTGGCCGTCCGCCAACAGCGCCGCCCGCAGCCGCTCGAAGGCCTCGCGCGCAGCGGCCGGGTCGGCGTACGACTCCTCGGACACGAGGCGCACGACCGAGCCGTCGAGCTTGACCTGCGTGTCGATGCGCCGGCCCTTCAGGTCCAGCACCAGGTCCGCGGCCGCCGCGCTCGGGGGGGTCGGGAGCCGCAGCGGCTCGGGCGTCGCCGGGGTCGGGGCGGGCGCGGACGCCTTCGCCGGCTTGCGCGGCGCCTCGACCTCGTCGTCCTCGTCGTCGTCCCCGTCGTCGTCACCCTCGGTGGTGCCCGCCGAGCCCGCGTCCTCGTAGCCCTTCTTCCGCTTCTCGCGGATCAGCTTCTCGAGCTCCTTGGCCGCGCCTTCGGGCCCGAGCTCCTTGATCTGGGTCTGGCCGCCGGTGCCGATCCGACCGAAGTTCACCACCAGCGTGCCGCCGTCCACGCGGGCCCGCCAGAACTTGCTCGACCCGCCCTCGACGCACTCGAGGCTCACCTTCCAGTCGCTCACGAACGGCCTCCCTGGCTGGCTTCGAGGCGGTCGACGCGCGCCATCAGCGCCGCCCCCCGCTCCCGGTCGGTCATCATCACGAACGCGGCCATGCCGCGGAGCTGGTCGAGCGTCTCGCCCTTCCCGGGGCGGCCGAGCTCGCGGTTCTTGAGCGCCGCCCGCAGCGCCCGCAGCGTCTTGCGCGGCACCCGGGCGTCGGGGCGGCCCTCGGCGGCGTTCACGACGAGGCCCGTCACGCTCTGGCGCGCGCCCGAGCGCATCACCCGGGTCTTCCGGGGCTGGATGGCGAAGCCTTCTTCGCGCACGATGCGGGTCACCATCCGGAGCAGCCGGCCCACCCGGTTCCTGGGGCCGTCGGCCGCCCGGCCGTGGAACGAGAACGTGAGGTCGTCGGCGTAGCGCGTGTACCGGGCCCCGAGGACGCGGGCGAGCCCGGTGAGCCGGCAGTCGAGCCGCAGACACAACGCGTTCGTGATCGACGGGCTCGTGGGCGCGCCCTGGGGCAGCGACCGCGGGCCGGTCGCGACGTGCCACGGCTGCCCGCGGAGCTCCACCACCTCGCGCGGGGAGTCCGTGGCCAGCAGCGCCATCAGGATCGCCGCCTGCTCGGGAACGCCGGCGTGCCGCAGGAGGCCCTTGACCCGGCGCCAGGTGATCGTCGGGTAGAACGCCTCGATGTCGAGCTTGACGACGACGGCGGCGCCGGCGTGCACCGACGCGTTCGTCACGATGCTGCGACCGACGAGGAAGCCGTGGGCTGCGTCGTGGGTGGGCAGGTGTTCGGTGACGTTCTGCGCGATCCACCGCTGGACGCGCTTGAGGTCTGGCTTGGGCGCGGAGATGAGGCGTGGGCGGCCGTCGCGCTTGGGGATGACCCAGCGGACGTAGTGGGTGCCGCGATCCACCTCGCGGTGGTAGGCGAGCCACCGCAGGCGCGGGATCGACAGGTCGAGGGCCCTGGCCAGCGCCTCGGCCCCGGAGACCGCGTCGGGGAGCGCGTTCTGGCGTGCCTTGTCCTCGGCGTCCGGCGGGTCGAGGCGGTCGAGGTCGGGCTCGTCGCGGTAGAAGACGCCGAGGTGGACGACGTGCGCCTGCTTGTACGCCCGCCATGCCGCCTGGTACAGCTCCTTCCGGGCGCGCCGCTCCTCTTCGCGTCGCGCCTTGTAGCGTTTGCGGGCCTCGTCCGAGGCGTCGGAGGCCAGCGCGGGGTCGGTGAGGCCGCGACGGAGCAGCTCCGCGTCGGTCCACTTGCGGATGCCGCCGCCAGCCGCGATGTCGGCCCAGCGCGGCGTCGCGGCCGGCGAGGAGGGCTGGTGATCAGCCATGGTTCACCTGCGGCCTGCGCGTGCCGGAGTGGTTCTGCAGGGGGCGCTCCGAACCGCTACCTCCCTCACGGGACACGGTAGGCTCACCGGTTTGCCGGCCCGAGGGCTCCCCACGGGAGATCTCGCACCGCGGTGGCGTGGTGGGTCCAGCCGAGATCTCCCGTGGGGAGCCCTCGGGCCGAGCAAACCACGAACAGCCTACCTTGTGGAGAATGCCAGGTTGATGTTCCCGGACGGCGCGACGCCGCCCTTGCGCCGAGACGCAGGCTAACGAAAGGGGACCACCCCCTGCAGGACCGGTCGGACGATACGCTGGCCCCGGACGGCCTGTCAACGGACGATCAGACACCGGAGCCTCCGTCGAGCCACACCTTGCGCTCGAGCTCGTCGAGGCGCCGGAAGTACGCGGCCCGGGCCTCGGGTTCGGTGGCGAACAACGTGCGCTGCATCCGCAGCGGCTCCCGGTGGCCGAACCGCGCCACCACCTGTCGGCCGTCCAACGACAGCCGGAAGGTCTCGGTCCCGCGGTCGGTCCGCCGGTACAACGTGCGCGTCTCGGCGCGGATGACCTTGCGGCCCTCGGCCGTACCCCGCGCGGCTTCGAGCGCCGCCTGCTCGCGCCCGTACAGCACACGGACCGCGATCAGGTGCTCACACGGGCCCTCCTTGACGCCCGAGCGCCGGAAGGTGGCGCAGGTGCACAGCGCGCCCGAGGTCTTGCCCTCCACGTCGAGGGTGAACGACGGCGCGTAGCTGCGGTGGGCCTCGCGGTCGTCCACGCGCCCCTCGACGGTGCGGCCCTCGGGCGCGTCGTGCACCTTCGCGACGGCGACCTGCCCGCGCGTCGCGAGCAGGCGGTGCGCGGCGGCCTCCCGGGCGTCGCGGTACCGCAGGTCGTCGGCAGGCAGGGGCGTGGCCAGGAGCGGCCGGTCGTACGGGGTGCCCTTCGACAGGTCGAGTCCCACCCGAAGCCCGGTGAGGCGCGCGAGGAGCCCGTCCGGATCGGGGTCGGTGAGCTGGTCGAAGGTCGTGATCCCCCCCCAACCCGCATCCGTCCACCCCGACAGCGAGAGGGTGAAGGTGAAGTCGTCGCCCTCGACCACGTAGAACGCGGGCAGCCCGGGACCCCCGAGGTGCGCGCGTACTGCGTGGGCGTGCGGGAGCAGCCGCGCGAGGCCGGCGAGCCGCTGGCGGCCCCAGGTGCGGATCACCGCGGGGCGACGGCCGGTGAAGGGGCCCCCGGTGCCCACCGTGACCGCGTCCCACGGCTCGAGCACGAGGCGCGGCGCCTCCCCGGGGACGAGCTCGTAGCGGAGCGCGCGCGGCGAGGTCCTGGCCTTGTGCATCCGCAGGTGGTGCAGGACGTTGTACACGTCGACCGGCGCGAGCGGGACGACGGTGGTCGGCAGCGCCGCGGCGGCCGCCATCTGGCCGAACGCGCGGAGCCAGCGCAGCGGCACCTTGCGCTCGACGGCGGGGGCCTCGGCTGCGGGCTCGATCTCGAGGGTCAGCGGCCGGAAGCTGCGGACCCGCCCCAGCGTCCGCAGGAGCTCGGGCGACAGGTCGAGGTGGGTGGCGCCGGGCGTGGCGTCGAGGGTCGCGAAGGCTGCGGGCCGCCGCAGGGCGAGGCAGGCGTGCGTGGACTCGTCACGCGACAGGACCTCGAACCGGACGGCGTCCTCCCCGACGGTGACCAGCGGATCCAGCGGCTCCTCGGCCTGCGTGGCGGCGTCGTACTTGAGCGCCAGGAACTCTCGCTGGGCCTCCCACACGGCCTTGGAGACGCCCTTGCCCTTGGCGATGAGGTACGCGAGGTAGTCGGCGCGGTCGCGCGCCTTGAACCGAAGGTCGCTCGCGAGCACGTCGCCGAGCGCGAGGAGCGCGTCGCGCGCGACGGCGGGGCGATGGGGACGCGCGGAGAGCCGCGCCTGGCCGCGCCGGGCGTCGGTCGGGAGCCGGAGGCGCGCGTGGGTCTCGTCCGCGTCGTGGACGAGCGGACCGAACGCCACGGTCACCGTGCGGGTGTCACTCATCGTCGTCGTCCTCGTCCTCGAATTCCTCGTCGTCCTCGTCCTCGTCCCCGTCCTCGTCGTCCCCGTCCCCGTCGTCCTCGTCCCCGTCGTCCCCGTCCCCGTCGTCCCCGTCCCCGTCCTCGTCCTCGTCCTCGTCGCCAGCGCCCTCCGACCATCCGCCGCCCGACCGCTTCTCGCGATCGACGCCGTCCGCGAACCGGACGGTGGCCGCGCGGAGGAGCCGCTTGTAGGCCCGCCACGCCTGCGCGCGCACGGCCGCCGGCTGCGCCTGGTCGGCGAGCAGGGCCTCGAGCGCGGCCCGGGCCTCGTCGCCGCCGACGCGACCGAGCCCCACGATCGCCGCCAGCCGGTCCGGGGCCTCGCCCGGGGCCCGCGCCGCCGTGAGGAGCGCGCCGAGCTCGCGGCCGCCCACGCACACCGCCAACGTCGCGCCACGGGTGCCCACCTCGGCCAGCAGCGCCGCGCCCCTCGTCGGGAGCACCGCCCGCAGCAGGGGCCCGTTCGAGATCGGGTCGACGCGGTCGCCGAGCGCGCGCAAGACCTCGTCGGCGCGGGCCGACCGGGCCACCACCCCCGACGCCACCGACCGCACCGCGGGGTCGGTGTCCTGGCAGGCGGGCACCAGCGCTCCGACGTCGTCGCGCTGCGCCCACCAGGCAGCCGCCTCCCGGCGGACCTCCACCGGCGCCGCCGCCGCGAGCCCCGCGCGCGCCGCCGCGGAGACGTCGGCGCCCGCGACCTTGCGACCGGCCCACAGCGCGGCGCGCCACGCGACGGCTTCGGCTTCGGCGAGGTCCTGGCGCGCATCCTTCGCCCCCGACCACGCCGCCGCTGCCCGCGCCGCGGCCGTACCCACCTGGGGCGCCAGGGCGGCCTCTCCGGAGTGACCTGCCATCCACGCCCCGTCCGCCCGGGTGAGCGCGTCGTCGGCCTCGAGCGCCCGCCCGAGTCCCGCCGCTGGCAGCGCCCGGCGCCGCACGAGGCCCTCGCGCAGGCTCTGGCGCACCTCCCCGTCGCGGACCTGCTGGAGCCGCGCCAGCAACACGTCGGGGTCTCCGCCCTGCGCCAGCCGCTGCGCCGCCTCCGCCGCCAGATCCGACTCCTTCGCGCCCAGCGCCACCAGATCGACCCGGGTGGGCTCGGCGGGGAACACCCGCCGCAGCGCCGACACCGCCGCCCGCGCCGTCCGCCAGTCACCGCGGACCGCGAGGTCGGCGAGGACGGGCTCCGAGGCAGGGTCGCCCAGCAGGCCGAGCTGTTCGATCGCAGCCAGCACCAGCCGCCCCCCCCCCTGCCGCGCGAGGCGCTCGAGCAGCACCCGGCTCCACGCGTCACCCGCGCGCCGCAGGCCCACCAGCAGCCGCCGGTGGTCGAACGGCCCGCTGGGGCGCTCGACGCGGGCCCGGAGGTCGGCCACGTCGATGTCCTCGACCTCGGCCGGCAGGTGCGGCAGCAGCGTCGCCAGGGCCTCCCACGCGGGCCCCACGAGGCTCGCGTCGCCCGCTTCGGTGGGCTCGAGGAGCGCGACCACCTCGGGCAGCGCGCGGGCGTCGCCCAGGCCGCCGAGCGCCAGCAGCGCGCGCTCGCGCTCCGCGGGCTCGCCGGCCTTGAGCACCAGCAGCAGCGCCTGGAACGCCTCGGGGCGGCGCCGGCGCGCGAGGCCCTCGGCGGCGGGCAACACGAGCTCGCGGCGGCCGCCGCGGAGCGCCACCTCGAGCGGCGACAACGACGCGCCGAACCGCTCGGCGCGCGCGGCCACGGCCTCGCAGGCGGCGACCCGCACGGCCGGGTCCCGATCGCCGAGGAGGCGGGCCAGGACCTCGTTGGGATCGAGCTCCACGCCCGGGGTCCGGTGGTCGGTGCGCGCCAGCAGCCCGGCGGCCCGCGCGCGGATGGCGGGGTCGGCGCAGCGCGCGGCGGCGGCCGCGGCCGGCACGGCCAGCGCGGCGCGGGTGAGGATCACCTCCCCGCCGTCCGTCTGGCGGAGGGGGCGGGCGCCGCGGTCGCGGAGGACCTCGTCCAGCGCGTCGGCCGCGGCCTCCCGGCGTTCGGCCTGCTCGCGGGCCCGACCCTCGCGATCGGGCGCGGCGAACACGCCGAGGAGCCAGGGCACGGCGGCCTCGTGGCCGATGCGGCCGAGGGCGGAGACCCACTCGAGGTCGATCGCGGCGGGGTCCTCCTCGAGGCGGGCCACCAGGGCGGCAGCAGCGGCGCCCCCGCCGGTCGACGACAGGGCGACGAGGGCCTCGAGCGCGTCCTCGCCGCGGTCCTCGTCGGACACCAGGGCGGCGAGCACGCCCACGCCCCGGGCGTCTCCCCGCCGGGCCAGCCCTTGCGCGGCACGGAGCCGCAGCTCGGTGTCGTCCGACGACAGGGCCCCGGCGAGGGCCTCGAGCACGGCGGTACCGCCTGCGCCAGCGGCCTCGAGCAGCCGCGACACCGCCTCGAGGCGCACGTCGGACCACCGGCTCTGCGCGGCCAGGACGAGGCCCTCCACGCTGTCCTGGGGGAAGAGCCGGGGCAGGCGCAGCGCGGCGTGCAGCCGGACCTCGCGGTCGGCGGCGTCGAGCGCGCGCACCAGGAGCTCGCGGGCGGCGGCGTCCCCGGCCCGCGCCAGGCCGAGCAGCGCGTCGACCGCAGCGCGTCCGACGTCGGAGGCGGCGTCGAGCGCGAGGGCCAGCGGCTCGATCGCGCCCGGCGGGTACAGCGACGTGAGCGCGGCCATCGCGGCCTGGCGCACGAGGTGGTGCCCGTCGCGCACGGCGTGCGAGAGCACGGGCAACACGGCGGCGCGCCCGACGGCGGGCTCGGCGGCGAGCGCGACCAGCCGTTGCACGGCGTCGCGGCGCACCCGGTGGGCGTCGCCGGGCCCCGAGCTCGACCCAGGGCCCGAGGGGGCGCGGACGAGGCCAGAGTACACGCCGAACACGCGCCGGCGCACGTCGGCGAGCGCGGCGTCGCGCGGGGGCACCGGGACCGGCGCGGGACCGCCGGTGGCGCGCAGCAGCGTCCACACGCGGAGCAGCTCGGGCCCGGTGACGACCGGCGCCGGGGCCTTGCTCCCGCTGGCGACCATCCGCCGCGACCACCCGGTGCGGCGGGGCGCGCGGGCCTCGACGGCCCAGTTGGTGTGCGGCACGAGCTCGCCGGGGGTCCCCAGGCGCTGGCACTCGCGCCAGAACACCAGCGGCTGTCTCCGGAAGGACTGCACCCGCGCAGCGGCGTAGCGGCGCACCGGGTCGTCGCTCGCGATCGAGTCGACCAGCAGGGCCAACAGCGCCGGGCGCTTGGACTCGGCGGGCCAGCCTTCGGTGTCCTTGGCCCGCTCGGGCCTGGGCGGACCCACGAGCTCCGACACGTCCACGGCCTCCCCGGCAGCGCGCGCCTCGAGCACGCGGGCGGCGGCGAACGCGAGCTCGGGGTTGGGGGCGGAGAGCGCATCGACCAGCAGATCGGGGGCGTCACCGGCGCGGGCCAGCGCCGCGTCGCGGGCGACGATCACGGCGAACGCGAGCTCCTGCACCTCGACGTCCGGGTCCTCGAGGCCCTGGCGCAGCCCCCGGGCGCCGTCGGGGCCGAGGGCGACGAACCCTTGGATGGCGCCGGTGCGCAGCGGCCGGTGGGGGTGGCGCAAGGTGCCGGCGAGCACGGGCAGCGCGCGCAGATCGCCCACTCGCGCCAGGCCCTCCGCGGCCCACGAGCGGACGGAGAGGTCGGCGTGGTCGAGGGCCTCGAGCAGCGGCCCCTCGCGGCCGGGGCCACACGCCGTGGCGAGGCCGCGCGCAGCGAACTCGCGCACGAGCGGATCCGCGTCGGTCAGGAGCGCAGTGAGGAACGGGATGCTGGCGGGGTCACCCACGTCGGCCAGCGCGGCGGCGGCGCGCTGGCGCAGCGCGTCCGGCGGCCGGTCCCGGTCGTGCAGAGGGACGGTGAGGAGCTTCTGGCACGGCCCGAGGGCCCGGGCGTCGCGGCGGACCCCGCACAGCTCGGCCGCGCGGACCCGGACCTCCCAGAACCGGGAGTCGAACGCCCGCGCGAAGCCGGTGGCGTCCTTGGGTGCCACGGCGTCCAGCGCCTCGATCGCGGCGAGGAGCACGTCGGGGCGCTCCTCCTCGAGGAGGCGGTACAGCGCCGCGACGAGCGGGTTGGGGAGCACCTTCCCCGCTGCGGCGACGGCCTTGGGCGCGGACCGGGCGCCGGCCATGCGCGCACCGGGCGCCGGCGAGCGCATCGCGGCCACGTGCGGCTCGACCCGCTTGCTGTCGTCGACCAACCTCACGAGCTCGGCATGCGCGGTGAGCGCGACCTCGGCGGCCGGATCGCTGCACAAGGCCAGCAACAGGGCGTCCTGCTTCGCCGACCCCTGGCGGGCCTGGCGACGCCGCGCGAGCTCGGTGGCGGTCTGCACGCGCAGATCGGCGTGGCGGCAGCGCGCGCCCCGCTCGAGCGGGACCTCGGGGGACCGCGGGTTCCAGGTCCACAACGTGCGCAGGGCCTCGCTGCGCACCTGGGGCACCTCGTCGTCGAACGCGTCTGCCAGCAGGGCGTGGCCGGCTGGCTGGTCCTTGCCGTGCGCCACGACGAGCTTCAGCGCCGCGAGCCGCACGTCCGGCGCCGTCGCTCGGATCGCGATGCCCGCGAGGGCGAGCCTGGCGACCGGGTCCGACGCGGTGCGCTCGAGCGCCGCGAACGCCACCGCGCGCACCTGGGCGTCGGCGTCGTCGAGGAGCCAGGTGAGCCGGTCCTCGAGCCGGTCCTCGCCGGGGAACCGGTCCCGCGCGGCGGCCAGCACCTGGGCCACGACGGGGCGCAACCCGCCGCTCGCCTCGCGCGTGAGCCGCAGCAGGAGCCCGACCGCGCGCGGGTCTCCGAGGTGCACCAGGGCCGCGACCCCGCCCGCGGCCTGGTCGGCGTGGCGGCAGGAGGCCGCCTCGAACAGGGGCGCGAGCTCGTCCTCTCCGAGCTCGCCGTCGAACGCGGGGGCGCGCTCGGCGAGCTTCGGCCACAGGAGACGGAGGCGGCCGAGGAGGCGGGGGTGTTGCACGAGGGTGGCGGAGAACGCGGCGACCCGCACCGCGGCGTCGTCGTCGTCCAGGCATCCCGCGACCAGGGCCCGCGCCGCAGGGTCTGCTGCGACCTGGCCCACGGCGGAGATCGCGAGCGCGCGCAGGTCGGGCGGGCCCCGCCGCAGCGCGGTGCGCTCGGCGGCGAGGGGGTCGTCCGGGCGGGCGCCGAGCACCGCGCGAAGAGCGGGAGCGACCGCAGTGGCCTGCTGGAGCGTGGCGAAGGCCAGCTCGCGCACGGCGCGGTCGCGGTCGCCGAGCGCGTCGACGGCGCCGGCGAGGGACATCGGCGCGCGTTCGAGGACGGCCGGGAGCCGACGCAACGCGAGGATCCGCACGTCTTCGGCCGCGGCCGCGAGCCCGATCCGCACCACGCCGGCGTCGCCGCCGTCGAGCCGCCACAACGCCTCGAACGCCGCGGCGCGGACCTCTGCCGAAGGAGCGGCGAGCGCCGCCCGCGCGGCCTGGCGGGAGGCCGGCCGGGTCAGCCCGTGGGCCGCAGCCACCCGCACCGCCGGGTCCGGGTCCTGGGCGAGCGCCAGCTCGACCTCGACGCGTGCGTCGTCCTCCGGGAGGGCAGCCAGCGCCGCGAGCGCCTCCTTGCGGCCGTTGACCGCGCGGGGCCGGCGGTCGGCCAGGATCGCGGCCAGGCGCGCGAGCTCGCTGTCCACGACCTCGAGGTCGCCGACCAGCTCGAGGTCCTCGGTCCACGCGCCGTACGCGAGCTTGCGGGCCTGCGAAACCACGGCGAAGCGCAGCACCTGGCCGCCTGCCCCCCGCGACGACGTGCGGGTGACGACCACGCCGGTGAGCGTGCCGATGCGGGGCTCGAACGCCTTGGGGCGGCGCTTGCTGTCGAGCGGCCACGCCTTGAGGACGCCGTCCTCGCCGACGGACACGAGGCGCCGAGGCAGCTCGCGACCCGCGGCGTCGGTGAGCGCCGGCGTGAGCGCGAGCCCACGGACCGCGCCGTCGTGCGCGGCCTCGCCCGAGCGGTCCTGGCCGTCGACCGCGCCCTGCAGGAAGCCGAGGCGCACCGAGCCGTCGCCGAAGCCCGCCGCGAACCGGCCGTCGCCCAACAGCGCGACCGCCCGGATCCCTCCGTCGCCGCCGAGCAGCAGCGCGCGCGGGGACCGGTCGGCGCCCACGGACCAGGCCGTGCCGTCGTCGGCGCCGGCCAGGAAGGCGCCACCCTCGGCGGCCACCGCCAGGAGGGGACGGTCTCCGCACGCCAGGCGGTCCTCGAGCACCAGCGCGGGCCGGGCGTCGGTGACCGCGACGCGGACGAAGCGCAACGCGCCGTCGTCGCAGCCGGCCACGATCCGCTCGCCGTCGACGGCGAGGCTCCGGACGGGGCTGCCGAGGGCGAGCGTAAGCGCGGGCGCGCCGGACTCGGGGTCGGGGTCGACGGCGTGCAGGGTGCCGGCCACCGTCCCCGCCAGCACCCACCCGCCCTGCGCGGCGAGCGCGGTCACGGCGGCGTCGGCGTCGAACGAGGCGGACTTGCCGCGGTTGGGCAACACGTGGAACCGGGACGGTCCGGGGCCCGGATCGCGGGCGCCACCGATCGCGAAGCCGCGCTGGACGACCGCGACAGCGAGCAGCCGCTCGAGGTGCGCCTGGCTCATGCGGAGGTCTCCTCGGTGGTCGGCCGGTCGAACCCGGCGCCGTGGGCAGCGCGGAGCGTGGCGAGTGCTGCGGCGCAGGCCTGCCACTCGCCCTTCGCCTGGGAGTGGACGAGCTCGCCCAACACGGGGGAGACGACGCGCGCGAAGTCGGCGTGTGCCACGCCCAGGTCGCGGACGGCCTCGATCAGGCGCCGCTTGGCGACGCTGGCGGGGAGCGGCCGATCGGGCATCGCGCCGTCGACGGGCCCGCGGCGCTCCACCCGGCCCGGCGGCAGGCCGTACAACGTGCTGCGCAGGAAGCGCCGCAGCGCGTTGGCGTCGGCGAACGGCTCGGCGCCGGGCGAGCCCGGCCGGACGACCCCGGGCCGGTGCCGCTCCCAGAACAGCCGCACCGCGAACAGGCGCACGTCCCGGTCCACGCTCTCCATCAACCACGCGAGGCGCTCGGGCGAGCCGACGCGGTCGTACGCCCGCTGCACGACGGTGAGGGCGGTCTCCCGGGACTGCTTGTGCGGGCTCTCGGCGAGGACGAACAACCGCCGCCCGTCCAGCCACCGCGCGGCGTCTGCACCTGCCTGGGGTTCGACCGCGGCCAGGAGCTGCTCGCAGCCGAGCTGGCGGGGCTCCCGGTGGCGGCTTCCGGCGAGGGTGTACACGAGGTCCACGTCGCCCCAGGCGGCGAGCTCTTCGCGCGCGAGGGTGACCGCGAGCCGCCGCACGTCGGCGCGCTCGTCGTCGAACAGCGGCCGGAGCCGCACCAGGGCGTAGTCCGACCGCGCGAGGCGGGGCTTGATGCCGAGGGTCCGGGTGTCGGCGTGTCGGGGCCCGAGCTCGGGGTGGTGCGCCTTGAGGTACAACGCGGCGAGCTCGCGGAGCGGGAGCTTCGGCGCGGTGGCCAGCGACCACAGGCGGTCGAGCCCGGACAGCCCGCCCCCGGCGAAGTCGGCCGGCAGGAACCCGTCGAGCAGCAGATCGCGGGCGAAGCCCTGGCGGACGGAGTCGGGCGACCGCAGCTGACCGAGGAGCCAGTCGAGGCCGAGGCGGGCGGGCGCCACCCGGCGGCGGTCGCTCATGAGCTTGCGGGCGAGGGCCTCGTGGGCGGGCCGCTCGAGGAGGTCCTTGAGCCAGTCGACCGGCAGGTCGTCGCCCGACAGCTTGCCCTCGTCGAGCCAGCGGGCGGCGTGGGGCTCGAGCTCGTCGTCGTCGAGCGCGGCGCGGATCCAGGCGGGCCCGATGTCGGCGCCGTCCCGCTTGCCGAGGGCGGCCATGGCGGCGGTGATGCCCTCGCTGCTGCGGCGGTCGGCGGTGGCGGCGACCGCCCGCCACCACGCCGTGGGAACCACCCACTGCCGCGCAGCGAACCACTTGACCAGCACGACGCCAGCGGGGGAGCGGCTCTCGCCCGACCGCCGGGGCTCGAACGACGCGACGAACGTGTCCTCGTCGACGTCGGTGGGCACGAACGCCTCGGCGAGCCGGGCCTCCGCGAACGCCCGGGTGGGCTCCCGGCGGAGCAGCGCGACGAGCTCCTGCACCCGCAGGGTGGCCGCGCGGTCCTTGAGGAGGGCGACGGCGAACGCCACCACCTCGCGGTTGCCCTGGCCCAGCAACGCGACGAGCCTGTCGGTCGCGACGTCGGTGGGGCAGGTGCGGGCGTAGGCCATGGCGAACTGCGCGGCCTTGGCGTCGGGCGAGCCGAGCCACCCGAGCACGACGTCGTGCAGGCCGAGCTCGCGGTACCGGCCGGGGCCGAGCTCGGGGTTGGCCGCCAGCGAGCGCGCGACGAACGCGTGGAGGGAGCCGAGCGGGCGGGCGCCGAGGCGCGCCAGCCAGGCGACGTCGACCGAGCGCAGCGCGTCGCCCTGTCGGCCCACGGCGTGCTGGGTCTCGAGCACGTGGATCGCGGCGCCCACGACGTGATCGCTGTCGGCCAGCTCGAGGAGGCGGAGCAGGGGTGCCGGGCTCGCCTTCCACGCCGCGAGCGCGGGCTCGCTGACGAAGTCGACGAGCGAGCTCCAGCCGTCGACGTTGCGCAGGGTCTCGACGGCGAACGTGGGGTACAGCTCGGGCACGTTGTGCAGCAGCCGGCGGAGGTACCGCGCGGCGCGACGCCGCAGGTAGGTGCGCGTACCGGCGCCCACGTCGAGGTTGCTGCCGTCGAACGCGGCGGCGAGGACACCGAACAGCTCGGCGTCGTGACGCTGTTCGGCGAGCTTGTAGATCGCCTTGGCGCCCTGCCACGGGCCCCACCCCAGGGTGCCGTGACGGAACAGGTGGATCAGGGCCTCGCGCCCGGAGCGATCGCCCTGTTCGTACATCGCGAGCAGCAGCGCGCCGAGCCGCAGGCGGGGCGGGGCCCACGGGGAGGCCACGGCGGCGTCGAACGCGTCCCGACGGGCGATCCGGCGCTCGGTGGCGGTCTTGCCGCGCAACGCATGGGGCGACAGCTCGCGCTGCAGTCGCTCGAGCGTCCAGGCGTCCTCGGGGACCTCGACCGGGACGTGATCGTCGCCCGGCACCTCGAGCTCGGACTCGCCGGGCTCGGGGTCCGGTTGCTCGAGGTAGCGCACCAGGAGGGGCCCGAGATCCGGGTCGCGATCGCGGATCGCGCGGTCGATGTCGGAGAACGCCAGCAGGCCCATGCTCGCCTCGGGGGGTCCGGACCCTACCACGCCCGTCGCCGATCGGGGGCGACCTGCTACCCTCGCGCAGGAGGCCCCGTGGGCGACATCGCGGACGGCGAGACGACCTGGGTGCAGGGTTCGGGGAAGGACCCGTACGAGCTCAAGAACGTGGGCGGCGTGTACTCGTGTTCCTGCCCGGCGTGGCGGAACGCGGGCGGCCCGATCGACCGGCGCACCTGCAAGCACCTCAAAGCGCTCCGCGGCGCCGACGTGGAGCTCGCCCGCGTGGGAGCGCCCCCCGAAGCTCGCGCCGCGCGGCCT
The DNA here is from genome assembly GCA_044356535.1 of Myxococcota bacterium. Lineage (GTDB taxonomy): Bacteria > Myxococcota_A > UBA796 > UBA796 > JACKER01. The sequence goes on from JBIKWC010000034.1 coordinate 35,518, forward strand.
GGCCGAGCCACCGGCGAGGAGGCGGCGGAGGGGGCGCCGGTGCTGCTCGCGCACGCCTGGGAGCCCCTCCAGGATCCGACGGGGTGGTGGATGTCCGAGAAGCTGGACGGCGTTCGCGCCTACTGGGACGGGCGGCGGTTCCTGTCGCGGCTCGGCAACACGTTCTTCGCGCCGGACTGGTTCGTGGCGGGCCTCCCGGAGACCCCGCTGGACGGCGAGCTGTGGGTCGGTCGCAAGCGGTTTCAGGACACGGTGTCGGTCGTGCGGCGGGCGGACGGCGGCCCGCAGTGGCGGCAGCTCAAGTACGTGGTGTTCGACGCCCCCGCGGTGGCCGGGCCGTTCGAGGAGCGGGTGGGGTGGCTGCACGCCGTGGCCGGGTCGCACCCGAGCGTGCAGGTCGTGGCCCACCGGGCCTGCGAAGGCGTCGACGACCTCCGGGCGGAGCTCGCGCGGGTCGAGGCGCTCGGCGGAGAGGGCCTGATGCTGCGGCAGCCGGGCAGCGCGTACGTCGTGGGCCGGAGCACCACCCTGCTCAAGGTCAAGACGTTCCACGACGCCGAAGGCCGCGTCGTCGGCCACGAGCCCGGGAAGGGCAAGCACACCGGGCGCCTGGGCGCGCTCGTGGTCGAGATGGCGGACGGTACGCGGTTCAACGTGGGAACGGGCTTCACCGACGACGACCGCCGGTCGCCGCCCCCGGTGGACTCGCTCGTGACGTACCGCTTCCAGGAGCTCAGCCGGGACGGGGTGCCGCGGTTCCCGACGTACGTGGGGCTGGCCGTCGACAAGGCAGGGCCCACGCGGTGATCGCCGGGCGCGAGCGGGGCAGGCTCCGGCCATCGCAGATCGCTCCCTCCGCCGCCGTTCGGATAGAGTCCGTGGGGCGCCGGCGCACCACCCACCCGGCCCAGGAGGTTCCCGTGGCCGACGACTTCACCGCAGAGCAGCTCGCGGAGGCCTCTCGCCTGTTCTCGCTGCTCGGCGAGCTCTCCCCGAAGTCAAGGCCGTTCGTGGCGTGGCTGCCAAGGCTTCGGCGGTCGGGATGGCGAAGCGGCGCTTCGTCGTCCACCTCAAGAAGGACGCGGAAGAGACGCGGGCAGCCGTCAGGGCGCTGATCGCGGAGCACTGCGAGCTCGAGGTCGACTTCGTGGTTCCCGCGAAGAAGTGAGGTCCATCCCGGCAAGGAGCAGGTCGGCGCACGCTACGCAGGAAAGAACGGGCCCACCGCCCGCTCCGTCCACTCCCACAACCTCCGCGCGACCTCCAGGTCCTTCGCCACGTCCGCCACGTACGACTCGCCCACCGGACCGCGCGCCTGGCCGATCCCCGTGGGCCCGTAGTACCCGCCGGGCTTCGCCGTGGGGTCGGCGGCCGCCAACACCAGCGGCCACGCGCCCCGCGTCGCCGACTGGGCCACCACCGCGTTCGTCGCCTTGTAGAGCCAGCGGAACAGGGAGCTCCCGCCCTCCATCGACACACCCGCCGTCTGCAGGTTCGTGGCGGCGTAGCCCGGGTGGCAGGCGATGCTCGTGACCTTGCTGCCGCGCGCGGTGAGGCGCCGTTGGAGCTCGAACGAATACATCAAGTTCGCGAGCTTCGACTGCGCGTACCGGACCGTGGGATCGTAGGACCGCTCCGAGTCCAGGTCGTCGAGGTCGATGCGCCCCATCCTGTGGGCGATGCTCGCCACCGGGACGATGCGCCCCCCCGACGCTTCGAGCAGCGGGTACAGCGCCGCGTTCAGGCGGAAGTGCCCGAGGTGGTTGGTCGCGAGCTGGAGCTCGTGGCCCTCCGAGGTCCGCAGGAGCGGGGGCTGCATGACGCCCGCGTTGTTCACGAGCGCGTCGAGCCGCGGACACCGCGCGCGCAGGGCCTCGGCCGCCTCCGCCACGCTCTTCGGCTCGGCGAGGTCCAGCAACACGTAGTCCGCCACCGCCTGGGGCACCTCGGCGCGGAGGCGCTGCAGCGCGTCCTTCGCGGCGTCCTCCTTGCGCGTGGTGATGACCACCCGGGCGCCCTTCGCGCACAGGAGCTTCGTCGCCTCCAGGCCGAGGCCACCGTTGCCGCCCGTGACGACGTAGGTCTTGCCGGTCAGGTCGGGGAGCGCGTCGGGAGTCCAGCCCATGATCACCTCGGAGCGGAGGGCTATCCGGGCCCGCGGGCGCCTTCCCGTCCCGTGGCAGAATCCGGCGGGAGGTGGTGGTGGGACAGAGCCGGGTCGAGGCCGTCGCCCAGTGGGATGCCCGCGTCGGGCTGGTCGCGCACGGCGCGGTGCCCCTCGCGGAGTGTGTGCGACGCCTGCACCTCGCCCTCCCCACGTCCGCGCACGCGGAGCGGCTGGTCGCGGTGCTCCTGGAGCGCCTCGGAGACCTCGGCCGCACCGACCCATACACCGACGGCACCCGGATCGTCGTGCGACGGGCCGAGCCCGCGGGGTGGTGGCAGCGTCGCCCGGTGGCGGTGCTGGCGCGGGGTGGGCACTGGATCGAGCCCGACATCGCTCAGGAGTGCCCGTACGGGCCTCCGGTCGGGTGGCCCGAAGGCGAGAGCCACCAGCGTCTGTGGGCGCCCGAGGCTCCGCCGATCGAGGTCGGCCCCCCGAGCCAGGGCCATGCCGCGCTCGCGTTGTGGTCCGGGGACGCCGTGGTGGAGCTGCGGTACGGCGACGACGGCTACGTCCTGCCCGAGCAAGTGCTGCTGCGGTTCGGGGACCGGTACTCTGGGATCCGCTGGGCCCTCACCCAGCCGCCGCTCGTGGACCCCACCGCGCGCCCGCCCCAGGCGCCTCCGCCCCCGTGGCTCGTCGACCTCCCCGACGGTCCGGTGTCCTGCGAGGCCCTGGCGGAGCGCCTCCTCGCCGGGTCGCCCGACCTCGATCCCGTCCGGGTCCGGATGCCCGTGGACGCCCCGGGCGGTGTGGAAGGCTGCTGGTACCGGGCGGTCCGCGCGCTGCGGGTCCTGGCGTTCGACGATCTGCTCGCGACCGAAGGCGGCACGCTGCTGATCGACGCGTTCGACCACCCCGCGGTGGCGAGCCACGCCGCGCTCGGGCCCGACCTGCAGGAGGCGTTCGCGAACTGGCGAGCGTCCGCCGCCACCGAGGGCGCGAAGCCCGTGCACCACCTCGTGCGCGAGGTCGAAGAACCCGAAGCGCCCGAGACCACCACGACCACCACCGAGCACGCCGACGGCACCACCACCACCACCGTGTCCATGGAGGGCCTGATCGTGCTCCGCCCGCTGGTGATCATCCCCTGGCCCGAGCCCGGACCAGACACCACGCCGGTCGTCGCCGTGCGCTTCCCACCGCTGCCGACGGAGGTCCCGGAGGCGTGGGCGCGCGCAGGCTTCTCGCGCTGGCGCTACCTCGTGGGCGACTCGGGGCAGGTGGGAGCGGCGCTCGTCCGCGACGAGCTGGATGGCGACGCCACGGCCGTGGGCGACGGCGTGCTCGACACCCTCGATCCGGCCCGGCTCGACGAGCTGCTCGACGTCGCCGAGGCCGCCGTGGAGCCGTGGCACTGGGAGGAGCCGCCGTGGGTCCGATACCCGTACCACACCCGCATGTTCCGCACGTGGAGCCCCGCCACCCAGCAGCCCGCGTCCCCGCAGGTGGCAGGCGGGATGTGGAACGAGAAGTGGCCCGCCACCGACCTCGATGCGGACGTCCACCGCTGGCGGATCACCCGCCACCGCCTCCACCGTCCGGCCCGGACCCCCTCGGACGGATAGTGGCGTCCGATGCCCGGCGTGCGCACCCGCGTCCTGCTCTCCCTGTTCGTCGTCTGGCACCTGCTGGTCTCGGCCGGGAGCGTGCTCAAACGCAACCCGGTGGGCGCTGCGATCCGCGAGGTCACCGGCCCGTGGGAGCGGCTCCTCGGCGTGTACCAGCGGTGGCCGATGTTCGTGTCGCCCGGCGCGGTGACGCCCATCCTCCAGCTCGTCGGCATCGACGCCGAGGGCGGGGAGCGCGTCCTGCCCTTCCTCCCCGGGGAGCCCGACCCCGACGGCGTGATCTGGGTCTACGAGCGCCGCGACAAGCTGATGCGCAACGCGATGACCGAGAAGAACGACGGGCTGCAGGCGAGCCTCGTGCGGTACGCCTGCGACTCCGACGCCTCCGTCGTCGCGGTGCGGCTCGATCGCGTGGCGCGGCGGTCGCCGGCGCCGTTCGACCCGGACCCCGGCCCCCGCGCGAGCTGGCCGGTGAACGTGCGGACGCTCCACCGTTGGAACTGCCCGGAGGCGAAGTGACGCGCGCCTGGGAGGTGTGGAGCGCCTGGTGGTTCGGGCCCGTCGACGCACGCGTCCTCGCAGCGATGCGGATCAGCCTGGGGCTGCTGTTGCTGCACTGGTGGGCGCAGCTGGGGTCGGACCTGCCGGCGCTGTTCGCCGACGAGGGGCTCGTGGGCCCCCGCGCGCTCGTGCGCGACTGGACGACGACCCGGTGGAGCCACCTCGACCACCTGTCGCCCAGGGGGTTGTATGCGGCTCACGTCGCAGGCGCCGTCGCCATCGCCGCGTTCACGCTGGGCGTGGGGACGCGGCTGACGAACGTGGTGGTGGCGGCGCTCCTGATCGGGCTCCACCACCGGAACCCGTGGATCCAGAACGGCGGGGACCGCCTGCTGCGGCTGTGGGCGCTGTACCTGTGCCTCACGCCGTCGGGCGCGGCGTGGTCGGTCGACGCGTGGGTGCGGCGGTGGCGCGGGCTCCCCGCGGTGACCGAGGTCCCGATCTTCGGGCTGCGGCTGGTGCAGCTCCAGGTGGGCTGGATGTACCTGGACACGGGCGTGGAGAAGGTGCTGGGCACGGGGTGGACGGACGGCACGGCCATCCACTGGGCCCTGTCGGACGGCAACTTCAACCGGGCGCCGTGGCTCTACGACCCCCTGTTGTACTCGTGGCCCGGGCAGGTGTGGGCCGCGGTGACGACGTACCTGACGCTGGGCTGGGAGCTCCTGTTCGTGCCGATGGTGATCTGGCCGCGCACCCGCACGGCAGCCCTGGTGCTGGGGGTGGGCCTGCACCTCGGCATCCTGGCGACGATGTCGGTGGGCGTGTTCGGGCCGGCCTCGGTGTGGGGCTACCAGGCGTTCCT
>JBIKWC010000510.1:0-3150 GCA_044356535.1 Myxococcota bacterium
GCTCGAGCCCCGCACCTTCTCGTTCAACGCCCCGCAGGGAGCGTGCTCCGCGTGCACCGGGCTCGGCGCGCTCGAGTCGTTCGAGGTCGGGCTCGTGCTCGACGAGGACCGCACCGTCCCCGACGCGTTCCTCGCGTTCAACGAGGAGGGCCGCGTCCCGTTCGTCTGGTTCGACCGCGACACGCTCCTGCAGGTGGCCAGGAAGCTCGGGGCCCCCGTCAAGAAGCCCGTCCGGGAGTGGCCCGAGGCCGTCCGGATGCGGCTCCTGTTCGGGGACCCCACCATCTCCTACGAGATCGAGAAGGACCGCGGCGAGCGCACCGACGTGATGTCCCGGCAGTGGAAGGGCCTCCTCCCCCTGCTCGACATGATCTGGCACTACACGTCGTTCCCGGGGCTCCAGCGCTTCCGGTCGCGCCGGCCGTGCCCCACCTGCGAAGGGGAGCGGCTCAACCCCGCCGCGCGCATGGTCATCTTCCGCGGCAAGCGCCTGCCCGAGCTCACCGGGATGGACGTGGAGTCCGCCGCCGACTTCTTCCGGGGCCTCAAGCTCCGGGGCGCCGAGCAGGACATCGGAGAGCAGCTCCTGAACGAGATCCGCGGGCGCCTGGAGTTCCTCCGCGAGGTCGGGCTCGGGTACCTCACGCTCGACCGGTCCGCCGCCACGTTGTCCGGCGGCGAGTCCCAGCGCATCCGCCTCGCCGCGCAGGTGGGCTCCGCGCTGCAGGGCGTCACCTACGTGCTCGACGAGCCCTCGATCGGGTTGCACGCGCGCGACAACCAGCGGCTCCTCGGGGCCCTCCGGCACCTCCGCGACCGCGGCAACAGCGTCCTCGTCGTCGAACACGACGCCGAGACCATCCTCGCCGCCGACTGGGTCATCGACGTGGGTCCCGGCGCCGGGCGCCTGGGGGGACACATCGTGGCGGCGGCCCCGCCCGCGAAGCTCCTCCGCGACAAGAAGTCCCCCACCGCCGCCTGGCTCCGCGGCGAGCGCCGGCTCCCCGAGCCCCCGCGCCGGGCGCCGAAGGGCTGGCTCCGGATCAAGGGCGCGAAGGCCAACAACCTCAAGGGCGTGGACGCGGCGTTCCCCCTCGGGAACCTGGTGGTCGTGTCCGGGGTCTCGGGCTCCGGGAAGTCCTCGCTCACGTTCGAGGTCCTGGAGCCCTCCGTGCGCGAGCGCCGGCCGGTCCAGTGCGCCGCGATCGAGGGCCTCGAGGGCGTGGATCGCCTGGTCGAGATCTCGCAGACGCCGATCGGCCGCACGCCGCGGTCCAACGCCGCCACCTACACCGGCGTGTTCGACGCCATCCGCGACCTGTTCGCCGCCACGCCCGAGGCCAAGGCGCGCGGCTACAAGAAGGGCCGGTTCTCGTTCAACGTCGCCGGCGGCCGCTGCGAGGCCTGTGAAGGCGCCGGCGTGCGCACGATCGAGATGCAGTTCCTGCCGTCGGTCGAGGTCACCTGCGAGATCTGCGCTGGCAAGCGGTTCCACGCCGACACCCTCGAGATCACGTGGAAGGGGCACACCATCACCGACGTGCTCGAGCTGGGCGCCGCCGAGGCCCTGGAGCTGTTCTCGGCCGTGCCCAAGGTCGCCCGGGTGCTGCGCACGATGGTCGAGGTGGGGCTCGGGTACCTGCCCCTCGGCCAGCCCTCCACGACGTTGTCGGGCGGCGAGGCCCAGCGCGTCAAGCTCGCGACCGAGCTCCACCCACCGTCCCCGGCAGCCCGGGGCGCTGCGGGCCACACGTTGTACCTGCTCGACGAGCCCACCACCGGCCTGCACTTCGCCGACGTCGAGCGCCTGGTCGCCTCGCTGCAGCGCCTGGTCGACGCCGGGAACAGCGTCGTCGTGGTCGAACACCACCTGGACCTGCTGCGCTCCGCCGACCACCTGATCGACCTCGGACCCGAAGGGGGCAGCGGCGGGGGGCGGATCCTCGCTTTCGGGACGCCGGAGCAGCTCGCGGCGACCGACACCCCGACGGGCAACGTGCTGAAGGCGGCCGGCGCGCTGGCCAGCGACGTCCCCGCCGACCTCGCGCCCGCGGCCCCGCGGAAGACCCGCCGCGTGGACCGCCCCGACGCGATCACCGTGCGCGGCGCCCGGCTCCACAACCTCCACTCCGTGGACGTCGACATCCCGCACGCGAAGACGACGGTCATCACGGGCGTGTCGGGCTCCGGCAAGACGAGCCTCGCGTTCGACACGTTGTTCGCCGAAGGCCAGCGCCTGTACGTCGAGTCGTTGTCCACCTACGCCCGGCGGTTCCTCGGCCGCGTGGAGCGCGCACCGGTGGACGAGCTCGGCGGCCTGCAGCCCGCCATCGCCATCGACCAGCGGCGCACCAGCCACAACCCGCGCTCCACCGTGGCCACCGTCACCGAGGTCCACGACGTCCTGCGGCTGTTGTACGCCCGCGTGGGGCAGCCGCACTGCCCGACCTGCGGGGTCCCCGTGCGCCCCTGGCCCGCCGCCGAGGCCGCCGCCGAGCTCCGGACCCGCGCCCCGGGCCCCGGCTGGCTCGTCACCCCCCTGCCGCCCTCCGCCGATCCCGCCGCCACCCGCCGCCTGCTGGTGGGGGAGGGCCTGTCGCGCCTGCTCGACGGCAGCACCGAGGTCGGGCTCGACGACGACGCAGCGCTCGCCCTGCTCTCCGGGGGCGCGTGGCTGGTCGTGGACCGCTTCGCGCCCGAGCGCACGCCGCTGGTCCGGGTGGTGGAGGCCACGGAGGTGGCGTACCGGAGAGGCAGCCGGATGGCGTTCGTCCCTCGCGGGGACGGGGCCGTGTTGGTGTTCGTGGAGCGCGCCGAGTGCCCCGACCACGGCGTGGTCCTCGAGGGCGCGCTCACCCCCAAACACTTCTCGTTCAACTCCCGGCTCGGCGCCTGCACGAAGTGCGACGGCGTGGGCGTGACCAGCGCCATCGTGCCCGAACGCCTGTTCCCGGAGCCGGGGAGGGGGTTCTGGGACGCCATCGACCCGCGCGTCGGGGCGGTGCTCGGGCGGTCCGCGCGCAACGAGGCCGCCATCCGCGCGGTCCTCGCGATGCACGACGCGAAGCCGTCCACCCCCGCGAAGGCCTGGAGCCGCAAGCTCTGGTCCGCGCTCCTCGACGGCCTCCCCGACCCCGTCGCCATCGAGTG
>JBIKWC010000251.1:0-11036 GCA_044356535.1 Myxococcota bacterium
AAGGTCCCGGCGTTGAACGTGACGACATCGCCCGGCAGCAGAGACGAGGTGAGCGCGTTGATGTCGTCGCCCGGATTCAACGCGACGCTGGCAGCGAGAGCGCTGTTCCACAAGCCCTGGATGATCATGTTCCCCCCTCTGCGAAGTCGGTTCCTGAAGCGACGTCAGTTCGCGCCCGGACCACCGGTGAGGCCGCGGTCGTTGCGAGAGCCGTCGGGATCGTTGTAGGCGCCGTCCGGGATGCCGTCGTCGACCTCGGGGGAGCCCCCGTTGAGCGTCAGGTCGTCGTTGTCCGGGTTCGCGTCGTCGGACACTGCGGCGAGCTGCGGGTTGCGGACGTCGTTGGTCGGGTCGACCGGATCGCCGTTGCCGTCGCCGACCTCACCGCCGAACTCGGTACCGCTGTTCTGCAGGTACACCGTGTTGAACTGCACGAGCGAGCCCGCGCCGGGCACCACGTGGATCCCCGACGGGCCGTCGTTGTCCTGCGCGATGTTCGAGGCGATGGCGATGGAGGAGCCCGAGCCGGACACCGCGACCGCGACCGCTGCGCCCTCGCCACCGGCGTCGTTGCCCGTGAACGTGTCGTTCACCACCTGCAGGGCCCCGGTGAAGCCGACGAACGCGATCCCGCCGCCGGTGCCGGTCGCCACGTTGTCCTGGATCGCGGTGTTGCGGATGTACCCGTTGGCGTCGGACACGTCCCGCAGGGAGATCCCGCCGCCGTCGACGGCCGAGTTGAGCACGACCTCGCAGTCCTCGAACTCGTAGTCGCCGTTGTTGAGGACCGCGAAGCCCCCGCCTTCGGACGCGCTGTTGCCCCGGAACTCTGCGCCGCTCACCGAGGCCGTCCCCCCGTTGATCGACAACGCGCCGCCCTGCCCGGCGGGCGCCTGGTTGTTGCGCCAGATGCTGCCGCGGTCGGTGAGGGTGGCGGCGTCGACCTGCACGGCGCCCCCGTCTTCTCCGGCCACGTTGTCTTCGAACCGGCACCCGCGGCGCAGCTCGAGGCTCCCCGACAACACGGCGACCGCGCCGCCGTCGAGCGCGCTGACGTTGCCGATCGCCCGCAGGTTGGCGAGCTCGAGGGCCGCTCCCGACATCTGCACCGCGCCGCCGTCCTCGGCCGCGTCGCCGCCCTCGAGGGTGAGGTCGCGCAGGACCACGTCGCCGCCCGTGATCGTGAAGTGGCGCGAGTACTGGGCCGCCTGCAGCACCACGTCCGAGGCGGTGCCGGTCTTGCCGGCGATCTCGATGCGCCCGCCGGTCCAGTCGACATCGACGTTCGGGTACGTGCCCGCCTCGAGCACGACCAGGCGGCAGGTGCTGTCGAGGCGCGTCAGCGCGGTCGCCAGCGAATCCACCGGGTCGAGGTCGGTGCCGGTGGCGCCCGAGTTGCCCGTGGTCGCGACGACGATCGGGAACGCGGTGGGGTCGTTGTCGTCGCAGTCCCCGGTCGACGAGCAGACGCTGTGCCCGTCGCCGTCCACGTCGATGTCGTCGATGCCGAGGTTGCAGTCGTTGTCGATGCCGTCGTCGCAGACCTCTGGGTTGCCGGGGAACGAGTCGGCTTCGTCGTCGTCGCAGTCGCCCTGACAGATGGTCAGGCCGTCGCCGTCGTCGTCGACGTTCTCCTGGGCAGAGCCGTCGCAATCGTTGTCGTTGCCGTCGCAGATCTCCGCAGCGCCCGGGTAGGTCTGGTTGTTGAGGTCGTCGCAGTCATCCTCGCAGACGAGCCAGCCGTCGCCGTCGTCGTCGGCCTCGTTCGCGGGGCGGGTCCCGTCGCAGTCGGTGTCGCGGCCGTCGCAGCCCTCGTCCGCGCCCGGGTACACGGTGTCGTTGTAGTCGTCGCAGTCCCCTTCGCCGATCGTGACGCCGTCGGCGTCGTTGTCGGCGTTCGACAGGCCGCCGATCGCACGCAACACGACGAGGATGTTGTCGAGCTCCGCGTCGGTGGTGCGGATCTGCACCTGGCCGGCGTAGACGTCCTCGTCATCGGGCGCGAAGGTGACGGTGACCGCCAACGACGCCCCTGCGTCCACGGCGTCGGCGTCGCGTGCGAGAGAGAAGACGTCGCCGTCGCCGTCGATGAGCGTCACCGACAGGAGGTCGACCGCGGTGCCCCCGCTGTTGGTGAGCGTGACGTCGAGCGCCGACGACTCACCGATCGCGACGGTGCCGAAGTCCAGGAGCTCAGTGTCCACGGAGAGCTCGCCGGGGAGGGTCTTCTCTTCCGGCTTGCACGCGATGGCGACGACACAGACGACGACCGGCCAGACGGAGCGCATGTTCCCCCACTCGGGTCGGAAGTATACACGGGCCCGAAGGGACCCCGCCTGTCGCGACCCGGTTCGGACCGGTTCAGGTCCCGGAGAAGTGGCCAGGGCCGGCGCAGAGCACCCGCACGTGCAGGTGCTCGGCGTGGTCCTCCGCGTGCCGGACGATGCTGGTCATGGACCACAACCTCGGCGAATCGAGCGGCGGAAAAGTCCGCGCGAGCTCGGCGGGCGACTTGCGCCCCGTCTCGCGGAGCCAGGTGACGATGCGGTCGATGTGGCCCTGGTCGAGGAGGATGTGTTCGACCTGACCGGTGGCCAGCAGGGCCTCGATCACCGCCCAGGTGCGCTCGACGTCGAGCTCGTCGGGACGCAGCTTCGGGAAGCCGCCGTGGAGGCCGTCGACCGTGCCCGACCACCCGAACAAGCCGATGTCCGCGCTGCGGCCGTCGCCGTGCGTCTTGTGAGGGGGCAGGTTGCCACCGTGCTGCTGCGCGATGTCGCCCACCAGCAGGGGCGGGGACCCGGGGTGTTGCAGCGTGAGCCGCTGGGCGGCTTCTTCGAGGACCTGCACCATCGTGGGCGTGCCCCATGCGTGCTCGGGACGGAACTCGACCCAGAAGTCGGACGCGGGCAACTGGACGAGGTCGAACGGGTACACGTCGTCGCAGGCGGAGAGCGGGTGAAGCGCCTCGGCCACGGCAGGGCCGTCTTCGGACGGACCAAGCCGGCCGGCGATCGCGGACGCCGTGAGCAGGGCAGCCAGCAAACCAACCTCGAACGATGGGGCACCCAGTGTATCCCAAGCGCGCGCGATCGCAAAATCGCGCTCGAACGCTGGGTCTACGAGGGGATCGCGTCGAAGGCGGCGATGCAGGCAGCGTGAACCTCGTCCGCCGACGGGGTCGCGTCGATCCGCACGATCTCGGGTCGGTCGAGCGCGCGGAACACCAGATCACACGCCTCGAGATCCGCGAGCTTCTCGAACAGGTTCTCGGCGCCGTCCCGACCCCGGACCCGCCGCAGGCCGAGCTCCGGGGGCAGCTGGAACAGGAGCACGAGGTCGGGCACGGGGGCGAAGGCGAGGTTGCGCGCCACGATGTCTCGGGGATCCAGGCCGCGCGCGCCCTGGTAGGCGGCGGTCGAGTAGAAGTACCGGTCGATCAGCACCACGGCGCCGCGGGCGAGGGCGGGGGCGACGAGGCCGGCGACGTGTTCGCGCCGATCGGCGAGGAACAGCTCGAGCTCCTGCTCGGCAGGAAGCCGACCGGTTCGGGCGGTCTCCCGGATCCGGCGACCGATGGGGCCGTCGGTCGGCTCCTTCGTCGTGACGACCTCGGCGCCGCGGGCCCGCAACACCGCCGCGAGCCGCGCCAGCTGCGTCGTCTTGCCGGCCCCGTCCACACCCTCGAACGCCACCAGGGTTCCGGCCACACCACCCTCCGTCGCCGGTCCGTGGTATCGCGGGGAGATGGAGCTGCGTCACCTTCCGGGCCCGCCCTGGCCGTACGGCCGCGTCCACGCGCTGCAACAGGAGCTCGTGGGGCAGCGGATCCGCGGAGAAATCGACGACTGCGTGCTCGTCGTGGACCACGCGCCCGTGGTGACGGTCGGGCGGGGGCGCGGTGCCCAGGCTGGGGTGCTCGACCCCTCCGACGTCGAGGTCGTGGCCGTCGAGCGCGGGGGAGAGAGCACCTGGCACGGTCCCGGTCAGCTCGTGGCGTACCCGATCGTGCAGCTCGAGGGGACGCGCCGCGACCTGCACCGCCACCTCCGGAACCTGGAGGACGCGGTGATCGGGCTGCTGGCGGAGGTCGGGCTCGAGGGGCGCCGGGACGCGCGGAACACCGGGGTCTGGCTCGGGTGCAGCGACGGCGTGACCCGCAAGGTCTGCTCCGTGGGCATCGCGTGCCGATCGTGGGTCACCTGGCATGGCCTGGCGCTCAACGTCGACCCCGATCCCCGGGTCTGGGAGCGGATCCGCCCCTGTGGGTTCGACGCTTCCGTGATGACGCGAGCGGCCGACCACCTGGACCCGTGCCCTCCGCTGCTCGAGTGGGTGGAGCCCCTCTACCGCCATCTGGCGACGGCGCTCGCGCGCTGAGTTCAGTTCTGGATGGGCGCTGGGCCTGGGGTGTCGCCGGTCTGGGGGACGGGAACCGGAGCGACGACGGCCGGAGCGGGCGCCACCACGGGCGCGACGCCGGGATTGCGGAGGTCGATCAGCGTCACCTGGCCGGCAGTGAGGGATACCATGAACTTGACCACGAGCTTCTCGCCTTTCGGGCCCTCCACGCGGAACTCGTGTTCACCTTCGGCGAGCTCGGTGTCCACGGGCAACACGCCCCACTCCCAGCCGTCGACGAACAGCTTGTCGCCTTCGCGTCCGGGCAGCGTCAGGCGCACCGGACCCTGGAGGGTCTGGCCGACGATCTCGATCTCGGGGGCTGGTGCCGGGGGCGCAGGGGGCGCCGCCGACGCAGTGACCAGCCACAAGTGCAACATCGCTCCTCCTCGGACGGACAGAACCCGCGGACCGGCAGCGGTCGTCCCGGCGGGCTTCATCGTAACGCAGCGGCCCGACGGCGTGCGCGACCGGCTATGGTCCGGACATGTGGGCTGCCCTCAGCGCCTGTCTCGCGGTTCCTCCGGTCGACACCGGGGAGCTTCAGCCGCTGCTGGACGTGTCTTCCACCCGCCCCGCAGCGTGTCCCGACGCCGACCGCGGGCCCTGGCGCCCGACCCTCCTCCCCGGGGGGCCTCTCCCCGATGCCGCCGAGCTCCACTCGGGCGGGGTCGCCGTGGCCGATTTCGACGACGATGGACGGCTGGACGTGTTCCTGCCGCACTTCGCGCGCAGCACGTTCGTCCTCGGTGCGCCCGGAGGGTTCGTCGACGCCACGACCCGTCTCGCGGACCTCGACCTCGCGGACGCCGTTGGTGCCGTCGCTGCCGACGTCGAGGGCGACGGCGACCTCGACTTGTTCGTGACCCGGTGGCGGCGTCCCAACGTGCTGTTGGCGAATGACGGGACCGGCGGATTCGTCGACGTGACCTCGCGCGCCGGGCTCGGGGGCACCACCGACCGCCACCAGTCCGCGTCGTTCGTGGACCTCGACCGCGACACCGACCTCGACCTGTTCGTGGGGAGCTACGGGGCCCAGCCCTCGGACGACTTCGAGTACAGCGATCCGGACCTGCCTCCGTCCACCGACCGCAAGCACTTGTACGTCAACGACGGGACCGGCAGGTTCGTGGAGCGGTCGGAGCTCCTGCCACGCGAGCTGCAAGAGGGGTACACGTTCATGTCGACCTGGATCGACACCACGGACGACACCTTCCCCGAGCTCGTGGTGTGGAACGACTTCGGCACGGCCCACCCGTCCCGGCTCCTCGTGAACGAGGCCGGCCGCGGGTTCTCCGACGCACCCGGCACCAACGGCGTGGACCGCCCGTTCGAGGACATGGGGGTCGCCGTCGCCGACCTCAACCACGACGGGCTGCCGGACTTCGCCACCACCTCGTATCGGCGCCTCGGGCTGCTCGTCTCGACCGCAGCTGCCACGACGGCCGGGGCGGTGTGGGTCGAGAGCGCCGCTGCCCGCGGGCTCGGTGTGCTGCCGGACCAGGAGTTCGGGTGGGGGGCGGAGTTCGGTGACCTGGACCACGACCGGCGCGAGGACCTCGTCGCGGTCTTCGGGTTCTGGTCGCGCTACGCGGGCACGCCCCGCCTCCAGCCGGACGGCGTGTGGCTCCAGCGCGAGGACGGCTCGTTCGCGCTGGTGGCGCGCGATCTGGGGCTCGACGATCTGGGGGTCGGTCGGGGGCTGGTGCTGGCCGATCTGAACGCCGACGGCTTCCTCGACCTCGTGAAACACCCGCTCGATGGGCCAGCCTCGGCCTGGAGCTCGTCTTGTGACGGCTCTGCCTGGCTCGAGGTGGAGCTGCGCCAGCGTTCGATGGACACCCGCGCCCTCGGCGCGCGGCTCACTGTCGTTTCCGCCGATGGGCTGCGCCAGGCACGGTGGGTCCGCGCCGGGAGCTCGTCGATGTACTCGTCGGGTCCTGCGGCGCAGCACTTCGGGCTCGCCGACGAAGACCTGGTGTCGCTCGAGATCCGGTGGCCCGACGGCGCCGTGACCACGCTCGACGGCGTGGAGACCCGCCAGCGGATGACGATCACCCGCCGGTGAGCGGCATCGTTACCGGAGCGCGTTCGCCAGGATGCGCTCCACGTCCATCGGGCCTTCGTCCGACAGCAACGCGGAGAGGACCGGATCGTTCAGGACCTCCACGTACGAACGCTCGACGCCGTCGATGCGGACCGTGGGCGAGATGGCCCGGATGCCGTGGCTGTAGTCGGCGTACCCCTTGCCATGGACCAGCGACAGGCCCTGGATCGGGTCGCCGGAGGCGCGGTGCCAGCCGTAGATCGCCAGCTGGCTCGGGGAGTAGCGGAGCCGCGGGGTCAACACGACGTCCTTCTTGTGGCCGGCCAGCAGCGCGGTGCGCGGCTGCTCCATGAGGCCCGCGATGCGGTGCTGGGCGCGCAACCAGTAGTGGGGCGTCCGCATCTCGCTCGTAGGCGGGAGGGGGCTCGGCGTGAACTGGTGATCGGCGGCGTCGTAGATGCGGTCGACCACGAGCGGCGTGGGCAGCATGAACCCGAGCGCCTTCGCCAGCTCTGCCGCGTGGGGCAACCCGATCGGCGCGTACAGGAAGTCCGTGTCGGTTCCCACGGCGAGGTAGTCGGGGGCGACGCGGATCTCGACAGCGTGCGGGACCCCGTCGGCGTCGTCGCCGTTCCACTCCAGCACCTGCCAGTCGAACTGGTGCGAGGGGTAGTGGTTCGCCAGGAGCTCTTCGGTCGCGAGCGTCTGCCGGCTCGCGTCGTCCGGCAGGTACGAGGCGGTGAGGGCGAAGGTGCGTCCGGTGAGCGGTGGGAGCTCGGTGCGGATGGTGAACGCCGTGAGATCGGCGGCCGGGGAGGCCGCGAAGGACACCGCGGGTGCTGCGTACAGGGCATACGCAGCCCAGCTGGCCCGGAGGAGCGCGTGGCGCATGGGGACTCTCGGGATGTGGGTTTCAGGGGGGGAAGACGAGGCTACCAGGGGATGGCGGCCGGAGGGAAGCGCGGGGTGCAAAAGGATCGTATCACGGGCCCGGAGCGCGGGCGGGGTCGTCACGGTCTCGCGGTGCGGACCAGCGCGGGGAGCACGTCGGCGGGCATTCCGCCGTGGGACACCACCCCCCGCGGAATCGCGAGCCCCACCACCCCTGCGGAGCGCACCACGTCCTCGAAGCCGGGGGTTCCATACACCGTGGTCGCGACGGGTACCCCGGATTGCTTCGCAGCGGCGATCACGGCGGCGGCCTGTACCTGGGTCCCCGTTCCGGTGAGGTACGCGAGCACGAGGCGGTTGCCCGCGGTCGCTGGGTTCCCCTGCCAGCTCCGGACGAGCTCGACCCAGGCCCCTGTGTCGCCCCAGCCGTACGTCGCGTCGAGCAGCACCACATCGATGGGTCGGCTCCGCAGGCTCTTGGAGCCCAACATCGCGGCGACCACGCGGCCTCCGCCGGAGTGCGCCGCCACGACCACCCGTCTGGGGTCGGGAACCGAGTAGCTCAGCCCACGCAGCTGCAGGATCGCGTCGGTGATCAGCCCCCCGAGCGGGTCCTCGACCGAGGGGTCCGCGAAGCGTCCGGAGCTGGTGACGGCCCAGGCCGCCCGCGCCGAGTCGTGGATCCCGATCTCCGGCGCCAACACCACGGGCCGGAGCGGCCCCACCTCCGCGAGGTCTGCGAGGTGGTAGGCGGGCCCCACTGCGCGCGGAGGTGCAGTGCGCGGCGCCCACGCCGGCACGTAGCCCTCGGGCCGGTCGGCGGAGGCCGTGACGAAGCCGTCGTTGCCGTGCAAGAACACGACCACCGACCCGTCGGCTTCCGGGGGGACGGCGCACCATACGGCCTTCGCGTCGCCTCCGTTTGCAGCGAGGGGCGCGTGGTCGCTCGAGATCAGCGCCGTGCCAGCGTCGATGCGCGCCGACTCGAAGGCCGTCGCCCGCCCGGCTGCCCATGCGCCGAGCAGGAACACACTCACCGCGACGCCGTCGCTTCGACGTGGCGCATCGCAGCGACGAGGAGCTCGCGGGCGTCGGGGATGGGGCCCTCATCCGACAACAGTGGCCCGACCACCGGGTGCGACAACGCGGTCCACAGCTCCATCGGCTTGCCGTCCACGTAGACCTCGCCGAACACCAGCCGGATGCCGTGGCTGTAGTCCGCGTAGGTGGAGCGGTGCCACGTGGACAGCGGCTGGATGGGCTCGCCGTCCGACCGGTACCACCCGAAGATCGCCTCCTTCCCTGGGTGGTCGATCAGCCGCGGGGTGAGGACCACGTCCTTCTTGTCCCCCGACAGGATCCCTGGATCCGGGAGCACGCCGAGCGCGGCGCGGACGAGGTCGCGGTGGCGCAGGAGGTACTCCATGCCGTCCATGGCGAAGTCCGGAGGCAGCGTCGTGGGCTCGGTGTGGTAGTGCGCCTGCTCGTGGACGGCCTCCACCATCCGGGGCGTGGGCAGGCCGCAGCCCCAGGTGAGCGCCACCTTGGCGGCCGACGGCAGGTCGAGCGGGAACGAGAGGGGGTCGTCGTCGGAGCCGACGGTGAGGTACTCGGGGCTCACCCAGAACACCACGCGGTGCCCAGCCCCCGCGATCTCGACCGGCCAGAAGGTGCGCTGCGCGTACGGAACGTTCCCGCGCAGCAGCTCCCGGACGCCCGCAGCCCAGCGCTCCTCGGCGGGCAGATCGGCGATCGCGCGGGCGAACGACGTCCCGTCGGGCGCGCCGACCGGTCGGGCGGGGATCTCGACCAGCTCCACCGGCAGGAGGTCCCGCGCGCCTGCGTAGGCGGCGGAGCCCCAGAAGGCGCTCACTCCGGCAAGGACTTGCAGCATCGGAAGCCCAGGTGGTAGTTGCGGTGACTGTCGTCGGCCTCGATGGGACCGCCGTGCCAGTAGGGGGCGCGCCAGCGGCACCAGTCCTCGTGTGCCGCGTACGTATCCCAGATGAACCAGCTCCCCTTCATCTCCGTCACGCCGAGGCCGCCCTTCGCGGACGACAGCTGCTCGGCGGCGAGCGGGAGGTTCATGTGTTCGGCGGCGTTCCCGTGGAGGTCGGCGACGCCGAACGCGCTGGTGCACCTGGGGAACGCGCCGGTCGGGTACGTGTTCGACCCGCACTTCCTCCAGTCGCTGCCGTCGCAGTCGGGGGACTTCGTGCTGGCCGCTGCGCAGCGCCCGTTCTCCCAACCCGGGCCGTACGACCACGCCTTGGTGTTGTCCCAGGTGTCGTTGTGCAGGCGACGCATCCGCGCCTGCGCGTCGGCGGGGGCGAGGCCACGCACCGCTTCGAACGGGTAGTCCGGGGGCAACAGCGAACCCGCGCAGGCACCTTCCCACTCGTGCGCGTCACAGAGGCGCTTGCCCTCCGCCTCGCAGATCTCGGCCGCCTCGGCCGCGCGGACCCACACCACGGGGTACCGACACGGCAGGTTCGGCCACTCGAACACGTCGACGCACGTGGTGGCGTCTTCGGCGCGTTGGGTGGCGGGGTCGAACACGGGACGGAGGTAGGGGCCGCCGCAGATCTTCTCCGCGGCTTCGTCCCTCCAGGTGACGCCGACCCCCGCGAGCCCGGACGCACACTGCTCCTCGGTCATCGGGTGCTTCGTGATCGTCGGGAGCCCGCGGCCCATGCGGTCCGAGGCAGCGAAGATGGCGTCGAGCCGGGCGCGCTGCTCCGCGGTGAGGCCGTGGACGGCAGCGTGTTCGGCCAACACGCGCTCGTTGTCGGCGGCGATCTCGGCGGGTGGCGCCGCAGCTGCGGCGAGCCAGCCCCACCACCCCATCACGGCTGGCGCCGGGAGAGGGTGAAGAAGTCCCGGTTGTCGGGGAACGCGAGGAACCGGGGCAACACGTGCCCTTCGTCGTCGGTGCGGTCGAGCACGCTCATGCCGGTCACGAGGTGCCGGGGGCGCGGCCCGGCGTCCGTCGGCTCGTACACGGCCATGTAGGTGTGCTCGAGCGCGTTCATGTCGAGCAGCATGCTGTACTCCATGCCGTACGACATCAGCGTGGCGGCCATCGCCGACGGCGTGGCGTCGGAGAACCAGGAGTACACGAGGTACCGGGTGCCGTTGCGCTCGACCACGCTGGCGGCTGCCCGCAGCGACCGCAGCTTCGCGTCGGGGGACGACGCCCAGTTCCCGCCCGTCCAGCGCAGGACCAGCGGGTTCGTCTCGGGCTCACCCGTCTCGGCGGAGGCCTCGAGGAGCGACACGCCGTTCTGGCGCGCGAACCGGACCTGGGGCGACAACGCGTCGCGTTCCGCGGTCCAGGTCTCGAGGGTGATGGTGCCGTCGGTCCACCCGACGAAGGTGGCGAGCCCCGGCTGGAGCTTGCTGTACACCACGCCGTCTTCGACGAAGCCGTAGTGGGTGCCGAGGTTCGTGTACGAGAAGCGCCCCGTGGCGAACGCGCCGTGGGTGCGCTTGAAGCCCCCCGTGAACACCGCCGACACCTTCGCGACCTCGGCTGGGTCGACCTGACCGACGCGGGCGAGGGGCGCAGTCTCGGCGAAGCCGTCGGGGCCGAGCAGATCGGGGTGCTTCGCGCGGAGCGTCTCGGTGGCGCGCTCGGACCACTCGGTGCGCGGGTGTTCGGTGCCCAGCACGTAGTCGAGCTGGAACTCGTCGAGGT
>JBIKWC010000252.1:0-10970 GCA_044356535.1 Myxococcota bacterium
CGGGCCCTCGCGACGGTCCTGGTCAAGGAACCGACCCGGTTGGTGATCGAGCTCGCGGGCCGGATCGGGTCGGTGGCCCTGGTGGCGCCCCTGCTGCGGGTCGCCGGAACGGACAAGGAAGCGGCGCGCGCCGCGGTCCGGGCGATCCAGGCGCGGGTGGCCGGCGAGCGCGGCGGCGTCTCGATGGTCGCCGAGCACGTGGGCGGGGAGGTCTCGGAAGCCGACGCTCCCGGGGGGGCGTTGTCGTCGGTCGAGCCGCCGCCTACGCGCTGAACTGCTTGGCGAGGCGGAGCCCCTGCATCTGGTAGCTCGACCCGGACTGCCCGTAGAGCACGTCCGGAACGGCCTCGTTGCGCATGAACTCCACGCGGAACAACGCCTGGCCGTGCTCGAGCAGGAAGGGGACGTCGTGGGTGCGGATCTCGAGCACGAGCTTCGCGCCGGGACCCGAGTCGTCCGCGCCCCAGCCGAAGCCGGAGTCGATGAACCCGGCGTAGTGGGTGCGCAGCTCGCCCTTCGTGGCGTCGAAGGCCACGAGCTCGGCGCACAGGTCCGGGGGGACCAGCAGGCGCTCGCGCGTCGCGAAGATGTAGAACTGCTCGGGCTCCAGCACGTACCCGTCTTCGGGGGCCGGGAGCAGCGACGCCCAGTAGCGATCCGCGGGGAGGTTGCGCCGCGCGAGGTCGATCGGGGGCAGGTTCCGGCGGGCGAGGTACCCGCAGGGCGAGGGCTCCTGGAGGTCGACCGACAGCAGGGTACCCGCGGGGACGTCGTCGGAGACGGGCGCAGGAGAGCCATCGGACCAGCGGCACAGCGGCGTGGCCGAGGCCTGGCGCTCGCGGAGCTCCGACGCGGGAACGGACGGGTTGCCGCGCGCCAGCCGCAGCTGCCCGAGGCAGTCGCCCCGGCGCACCGCGACGTGGAACGACTGCGGGGTGATCTCGAGGAACAGGCGGCCCCGGTACCCCGCGGGGATCGTGTCGAATGCAGCGCCCTGCTCGGTGAGCAGCCGGACGAACACGTCGAGCCGCCCGGTGCTCGACTTGGGGTTCCCGCGTCCCCACACGTCCGCCGGCAGCTCGAGGACCTCCTCGACCTCCGCCAGGTAGACGCCGCCGCGGTGCAGGACGATCGCTTCGTCCCGGTCGAGGCGGTGGACCGCGGTCGCGAGGCGCCCGAGCTTGCGTTCGATGCCGGCGGCGCCCGGGAGGAAGCTGCACTGGAGCTGCCACAGCCGCGCCCCGAGTCGCAGGTCGAGCGAGGAGGGCTGGATCTGCTCCGGTCGCACTGGCGCCAGCGCCGCGATCGCACCGGAGGTGATCAGCCCGCGCAGCGTCTGGGACACGAGGATCGCGCCGTCTGAACTTGGCACTTGCGACACCGAACCCCCAAAAACACGGACGCCCGGGCGTTGAGCCCGGGCGCCGCAGAGCCATGAACCCGAGGTTCAGCCGCCCTTCTTGCCCTTGGCCTTGCCTTCGCCCTTCCCGGCCTTGCCTTCGCCGTCGGCCTTGCCCTTGCCGCCCTTGCCTTCGCGAATGCCGCGCTCGGCCACGAAGCCCTCACCGAAGGTGTCGAAGGCCTTGGCCACGTCGACCACGGCCACCGACTTCTCGCCGGTGTCGAGCTTGACCATGACGCGGCCGTTCGCGGCGTCGACCTTGGTGACCTCGCCCGCGCCGAAGCTCGAGACGAACGGTGCCTGGACCTTGTCGCCCACCGCGAACTTCACGGTCGGGTCGACGGGCTGGCACTCTTCCACGGGGTGCGCGGACATCCGGCCGGCGAAGCCGAGGACGAGCACCTTCTTCGGGGTGAGGCTCACGAGGATGCCGTGCTCGACGCTGCTGTCCTTCTTGCAGCCGACGGTGACACCGACGCGCCCGGGCTCGACCACCACGAAGCGGTCGGCCTTCCACATGTCGGGATCCTTGCCGATGCCCTCGGGGTCGAGGTCGAGGTACTTGACCTTGGGCTCCTCGGGGGTGCCGCCGGCGACCACGATGGCGCGCTGGAGGCCCGAGCCGGACTCCCAGTGGCCGAGGACGATGTCACCGACTTCGGCGGTCTGCTTGGGGTCGATGTGCACGATCAGGCTGTTCGGGATCGTGAACTCGGTCCCGGCGAGGGACTTCACCTTCGACTCCCCTTCGCCCGGCTCGACCATGGTCGCGCCGTAGAAGATGAAGGTGGCGTTCTCGATGCCGTCCGTGGCGGCCTTGTCGAAGAAGTCGCGGGACGGCGCCAGGACGAAGTCGCCGGCGGCCGCGGTGGTCTTGAGGACGGGGAACTCGAGGCCCGGGATCTTGCCCGGAGCGGTCTCGGGGACCGGAGCAGGCTCCGGCTCGGCCACCGGCTGCGGATCGGGGGGAGGAGTCTCTTCACCGCCTGCGCAGGCGAGGGACAGAGCGAAGAGCGAGCCGATCACAGCAATCTTCCGGGACATGTTCACGAGTTCTCCTGAGGGCGCGTCCCTTTAGCAGGACCCGTCGGAGATGTCCACTTCCGTCACTCCACAGTGGCGCCGGGGATATGGCTTCGGGCCAGGAGAACCCATGGTGCCCTATCCGACCGCGCTCACCGTCGCCGGCTCCGACTCCGGCGGAGGCGCCGGGCTCCAGGCCGACCTCAAGACCTTCCTCGCGCTCGGGGTGTTCGGGATGTCCGCTGTCACTGCCGTCACCGCGCAGAATTCGCGCGGGGTGACGCGGGTCGACCTGGTGCCGCCCGAGGGGCTGCGCGCGCAGCTCGAAGCGGTGTTCTCGGACTTCCCCGTGGGGGTCGTGAAGGTGGGGATGCTCGCCACCGAGGCGCACGCCGACGTGCTCGCCGACGTGCTGTCGGACCTCGGCAAGGCGCGTCCGCCGGTGGTGTTGGACCCCGTGTTGGTGGCCTCCACCGGGCACCGCCTGACCTCGGCGCGCACCGAGGAGGTGGTGCTCCGCCGGTTGTTGCCGCTGGCCTTGGTCGCCACGCCCAACACCGACGAGCTTCGCGTCCTGGCGGGCTCGACGGATCCCGCGCGGTGGGCAGCGGCGGCGCCGTGTCCGATCCTGTGGACCGGCGGCGACGTGGTGGGCGACACGATCGTGGACCGGCTGTTCCTTTCGGGAATCGTCCGGGAGTGGCGTCACGCGCGCGTCGGTTCGCTGCCGTTCCACGGGACCGGTTGCACGCTCGCCTCGGCCATCGCGGCGTTCGTCGCCCGCGGCGCTTCCCTCGACGAGGCCGTCCACCAGGGCATCTCGTTCGTACAGGAGACGATCGCGGCCGCGACGAACCTGGGCTCCGTGGGCGGAGGCAACCCGAGCCTGCCGCACGGGCTCCATCAAAAGGTGTAGTCGACCACCACGGAGCCGCGCTCCACCGGCCGGTCCTCTACGGGCCGGTCGTCCGACCGGTCGTAGGCCGGCTCCTTCTGGCGCTCGACTTCGTGGCCCCGGGGCGCCTCGCTACGGGGCGCCTCGATCTCGAGCGGCAAGCGGCGGTCGATCTGTTGTGCCCGTTCCCGCTCGCGGCGGATGCGGTCGATGATGTACACGTCGAGCATGGGCACCGCCTGGGTCGGGGGGGAGGCGAGAACCTCTTCGTAGAGTAGCACCCGATTTCGGGTGGACAAGTGGCGGTGGTGCCGGCGCCGTTACGTTTCGTCGGAGCCTGCGAACGCGGCTGCCGCGCGGCGCGTGAGGAGTTCGTACGAAGCCGCCATCTCGTGGAGGTTCGCCTCCCGCATCGCAACCGCGTGCGCCGCGAGCGTGGCGGTGTCCCCGCGGGCGATGGGCCCGGTCAGGGCGGCGCGCAGCCCATGGATGCTGTTCCCGAGCGATTGCTGGGCCAGCGGCAGCAGCACCCGCCTCGCCTCCGGCTCCGCCACCCCCGCCGCGCGGAGCAACACGGCGCCCTCCGTCGCGAGGAACGTGGCGAGGTTGCCCGCCACCACCGCGGCGGCGTGGTATAGGCGCCGGTCTCCGGGCACCTCGAACGCGACGAACCCGAGCTGCGTGCAGAGCGCGCGCGCGGCCGCCAGCGCCCGCGGGGTTCCCGCCACCGCGGCGGGCACGGTGGTCGGGTCGGGGAGGGACACCTCGGGGCCCGGGAAGGTCATCAGCGGATGCAGGCTGCCCCGCTCCGGGTGGGGTTCGAGCACGTCGAGGTCCAGCGCGCCTGCGGTGTGGAGGAGCACCGGACCCGGCGGGATGGCAGCTGCAGCGCTCCGCACCTCCCGGTCGGGGACACAGAGCAGCACGACGTCCGCCGGGGGCAACACGGCACCGCGACCCACCGTGGGCACCTCCGTCCCGGTCCGGGCCAGGAGCGCCTGGAGGGAACGGCCGAGCCGACCGGCGCCAACGATCACCACCTGCACGTCGCCCCCCGGGTCCGTGGTAGCGTGCCGCCTCCGGAGGGTCGACATGCCGCTCCTGGTCGACACCGCTGAGTCCGTCCGCACCCTCACGCTGAACCGTCCAGAGCGCCGGAACGCGCTCTCGGGCGCGCTCCTCGAGGCGCTGCTGGGGGCCTTCGCGGCGGTGGAGGCCGAGCCCGACGTGCGGGTGGTGCACCTCTGCGCCGCGGGCACCGGATTCTGCGCCGGCGGCGACCTCTCCGACGCCTTCCAGAACGCCGACGGCTTCCTCGCCGGCCACCTCGGACGCGAGGCCTTCGCGCGCCTGCTGCTCGCCATCCGCCGGTGTCGGGTGCCGGTGGTGTGTTCGGTCCAGGGCGACGCGATGGGGGGAGGCTTCGGGCTCGCCGCAGCCTGTGACCTCGTGGTCATCGACCCCGCGGCGCGGCTCGGGACCCCCGAGATCGACCGCGGCCTGTTCCCCTGGATCATCCTCGCGGTGTTGTCGCAGGACATCCCGCGCAAGCCCCTGTTCGAGCTCGTGTTCACGGGCGGGCGGTGGGACGCGGAGACCGCGCACGCGATGCACGCGGTCAACCGCATCAGCGCCCCCGGCGCCGCGATCGCCGAAGGGCGGGCGCTGGCGTTGCAGCTCGCCGGCAAGCCCGCCGCCATCGTCGCGCTCGCGAAGCGCGCCTTCCACCGTGCCGACGAGCTCGGCTTCGAGGACGCCCTGGCCTACCTCGCCCCCCACCTGAGCCTGAATCTCCTCGCCGAGGACGCCGCAGAGGGGCTCCAGGCGTTCCTCCAGAAGCGTCCGCCCGTCTGGAAGGGCCGATGAACGCCCCGGCCGGTGGTGGCGGTGGTCCGCTCGTGCGGCGCGTCCTCGTGGCTTCGCGCCGGGCGATGGCGCGGCGGGTGGTGGCGCTCCTCGAGAAGCGCGGCCTCGAGACGGTGGCCGTGTTCGCGGAGTCCGAGGCCGACGAGGACTGGCTCGAGGTCGCGACCTACGACGCGTACCTCGGTGACGGCGCCACCGACGTGGTCTGGAGCGAGCCGCGCAGGTTCGTCGAGGCCGCGATGGACGCCGGGTGCGAGGCGATCCACGTGGGCGACGAGCGCGTGGGCGACGACCTCAACCTGTACGCCATCGCTGCCGAGTCGAACGTGGGGGTGCTGGGCACCGAGCCGCGGCGCATCTCGGAGATCCTGGACCGCGCCCGCTTGTCGTCCCGCGCTCGCCAGGCGCACCTCTCCGTGGTCCCCCGCTCGGACCCGCTCCCCGCGGACGCAGACGGCGTCGAAGCCCTGGCGCGCCTGGGGTTGCCGGTCGTCGTGGGGGTGACCGACATCCCCGGCGGCGAGCGGATCGACTCGTTCGAGGCGTTGCCGGCCGCGCTCGCTCGCGCCCGCACCCGCGGCATCCCCTGGCTCGAGAAGGTCGTGCCGCACACGGTCTCGCTCGGGGTGGTCGCGGTGGCCGACAGCCACGGCACGATCCGCCACCTGGGGACCACGCGGCGCGACGCGTCCGGCGTGGCGTCGATCGACCCGCCCGAGGGGCTGGTGGCGAACACGGAGCGGCTGTTCCGGGAGACCGGGTTCGTCGGGCTCGGTCGCGCACGCTGGTGGGTCACCGCCGACGGAACCCCCTGGTTCGACTCCGTGACCCCACGGCTGTCGGCGTCACTGCCCCTCGTCGAGGCGGCCACCCGCGAGGATCTGGTCGCCTTGCAGATCGCCGTCGGACTCGGCGAACGGGGCTGAGGACCGGTCGCGCGTCACGACCGGGAGAGGCGAGGTCGGTGGGCTCCAGCGCCCGATCGGTTACGCAGCGCGTTCCCCACGGAGTCGACATGCCCGGCCACCGCCCGGAGCGGGTCGCCGAGATGGTTCACCGCGAGCTCGCCGAGCGCCTGCGGACGGACATCAAGGACCCGCGCGTCACCCCCATCTCGATCACCCGGATCCAGGTCAACCGCGACCTGTCCCGGGCCGAGGTCGCGTACCTGCCGCTCGGTGGTGGCCGACCGACCGAGGACCTGTCCGAGGGCCTGTCCGAGGCCGCCCGCAGGATGCGGGGACCGATCGGCCGGGCGCTGCGGCTGCGGCACGCGCCCGAGATCGTGTTCACGTGGGACGCGGACGCCGAAGAGGCGTTCCGGGTGCTCGGGGTGCTCGATCGATTGCGCAGGGAGCGAGCGGAGCGCGACGGAGACGCCGTCGCGGCCACCGGAGACGACGGAGTCGCGTCGGACGACGCGGGAGGCGAGGAGTGAACGGGTTCCTGGTCATCGACAAGCCGCCTGGCCTCACCTCTCACGACGTGGTCGCGATCGTGCGCGCCGTCACGGGGGTGCCGAAGGTCGGCCACACGGGCACGCTCGACCCCTTCGCGACGGGCGTGCTCCCGTTGGCGCTCGGCCGCTCCACGCGCCTCATCCAGTTCCTCGACGAGTCGGTGAAGGTGTACGACGCCACCATCCTGCTCGGGTCCTCGACCGACACGGGGGATCCCACCGGCAAGGTGGTGCGCGAAGCGCCCGTGCCCTCGCTCTCGCTCGACCAGATCGACGCCGTGCTCGCCACGTTCGTGGGCGACCGCATGCAGGAGCCGCCCGCGTACTCGGCGGTGAAGGTCCAGGGCCGACCGCTCTACAGCTACGCTCGCTCGGGCGAGACGATGAAGGCAGCTGCGCGGCCGGTCACCATCCGGTCGGTCGAGCGCCTGTCGTTCGGCGAGGGGCGCCTCCGGGTGCGGATCTCCTGCTCGCGCGGCACGTATGCCCGCGTCCTCGCCGACGAGATCGGCGTCGCGCTCGGCACCTGCGGCCACCTCGAGGCGCTGTGCCGTGATCAGAGCGGACCGTTCGTGCTCGCCGACGGCCTGTCGCTCTCGCAGCTCGGCGAGATGGTGTCGCCGGAGCCGGGTCTGCCGTGGGAGCGCGTGTTGCGCGCCAGCCGGGGCGAGGATCGCGTCCGGTGGCGCCCGCGCGACGAAGTCACCGCGGCCCTCGCGCCGTTCGTGCGCGGCGAGCTCGCGTGCCTGGCGCACCTCCCGTTCGCCGAGGTCGGGCCCGCGGACGCCAAGCGGATCAAGTCGGGTGGTGGGTTCCCCGTGCCCCCCCGCGGCGTGGGGATCGGCTCCCGGTACCTCGTGGTCGCGGGAACCGAGCTCCTGGCGGTCGCAGAGAGCACCGCTCGCGGTCCGAGCGGCGTGCGGCTGGGTTGACGAGCGGGGATCGGTGGGTCATAGGGACCAGCCGGAGCCTTCGGACTCCGGACAACCAAGCCAGCATCCTCGTGGTCCTGGCGAACAACACGGCGCCGCGGCCCGGGAGATCGCCTCCCCGAGCGGTAGCGACCGCAAGTGGAGACAGAGATGGCGCTCACCCAGGAAGCCAAGACCGCACTCGTCCAGAAACACGCTCGGGAGACCGGTGACACCGGGAGCCCGGAAGTGCAGGTGGCAGTGATGACGGCCCGCATCGAGTACCTGACCGAGCACTTCAAGACCCACGTGAAGGACCACGCGTCCCGCCGTGGCCTCCTGAAGCTGGTCGGTCAGCGGCGCAAGCTGCTCAAGTACCTGCGGACGGTCGATCAGGCGCGGTACGTGAAGCTGATCGCGGAGCTCGGGCTCCGCCGCTGAGGTGAGGGAGGGCGGGCCATGGTGGTCCGCCTTCGTTCTTTCAGGCATGGACGTTCGGTCGACCAGGCTCGATCGGACACAACGGGCCCCGGAACCGCCGGGGCCACGGCCTCCTCCCAAGGAGGCTCGGACCGGGCGTGCGTCGCAGGTCTCAGCAGCCCGGAGACGGTGTCGTCTCCCGGCTCCTCGGGTCTGCGAACCGGGGGATCGTGATGATCCTCCCGTCGGGTCCGGGTCACCCCTCGAGGGGGCCCGGAGGATTCGTGAACGTAGTGACCCGTACCGTCGAGATCGGCGGCAAGAAGATCAGTTTCGAGACCGGAAAGCTCGCCAAGCAGGCTTCCGGCGCAGTGGTGGTGCAGAGCGGCGACTCGATGGTGCTCGTCACCGCGGTCGTCCAGGCCGCCGAGCGGGAGTTCGACTTCTTCCCGCTCACCGTCGACTACATGGACCGCAACGGCGCGTCCGGCACCATCCCGGGCGGCTTCCTCAAGCGGGAAGGCCGCGGCACCGAGCGCGAGACCCTGATCTCCCGCCTCATCGACCGCCCCATCCGCCCATGTTTCCCGAAGCACTTCCGCAGCGAAGTGCAGATCATGGCGACCGTGATGTCGTACGACAAGGACGCCGAGACCGACGTCCTCGCGCTGTGTGGCGCCGCCGCCGCGCTGCACGTGTCCGACGCCCCCATCACCCAGGCCGTGGCCGGCGTGCGCATCTGTCGCGTGGACGGCGCCCTCGTCGTCAACCCGACGTTCGCCGAGACCGCGAAGGCCGACCTCAACCTCACGATCGCGGGCACCCGCGACGCCATCATCATGGTCGAGGGCGGTTGCGACGAGGCCTCCGAAGAGGTCGTCCTCGACTGCATGGACCTCGCCCAGGCCAACATCCGCAAGATCATCGACTGCCTCGACGAGCTCAAGGCCGCCGCGACGCCGGTGACCAAGGTGGATCCGGGCCCCGAGCCCACGATCGACCCCGAGGTCGTCGCCTTCGTGAAGGAGCACGGCACGAGCAAGCTCGTGAAGGCCCTCGCGACCCCGGGCAAGCACGAGCGTGGTGATGCCATGCGCGCCGCGCGCAACGAGGTCATCGCGCAGCTGGTGGCCGGCGCCGACGAAGCCACCACCGCCGCCAAGACCTCCGCCGCGAAGACCGCGTGGGAGAAGCTCACCAAGAAGGTCATGCGGAACGAGGTCATCACCTCGCGCAAGCGCCTCGACGGCCGCGCGCCGGACGGCATCCGCAAGATCTGGTGCGAGGTCGGGGTTGCCCCGCGCGCCCACGGCTCCGCGTACTTCACGCGCGGCGAGACCCAGACCTTCGTGACCATCGCGCTCGGCACCGACGTGGACGTGCAGCGCATGGAGATGCCGTACGGCAAGGAAGACCGGACCTGGATGTTGTCCTACAACTTCCCGCCGTTCTGCACCGGTGAGGCCCGCCCGCTCCGCGCCCCGAAGCGCCGCGAAGTCGGCCACGGCGCTCTCGCTCGCCGCGCCCTCGAGGCCGTCCTCCCCAAAAAGGACTCCTTCCCGTACGTGCTGCGCTCCACCTCCGAGGTCCTCGAGTCGAACGGCTCGTCCTCGATGGCCACGGTGTGCGGCACCACCCTCGCGCTCCTCGATGCTGGCGTGCCTGTGAAGGCCCCGGTCGCGGGCATCGCGATGGGCCTCATCAAGGAAGGCGACAAGTTCGCCGTCCTCTCCGACATCCTCGGCGACGAGGACGCGCTCGGCGACATGGACTTCAAGGTCACCGGGACCACGAAGGGCATCACGGCCTTCCAGATGGACGTGAAGATCCAGGGCATCAACCGCGAGATCATGGCGGCAGCCCTCGAGCAGGCCCGCGCCGGTCGCGTGCACATCCTCGAGGAGATGGCGAAGACGCTGGGCGCTCCGCGCGCCGAGATGTCTCCGTTCGCTCCCCGGATCACGACCATCCACATCAAGCCCGACAAGATCCGGGAAGTCATCGGCCCCGGCGGCAAGGTGATCCGGTCCATCCAGGACACCTGCGATGTGAAGATCAACATCGAGGACTCCGGGAAGGTGGACGTCGCGTCCTCCAACCAGGAGAACACCCACAAGGCGATCCAGATGATCCGCGAGATCACGCAGGAGGCCGAGATCGGCGCCCTGTACGTGGGCGTGGTGAAGCGGATCGTCGACTTCGGGGCCTTCGTGGAGATCTTCCCGGGAACGGACGGCCTCATCCACATCAGCCACCTGGCCAACGAGCGCGTGGACAAGGTGACGGACGTGTTGTCCGAAGGTGACGAGGTCCTGGTCCGCGTGATCGACGTGGACCGTTCCGGCAAGATCCGGCTCTCCCGCAAGGAAGCGCTGGACAGCATCGGCGCCTGAGGGATCCCGCGTGCCATCGGTCCCGGTCCGCGTCGTCGTCCTGCCGCATGCCGAGGGGCTCCCGCTCCCGGCCTGGCAGACCGAAGGCAGCGCCGGGGCCGATGTCCGCGCAGCGCTCACCGAGCCGCTGACCCTGGAGCCCGGCGAACGACGCCTGGTGCCCACGGGCCTGCGGCTCGCGCTGCCTCCGGGGTGGGAGCTGCAGGTGCGGCCGCGCTCCGGGCTCGCGGCGAAACACGGGGTGACCGTGATCAACAGCCCCGGCACGATCGACGCCGACTACCGCGGCGAGCTGTTCGTGCCGCTGGTCAACCTCGGCGCGGCGGCGTTCCGGGTCGAGCGCGGCGAGCGCATCGCCCAGCTCGTGCTCGCGCCCGTGTTCCACGCGGCCTGGCAGGTCGTCGACGACCTCGACGAGACCGCGCGCGGCACCGGCGGCTTCGGCTCTACCGGACGGTGATCGCAGGCGGCCGCTGATCAGGCGCGCAGCAGCGCCTCTAGCGCGGGAAGGAGCGGCACGTCTGCAGCCGCCCAGGCGACGGAGTGCAGCTCGTCGGGGCCGAGCCAGCGGACGGCGTCGTGTTCGGTGGGGCGCGCGTCT
>JBIKWC010000512.1:0-3114 GCA_044356535.1 Myxococcota bacterium
GACGAGGTCCCCACCCCGAAGACCGACGTGCTCTGCCCGTGGACGAAGGAGGAGCCGGACTCCACGATCTGCATGGACCGGTACCCGGCCAAGGACCCGGCGCTCACCGACTCCGAACACCGCCGCCAGCTGAAGCCCGGCGACACCTACTGGTGCCGGGCCTGCGACATGTCGATGAGCCTCGGCTCCGCGTCGCTGACGATGGAGGAGATGATCCGCGCCTACGGGGTGTTCGCGAACGGCGGCAAGCTCGTCGAGCCCTTCACCGTGCTCGAGGTCAAGGATCGCCGCGGGAAGATCCTCGAGCAACACCAGTCCGTCGAGCCGCCGCAGGTGATCGACCCCGCCGTGGCCAGCATCGCGACCTGGCTCATGGAGGGCGTGGTCACCGGTGGCACCGCTGCGCGCGCGTCCGGAGAGCTCGGCCTCAAGGGCCTCGCCGGGAAGACGGGCACCACCAACGACGAGAAGGACGCGTGGTTCGTAGGGTACACGCCGAACGTGATCACGGCGGTCTGGACCGGGTACGACGACCCGAAGAGCCTCGGGGTGTCGTCGACGGGTGGTCGGACCTCGCTACCGCTGTTCGTGGACTACATGAAGGTCGCCGCCCCGCGGTCGGACGATCGGGAGTTCCCGATGCGCGGCGAGCTCGACTGGGCGAACATCGACGAGACCACGGGCTACGCGGTCACCGGCGGTGGGATGTCGTACCCCTTCCTGAAGGGCACGGTCCCGGAGAACACCGGAGGCCGCGCCGGTGAGCTCACCCTGGAGCAGCTCGGCACCGAGATGTGACGCGCGCGTGGTGGCGGTCGGTTACGCCGCCGGGCGCTGGAGGGCGGAGTGCGGTGGTTTTGGGTCACGGGACTGGCAGGCGCCTGCACCGCCGTGACCATCGACGAGTTCGAGACGTGCTCGATCGAGCTCACTCCGGTCGCCGAGACCGTCATCCCCGGTGAGGTCGTCAGTTGGGTCGGTGGGCCCCTGACCGAGGTTCGGGACACCCGGGTCACCGTGGGCGGAGTGGACGCCGTCGTCCTCGACGTGGTGCGCAGCGAGTGCGACGGGTGCGACGCCTGCCTCGAGACCGCCGGCTGCACCCCGTGTGGCAGCTGTGACGGCGCCGAGCTCGAGGTCGCGCAGCGCGTGGCCTGCTTCGGCGACCCGTTCGCCGGGACCGAAGGCGAGTGCGGCACCTGCGTCGAGACCCTCACGTTCGAGATCCCGCTCACCCTGCTGCCCGGCCCCGCCGCTGTGTGGATGGTCAACCGCCACGGCATCGCGCGCCCCCTCGAGGTGGTGATCAGCGGTGCTTCCGGGAGCACAGGGCACACCGGAGACACCGGGGGGAGCTCGGCCGGCGGGTCCGGGGCCACCACCGACTCCGGCGGCAGCGGCAGCTGATCCCACCTTGAGAATGAGCGTTTCCGACCCATGAATCCCTCGGGGGCTTGCCAGGACGCGCGGGGTGACTACTGGCACCCGCCGCGGGCCTCCGAAACCGCGGAGAGAGCACAACGATGATCCGGATCGACCAGGTCACCAGGAAATATGGTCCCGTCGTCGCCGTGGACGCGGTCTCCCTCACCATCCAGCGCGGCGAGATCGTAGGTCTTCTCGGCCACAACGGGGCTGGAAAGACCACGTTGATGAAGATGCTGACGGGGTACCTCGAGCCCACCTCGGGCCACATCGAGGTCTCGGGAGCCGATGTCGTCACCCGACGTCTCGAGGTCCAGCGGCAGATCGGGTACCTGCCCGAGAACGCGCCCCTGTACCCGGAGATGCTCGTCCAGGAGTACCTCCTGATGATGGCCGAGCTCCGCGGTGTCCCCGCCGAGAAGCGCGGTACCGCGGTCTCCCGCGCGGCGACCCGCACCGGCCTGATCCCTCGCCTGCTCCAGCCGATCGGCCAGCTGTCCAAGGGCTACCGGCAGCGCGTGGGCATCGCCCAGGCCATCGTCCACGAGCCCGCGCTGCTCGTCCTCGACGAGCCGACCAACGGGCTCGACCCGGTGCAGATCGAGTCCATCCGCAAGCTGATCCATCAGCTCGGAAAGACCTCCACCATCATCCTGTCCACGCACATCCTGCAGGAGGTCGAGGCCGTGTGTGACCGCGTTCTCGTGATGATCGACGGCAAGCTGTCCGCCGACGCGCCCCTCCGCGAGCTCCTCACGAGCCGGTCGCTCGACCGGTCCGTCGACGCCCAGGCCGATGTGCGCGCTGCGCTCGGCCCGGTGGACGGCGTGCGCTCCGTCGTGTCCCGAGGCCCGGACCCCGACGCTCCCGGCAACGTGTTGTGGCGCATCGAGCAGGCGGACGGGGTGGAGCTCGTCCCCACCGTCCTCGCGCAGGCGACGAAACACGCCTGGCGGGTCGCCGCGCTCGCGCCCGAGCGGCGCACGCTCGAAGGGGTCTTCAAGCAGCTCCAGGCCGATCACGTGAAGCGTCAGGAGGTGCGGTCGTGACCATCCTCACCGTCGTCCGCAAAGAGCTGCGGGCCCTCTTCCAGTCCCCGGTCGCAGTGATCTTCCTGTCGATCTTCCTGGCCGCGGCGTTGTTCCTGTTCTTCACGCACGCCCGATTCTTCGCGCGTGGGCTGGCCGACGCACGGCCCCTGTTCCAGTGGATGCCGCTCCTCCTCATCCTGCTCGTCTCCGCCATCACCATGCGGTCGTGGGCGGAGGAGCGTCGCTCCGGCACGCTCGAGGTCCTCATGACGCTCCCCGTGCGCACGTGGGACCTCATCCTCGGCAAGTTCCTGGCCGGCCTGGCCCTGGTGGCGCTCGGCCTGTTCTTCACGACCTCCATCCCGTTCGCCGTCTCCTTCCTGGGCCCGCTCGACTGGGGGCCCGTGATCGGCGGGTACTTCGCGTCGATGCTGCTGGCAGGCGCGTACCTGGCCATCGGCCTGTGCGTCAGCGCCCGGACCGACAACCAGGTCGTCGCGCTCATGGTCACCATGGTCGTCGGCATCCTGTTGTGGCTCGTGGGCTCCGACACCGTCACCTCGCTGTTCTCGCAGGATGTGTCCGATCTCCTGCGCTCGATCGGTACGGGCGCCCGGTTCGAGTCCGTCGAGCGCGGCGTGCTCGACCTGCGCGACAT
>JBIKWC010000511.1:0-3114 GCA_044356535.1 Myxococcota bacterium
CGCACCGTCCCCGACGCTGCGTGGGTCGTGATCGTCGACGTGAAGACGGGCGACATCCTTGCCATGGCGAACGCCCCGACGTTCAACCCCAACCTGCTCTCCGAAGACCCGGTCCCCCGCAAGAACCACGTCATCCAGGACGCGATCGAGCCCGGCTCCGTGTTCAAGCCGTTCACCGTCGCGGCAGCGGTGGAGGAAGGCCTCGTCCACTGGGACTCGAAGATCGACTGCGAAGGTGGCGGCTACTCGATCGGGCGCGCGCGCATCAAGGACGACCACCCCCACGGCGTGATCACCATCCGCGAGCTCCTGAAGTACTCCTCCAACATCGGCTCCGCGAAGCTGGCGCTGCGGATCGGCGGCGAGAAGTTCCTCCCGTACTTCCAGCGGTTCGGGTTCGGGTCGCGCACGGGCATCCAGCTCCCTGGCGAGCGCACGGGCGTGCTGCGCAAGGCGGGCGACATCAAGCCGATCGAGCTCGCGACCACCGCGTACGGCCAGGGCGTGACCGCCACGCCGCTGCAGCTGGCCATGGCCGTGGCCGCGCTCGGCAACGGGGGCGTGCGGATGACGCCGCGGCTCGTGACGCGGATCGAGGATCTCCACGGCGTGGCCGAGTACATCCGGCCGCCGACCGTGGCCGAGCGCGTGGTGTCCGAGGCCACCGCCGACGAGGTCGTGGAGATGATGGTGTCGGTGACGGAGCCCGGTGGCACCGCGACCCGCGCAGCCATCCCCGGGTACCTGGTCGCCGGCAAGACGGGCACCGCCCAGAAGGCCGAGAACGGCCGGTACGGGGACGGGCGCATCGGCAGCTTCATCGGCCTGGTGCCGGCCGACGATCCGCGCCTGGCCATCGTGATCTCCGTCGACGATCCCTCGGTGGGCAGCCGCTACGGCGGCATCGTGGCGGCGCCGGCGTTCGCCGAGGTGGCGGGCGCCGCGTTGCGCCACCTGGGCGTGCCGCCGAACCCGGAGCTCCTCGCGCTCCAGACGAAGCCCGTTGCGGCGTCGTCTGCTCCGGCGGAGCCCACGGAGCCGGAGGTCGTCGAGCCGGGCCCGCTGGTCCTGTCCTGGACCGGCGACGCCTGGACGGTCCCCGATCTCTCCGGACGTTCGCTCCGGGACCTCGCTGCTTCCATCGGACCCGCAGGGCTGGCGCTCCGCGCCGAGGGTTCTGGGGTGGTGGTGGACCAGACCCCTGCGCCCGGCACCCCGGTGGCTCCCGGCTCGGAGGTCCACGTCGTCCTTCGCTGACGAAGGCTGTCCTTCGCCCGTTTCCCGTCTCGCTCGTCGCTCCCGTCTCGCTCGCTCTTTCCCTTCGTCCCCATGGACCGATCCGCGGTCGGTGAGGTTGGTGGTCCGGTGCCGCTCCCCACGGCTCCGTCGATTCTTGGAGTTTCCCTCGGGGTTCCGGCGCTCCCCGCACCGGCACCCCACTCCGAGTCTCGAACCCACCCGTCCTGCCCGACGCCCTCCCGGCCGCGGATCGGTCCCCGTCCTCTCGGACGAGCGTGAAACGACTGTACCCGATCCGGTTGCCAGAATCTGTCCGCATCACTTTTCTTCGGGCCCCCGCAACCCGACCGACCCCCGACCGAGAAGCAGGAGGAGGGTGGCGCGTGGCGGAAAAGTACAGTCGAATGGTGCCGGAGACGAGCGCGGCAGAGCTGGAGCGGTACCGCCTGCGGACGGTGTCGGGCCGGCGTGCGCTGCTGCACACGCTGGCCGAGCACCAGGCGCTGGCGGGGCTGTTCGACGGAGAGCGGCTGGTGGTCACCGTGCGAATCCTGTCGGCGAAGGCCGATCGGCTCGAGCTCCAGCTCGCGCGGGACGAGTCGGCGCCCACGGACAGCCGCCCGCTGACCCTGGTCGCGTTCCTCGACGACGTGAAGGTCCAGCTCCCCATCCGACCGGGTCCGCTCTCCATGGTCGACCGGCTCTGGACCGTGCCGTTCCCGGAGGTGGTGTGGCGGTTGCAGCGGCGGCGCGGGTATCGCGTGCGTCCACCGCGCGATCGCGCAGTGTGGGTGCGCGTCCGGCTGCCCGACGGGTCCCTGAACCTGCGCGCCGAGGACCTCAGCGTCGTGGGGCTCGGCCTGTTGATGGGCCGGGACGGCACCCCGCCGAAGGAGGGGACCACCTGGGAGGAAGTCCAGCTCCACTTCGTGATACACGGCGTGCCCCACCTCGTTCCCTGTGCGCTGGTCGTGCGACGCGTCTCCGGCGGCGTTCTCGGGCGCCCCTGGCGCATCGGCGGGGTGCTCGAGGGTCTCCCGCTTCCCTCCGCCCAGACCCTCCACCAGTTCGTCGTGGACCTGGAGCTCGCGGACCGCGCCAGGCGCTACGCCATCCCGACGTCGAAGACCGCCGAGCCCTGAGGGTGCTAGCGTGCGCCGATGCGGCTCGACGCGCTGATCGCCGACCTCTCGTCCGTCCGCGTGGACGGTCCCCTCGACCGCGAGGTGGGTGGGGTGACGCGGGACTCCCGCCAGGTGCGCCCGGACTCCGTGTTCGTCGCGGTCTCCGGCGCCACGGTGGACGGCCACGACTTCGTCGCCGGGCTCGACTGCGCGGCGGTGGTGATCGAGCGGGACGTACCCACGCGCCCAGGCGTGACGCGGCTGTGGGTTCCGTCCGCGAAGGCTGCCCTCGCCGAGCTCGCTGCGGCGCTCCACGGCCACCCCGGTCGGCGGCTCCCCGTCGTGGGCGTGACCGGAACCAACGGCAAGACCACCGTGACCACGCTGGTCGAGCAGGCGTACGCGGTCGGTGCCGTCCCCATCGGCCGGATCGGGACGACCGGCATCACCATCGCCGGCGAGGAGCACCCCGCCGCCTTCACCACCCCCGAGGCGCCCGAGCTGCAGCGCGTCCTCGCCGAGATGGTGGACCGCGGCTGTCGGCTCGCGGTGATGGAGGTGAGCTCGATCGGGCTCGCCCAGCACCGGGTGGACGGGATCCCGTTCGCGCTCGGCGTGTTCACGAACCTCACCCAGGACCACCTCGACTTCCACGGCACCATGGACGCGTACCGGGCG
The DNA here is from genome assembly GCA_044356535.1 of Myxococcota bacterium. Classification (GTDB taxonomy): domain Bacteria; phylum Myxococcota_A; class UBA796; order UBA796; genus JACKER01. The sequence goes on from JBIKWC010000511.1 coordinate 3,042, forward strand.
GCGAAGTCTCGGCTGTTCTCGTCGCTGCTGCGGCCCGCCGGAGGGGCGCCGCGGGCGCTGGCGTGGCGCGACG
>JBIKWC010000253.1:0-10904 GCA_044356535.1 Myxococcota bacterium
CCCCCCGCCGGGACCTCGAACGTGCCGACGGACACGCGGCCCCCGGCGAACGTTACCTCGTACGACCACGTGCCGGACTCCACGGCCGCAGGCGCATTCACCCGGGTCGAGCCCCGGACCATCACGAGGTGGTCCACGTCGCCGGTGAACGCCACCCGTCCGGTCGGCGCAGGCGCGGGCGCTGCCGGGACGGGCGCGACCGGGAGCGGCTGCGGCTGCGCGGGCGTCGGAGCGGGCCCCGCGACCGGCCGGGGACGGGCAGGGGCAGGGTCGACCGGCGTGGGCGCGGGAGGGGGCGGGACGACGGGCCCAGGGCCGGGAGCAGGGTCGAGCGCAGGGTCCTCGCGCGGTGGGAGGGGCTCCGGGCGTTGGGCCACCACCTCGGGGACGCGGCTCACCCACCACACACCCCAGGCGCCCACGCCGAGCGCGACCACCGCGAACGACACCGCCGTCAACGAGAGCACCGAGACCGACCCCAACACCACGCCGAGCCAACCGCGCGATCGGGTGCGGGGAGTGGGCGTGGGCTCCTCGGGCGCGGGCACCGGCAGGTCGAACGTGCCCTCTGCCGTCACGAGCCGACCATCGAGCTCCCCGCGGACCGAAGACGTGGTGAACGGGTGCGCGCGACACCACTCCGCCAGCGTGGCGCCGGGGAGCTGGTCGACGAGATCCTCGCAGCTGCGCACCACCTCACCGGCCTCGGGCCGGGCCGCAGGGTCGTGGGCAAGCAGGGACCGCGTGAGCGCGACGAGCGCAGGGTCCGCGCCCACCAGCTCCGCGAACCGGGCGGCGACGTACCCCTCGTACCGGCCGCGATCCACGGCGTGGGCGGCGAGCATCGTCACCGGGAGGTCGAACGCGCGGCGACCGAGCAGGCCCTCGAGCAGGGTGGCGCCGAGCGAGTACAGGTCGGAGGCGAGCCGGACGTCGTTGTCGAGGAACCGCTCCGGGGCCATGTACGGCGGGCTCCCGATCATCATGTCGGTCTGGGTGCGCGCCTCCCGCGTGACCTCGTCGCTGCGGGCGATCCCGAAGTCCAGGAGTTTCACCTCCCCGAACCGCCCGATCCGGATGTTCGAGGGCTTGATGTCGCGGTGCGCGAGGCGGAGCGGGCCCCCGCCAGCGCCGAGCGGCGCGATCCAGGCGGCTTCCAGCGCCGACGCCACACGCCCGACCACCTCCACGAGCGCGCGCGGCGAGATCGCAGACGGGGCCCGCAGGCAGCCCTCGAGGTCCTCTCCGGCCACGTACTCCGTGACGAGCGCCACCCGGCCGTCCAACACCACGAGGTCGTGGACCTTGAGGATCGTGGGGTGATCGAGCCGGGCGAGGTGGCGGCCCTCGTCGCGCAGCCGCTGGATCGCGGCGCCGTCCGGAGCGAGGTCGCGCCGCAGCACCTTGAGCGCCACCGAGGTGGACAGCCCGCCGCGTCCCGACATCTCCGCGAGGTACACCTCGCCGAACCCGCCCCGACCCAGGCAGCGCTCGACGGTGAACGTGCGGCGGGGGGTGTCCACGGACCTCCGGCCCGGGAGTGTGGTCGATCCGTGCGCCACGGGCAACGGGAGCGACTACAATCGGGACCGAGCGCCCGGAGTAGCGAATGGCACACCTCGAGTTCCACGAGTCCGGTCGAGCCCTGTTCGTGCAGTGGCTCCGACCGGGACGCACGGTCATGGGCCGCGCGGACAGCTGCGACGTCGCGCTGCCGTCCGACAGTGTCTCGCGGGTCCACTGCGTCGTCGACGGCCGGCCCGACGGCTGGTTCGTCCACGATCGCAGCCGGCATGGCACCACCGTCAACGGCACGAAGGTGTCGGACGGGTACCGGCTGTCGAACGGCGACGAGGTCTCGATCGGCACGTACCGGGCGAAGTTCCACGAGAAGGACGACCCATCGCTACGATCTCCGACGAGCACCTACCCCGTGCAAGCCTCGCTGTTCGAGGAGCTGGTCGACGGCTCGGAAGACAAGGTTGCAGCGGTGCGGGCGGAGCTCAAGGTCGTCCGGGGTCCCCTCAGCGGGCAGGGGCGCGTGTTGGCCCAGCTGCGGACGAGCGTGGGCGGCCCCGGCGCGACGGTGGAGCTCGACGTGAAGCTCCCTGCGGGCGCCGTCCACGTGCGCGTGGTGCGGGGTCGCGCCATGGTGGAGCCGGGCGCTTCGGCCGCGTTCCTGGCGGGCACCCGCGTCCGAGAGATCACGCCCATCCTCGCGGGTGAGGAGGTGCGGGTCGGGGATCACGGATTCGTGGTCGAGCTCACGACGGTGGAGAGCCGCGACGACCAGTGCGACACGTTCGGCGACATGGTGGGCCGCTCGCCCGTCATGCGGAAGCTGTTCGGCGTGCTGCAGCGCATGGCCGGTCACGACGCGCCGGTGCTGATCACCGGGGAATCGGGGACGGGAAAGGAGCTCGCCGCGAACGGGCTCCACCAGGCAGGTCCCCGGTTCGAGGGCAAGTTCCTGGCGGTGAACTGCGCCGCCATCGCCGACAACCTCGTGGAGTCGGAGCTGTTCGGGCACGAGAAGGGCGCGTTCACCGGCGCCACCTCCCGCCAGGACGGCGCGTTCCAGCACGCCGACGGCGGCACCTTGTTCCTCGACGAGATCGGCGAGATGCGCGTGGACCTGCAGGCGAAGCTCTTGCGCGCGCTGGAGTCGGGCGAGGTGCGCCGCGTCGGATCGGGGACGCCGGAGTTCCCGGACGTCAGGGTGGTCGCTGCGACCAACCGCAACCTCCAGGAGATGGTCCGGGCCGGCCTGTTCCGGGAGGACCTGTACTTCCGCCTGGCCGTGTTGACGGTGCGCCTGCCGTCTCTGCGGGAGCGGAGAGACGACGTCCCGGTGATCGCGCAAGCGCTGCTGCAACGCTACCATCCGGGCACGCGGCTCACCCCGGACGCGTTCGCAGCCCTGCGGGACTACGCGTTTCCCGGGAACATCCGGGAGCTCCGGAACATCCTGACGCGGGCGGTGGTGTTGTCGGGGAACACGATCCAGGCGGGCGACCTGGAGTTCCACCCCTGGTCGTTCGATGCCGGGCCGCGCGCCCTGCCGAGCCAGGTGAAGGCGGCGGCCGCAGGCAAGGAGGATCCGGAGCGGCAGGCGCTGGTGAACGCGCTGGCCCAGTCGGGCGGCAACCGGACGAACGCGGCGCGCGTGTTGGGGATCCCGCGCTCCTCGCTCCTGTACAAGCTCAACAAGTACGGCCTGATGGAGCGCTAGGGATCCAATGGGAAACCGGGAGGAGGCAAGGACCATCCTTACCTCCCCCCGGGCTCGACGGTGGTTTCAGGGGCACGGACACCCACCGTCGATGAATCCTTACCTAGCGAACCCCGTGCCAACGGTTCTGGTACGGTCCAACGCCGCTTCTCTGCAACCGACCGCATCCGCCGATCCCAATCCGCGACTCCGGTGTCCGCCCACCCCCCGTCACCCGCGGATTCTCAGCGTTCGTCCGTGCCGCCCGTGTCCCGGGCCACGTCGTCCAGGAACCGCTGCTCCAGCCCCACCCCGCGCCGCACGTGGCGCAGCGGGACCCCGGCGTCCGCCAACGTCCGCATGACCGCGACACTGGAGGCGTCGAGGTCGCCGTCGGTCGAGGCGGACTCCAGCAGGGCCTGGCCCTCCATGGCGAACGTGTGGTTCGGCACCGCTGCGCAGAGCACGTCGAGCGGGACCGCGCCCGGACCCACCTCCCAGCGCGCCGTCGAGTGCGAGCCCACGACCTCGGACAAGGCGCCCTCCCGCAGGCAGCGGCCCCCTTTCAGCATGATCACCCAGTCCGACAGCCGCTCGAGGTCCGGCAGGTCGTGGCTCGACAACACCAGCGTCTGGCGGCCCCGCAGCTTCGCCAGGGCCTCGCGCAGGTGCCGCTGCTGCGCTGGATCGAGGCCGGACAGCGGCTCGTCGAGCAACACGAGCGGCGGCGAGCCCAGCAGCGCCGTGGCCACCGCCACCCGCCGGCGCATCCCGTGGGACAAGGTCGCGATCGACACCCGGGCGCGGGCGCGCAGGTCGACCACGTCGATCACCCGCTCGACCTCCGCGGAGGCCGCGCTCCGGCCCAGGCCCTGGAGGCGGGCCAGGTGGTAGAGGAGCTCGGTGGGCGTGTGGCGATCGGGGAGCTCGGCGTCCTGGGGCAACACCCCGACGAGGCCCTTCATCGCGAGGGGATCGAACGGGCCCCGGCCGAGGACATCGACCTCGCCTGCGTCCGGCGCGAGGAACCCGGAGACGATGGAGAACGCGGTCGTCTTGCCGGCGCCGTTGTGACCCACGAACCCGGTGATGGAGCCCCGGGGTACGCGGAACGTGACGCGGTCGAGCGCCTGGGTGGCGCCGAAGCGCTTGGAGACCCCGACGAACTGGAGAGCGTCCTGCATCACACGTCCCGGCGCCAGAAGCGGGCGTAGCCGAGGGCCACCGCCGACGCCCCGATCGCGACACAGGCGAGGGCCGACAGGGTCCACTCGAAGCCCGGCTCCCACAGGCCGCGCAGCCACCCCTGCGGCAACACGGGGAGGATCAGATCGGCGAGGCGGGCGTACTCGGTGGTCTCGAGCCAGCGGGCGAACCCGAGCGCGATCCAGGAGCCGGCCACCGCGCCCAACGCCATGACCCGCGCCCACGCCGCCGACGCGGTCAGGAGGCTCGCCGCGGTGCCGAGGGCCACGAACGGCACGGCGAACGCGAACGCGCGGGGGAGGTACCCGACCAACGCCGGCAGCAGCTCCCACGTCGACTGTCCGGCCAGGAACCCCTTCGCCACCGCGAACACCACGACCATCGACAACGTGGTGCCGAGGCCGGTGAGGAACAGCTGCCCGGCGAAGCGGCCGAGGACGAGCTCCAGGCGCCCCGTGCGGAGGAGCTCGTAGCGAACGGCGCGGGTGGACACGTCGATCGCGACGCATTCGGCGCTCGCGCTCGCCGAGAAGAACGGCGTGAGCAGCAGCGCGACCCACAGGTAGAACAGGGCCATCGGCGGCACCGTCACGAGGTGTGCAGCGAGCTGCGGAGAGCCCGTCATCCCCACCACGGCGTCCCGCCACACCTCGGACTGCACCAGCTCGCCGAGCATCGCGCCGGGGGTGCGGGTGGTGGGCACCCCGAGCAGGCGGGCCACGTTGTGCTCCATCGACCCGATGATCTTCACGAAGAGCCACGAAGCGCCGGCGCTCGCGATCCCGTAGATCGCGAGGAGGGCCGCCGCGCGCCACGTCCGGAGGGCCCGCAGGACCTCGAACCGGGCGACCAGCCAGACGTCCCGCACCTCAGCGCCCCCGCAGCTGCACGAGCTGCTCGACCACCTCGCCGTCCACGTACGACAGCGGGTCGAGCGCGGTCTCGTCCAGGCCCTCCACCGTCTCTGCGTCGAACGTCTGGTACAGCGTCTCCTCCGCGGTGATGAGCACGTCGAGCGTGTCGGACGCGAACACCATCATCGCGCGGCGCTCGGGCTCCTCGCCGGCCTCCAGGGTGCCCACGAACTCCTCGGCCAGTACCACCAGCTCGGCGTTCATGGCCTTCGTCGCGGCGTCGACCGCAGCCAGCTGCTCCTCGGTGGCGCCCGCTTCGGCGAGCGCCGCCCGCGCCTGGGCCCGGCGGAGCTCCATCGCCTGCTTCGCCACGCGCACGGCCTCCTCCGGATCCTGCGGCTCGGCCTCCGTGTCGGGCGCTCCCCCGCCGTCGCCACCCACCACGATGACCCGCTCCCCCGGCGCGTCCTCGCCGTCTCCGTCGGGCGCGGCGCCCTCCGGGAGCTGCGCATCCAGCGGGCGCCCCTGGAACACCCCGGCGATCTGGCGGGTGACCGCCGCGCGATCCACACACTCCACGTCTTCGGCCGCCGCGAGGGCGACCCGGAGCTGGCGCGCCTCCTGCCGGGGTCCCAGGCCCCCGAGCACCAGCCCCACCACCAGCAACACCGCGCCCACCAACAACGTCTGCGCCGTCCTCACGGGGCCTCCGGTCCGGGCTCGGCGAGCTCGGGGTGATCCAGCCAAGACTGCAGGATGATCACGGCCGCCTGCTGGTCGATCACCTGCTTTCGGCGCTGGCGCGAGAGGCCGGCCTCGATGAGCTGGCGGGTCGCGTCGACCGAGGAGTACCGCTCGTCCACGAACACCAGCGGGAGCCCCGTGCGGAGCGCGAGCGCGTCCCCCACCTGTCGCGCGAGCCGAGCGGACCGGGCCTCGGAGCCGTCGAGCTCGTACGGCAGGCCCACCACCAGGCGCTCGACGCCGCGTTCGGCCACCAGCGCCGCAAGCGCCTCGACGTCGTGGACGACCGAGCGGCGCGCAAGGGTCCGCACTGGGGATGCGAGCCTCCCACCCACGTCGCTGCACGCGATCCCGATGGTCTTCGTCCCCACGTCCAGCCCCAGCGTGCGACCCATGGCGCCCGTGTATCCGTCGCCGGACGCGCCATCCGCACCGTTCGATCTTCTGCCGCGCACGGGCGCTTTTTCGTGGCGCGGACAGATTTGGACCGCGTGCGCTGGACATCTGCGTCGCGGTGCCATAGAACCTGTACACACGTTCAGGTACCCCGCATGCCCACCGCCGAAATCCTCTCGCAGGGCGACGAAGTCGTCACCGGACAGATCGCCGACACCAACGCGGCGTGGCTTTCCGAGCGCCTCACGGAGCTCGGGTTCACCGTGTCCCGCCACACCACGGTGGGGGACCGCATGGACGACCTCGTGTCGGCGTTCGCCGAGATCGGCGCCCGAGCCGACGTCTGCGTGTGCACCGGCGGCCTCGGCCCCACGGACGACGACCTCACGGCGGAGGCCGTGGCGCGCGCGTTCGACCGTCCCGTCGCGCTCGACGAGGTGGCGCTCGGCCAGATCGAGGAGCGGTTCCGGCAGTTCGGGCGGCCGATGGCGCCGGTCAACCGCAAGCAGGCGCTGCTTCCGGCGGGCTCCACCCGGCTCGACAACCCCTGGGGCACGGCGCCCGGCTTCGCGTTCCTGGGCGGCCGCTGCGAGTTCGCGTGTATGCCCGGCGTCCCGCGCGAGATGTTCCGGATGTACGAGCAGAGCGTCGTCCCGCGGCTGCAGGCAGCGTTCGCGCTCGAGCCCGGCCGCCGGGTCACGCTGCGCACGATCGGCGTCGGAGAGTCGGATCTTCAACAGGCCATGGGTGACTGGAGCCATCCCGGCGTGACGGTCGGGTACCGCACCACCCTGCCCGAGAACCACGTGAAGTTGTGGTTCGACGGCGCCCGGTTCCCCCCTGGACAGGGCGACGACGACGCGCTGATGAACGTGGTCGGCGCCGTGTGGGAGCGCATCGGGCGGTGGGTGTTCACCGTCGAAGGTTGTCCGCGCCCGCCGGTGCCCGGCGTCGACTGCGAAGGCGGTACCTTCGCGTCCGTCGTCGGGCGGCGGCTCCTCGCCACCAGCGGAACCCTGGCCATCGCCGAGTCCTGCACCGGCGGTCGGATCGCAGCGGCCTGCACTGCGGTCCCCGGCGCCAGCGACTGGTTCGTCGAGGGGCTCGTCGCGTACGCCAACGCGTCCAAGGTCCGGCACCTCGGGGTGTCGGAGGCCGATCTCGCCGCCCACGGCGCCGTCTCCGACACGGTGGCGCGGGCCATGGCCGAAGGCGTGCGCGCGCGCGCCGGGGCCACCTGGGGCATCGGCGTCACCGGGATCGCGGGGCCTGGGGGCGGTACGCCCGAGAAGCCTGTCGGCACCGTCCACTTCGCCGTCGCCGGCCCCACCGGCACCTTCCACCGCGCCGTGCGCCTCCCCGGAGACCGCGACCGCGTGCAGACCCTGGCGGTCGCCACCGCCCTCGAGCTCCTCCGCCGCAGCCTCGCCGGCGCCTGACCGCCGCCCTGGGCAACCCCCAGGCGGCCCGAACCGTTTCACCCTTCCCGCAGGAGTCCCCATGTCCGACGACCGCAACAAGGCCATCGACGCCGCCATCGCCTCCATCGAGCGCCAGTTCGGCCGCGGCGCCATCATGCGCTACGGCGAGTCCGAGATCCCGAAGGTGGGCTCGGTGTCCACGGGTTCCCTCGGGCTCGACATCGCCCTCGGCATCGGCGGCCTGCCCCGCGGCCGCGTCAGCGAGATCTACGGCGCCGAAGCGAGCGGCAAGACGACCCTCGCGCTCCAGACCATCGCCCAGGTCCAGAAGAACGGCGGCTCCGCTGCGTTCATCGACGCCGAACACGCGCTCGACCCCAATTACGCCCGGGCCCTCGGCGTGAAGATCGACGAGCTCCTCATCTCGCAGCCCGACAACGGCGAGCAGGCCCTCGAGATCGCCGAGACCCTCGTCCGCTCCGGCGCCATCGACGTGGTGGTGGTCGACTCGGTGGCGGCGCTCGTGCCCAAGGCCGAGCTCGAAGGCGACATGGGCGACGTGCAGCCCGGCGCGCAGGCCCGGCTCATGAGCCAGGCGCTCCGCAAGCTCACCGGCGCCATCCACAAGTCCGACGCCATCGTCATCTTCATCAACCAGGTGCGCGAGAAGATCGGCGTGATGTTCGGCAGCCCGAAGACGACGAGCGGCGGCAACGCCCTCAAGTTCTACGCCTCCGTCCGTCTCGAGGTCAGCCGGATCGGCGCCATCAAGAAGGGCGAAGAGGTGCTCGGCAACCGCACCAAGGTCAAGGTCACCAAGAACAAGCTCGCGCCCCCGTTCCGGCAGGTCGAGTTCGACATCATGTACGGGCACGGCGTCTCGTACGAGGCCGAGCTCGTCGATCTGGGCCTGCTCACCGGCATCGTGCGCAAGAGCGGCTCGTGGTTCGCGCTCGAGACCGACCGCATGGGCCAGGGCAAGGACGCCGCGTGCGAGTTCCTCCGCTCCCACCCCGACCAGTCGGTGCGGGTGCGCGAACACGTCATGAAGCACTACGGCGTCGTCATGAAGGCGGCCTCCTCCGACGGCTCGGACGCCGCCGCCGCCGAAGCCTGAAGGCGCTGGGCCGGTCAGGGCCGGTCCGCGTCACAGTTCCAGCAGCTGTCGAAGTCGGGCTCGCCGTCCGCGCCGCAGGCGGGGCAGAGCCAGGGCTCGCGCACCAGGCGGGGCCCGTTCAGCTGGCGCAGCGCCTGCCGCGCCCGTTCCTCGTCGGCGGCGGCGACCCACACCGCCGGCCAGGAGTCCTGGATGGGGATCTCGCCGCGGATCGCCGAAAGGTCGCCGCGCACCTGGGGCGTAAGGCCGCAGCGCACCAGCCAGTCTCGGACCAGGAAACCGTCTGCGGGGCCGGTGGCTCGATACACGCAGATCCAGGGCATGCCACCGTCCGAGAGCCCGAAGTGGGGTCCCCAGGATAAGCAGGCGAGCCCGATCCGCCGAACGGGATCGACCGGAGACGCCGTGAGCACCGAGCAGAAGCCGAACCCCAAGCCCGCGAACCCCATGACCTCGAGCGAGGTCCGGGCCTCGTTCCTGGCGTACTTCGAGCGCCAGGCGCACCGGGTCGTCGGCTCCTCGCCGCTGGTCCCCCACAACGACCCCACGTTGTACTTCACGAACGCCGGAATGGTGCAGTTCAAGGACGCGTTCACCGGCCAGGAGAAGCCGGCGACCCCGCGCGCCACGACATCGCAGAAGTGCCTGCGGGTGAGCGGCAAACACAACGACCTCGACAACGTCGGGCGCACGCCGCGCCACCACACGTTCTTCGAGATGCTCGGCAACTTCTCGTTCGGCGACTACTTCAAGAAGGAGGCCACGAAGTTCGCGTGGGAGCTCCTCACCGACGTCTGGAAGGTCGACGGCGACCGCCTGTGGGTCACGGTCTACGAAGAAGACGACGAGGCGTTCTCGCTGTGGCGCGATCAGGTGGGTGTCCCCGAGCGCCGCATCCAGCGCCTCGGCGCGAAAGACAACTTCTGGTCCATGGGCGACACCGGCCCTTGTGGGCCGTGCTCCGAGATCCACTACGACCACGGCGCGTGGCTCGACCCCGACGACCGCGGCCCCGCCAGCGAGTCGAAGCGCTACGTCGAGATCTGGAACCTCGTGTTCATGCAGTTCGAGCAGCACGCGGACGGCACCCGCACGCCGCTCCCCAAACCCTCGATCGACACCGGCATGGGCCTCGAGCGCATCACCGCCGTCAAGCAGGGCGTGTTCTCCAACTACGACACCGACCTCTTCCAGCCGCTGATCCGCAAGGGCGAGGCCCTGGCGAAGGTGAAGTACGGCACGAACGACGACGTGGACACCGCGCTGCGCGTCGTCGCCGACCACGCCCGCGCGGCGGCGTTCCTGGTGGCGGACGGCGTCATGCCCTCCAACGAAGGCCGCGGCTACGTCCTCCGCCGCATCATGCGCCGCGGCATCCGCTTCGGCTGGAAGCTCGGGCTCGAGGAGCCCTTCTTCCACCACGTCACCAACACGGTCGTCGAGCACATGGCGCCCACGTACAAGGAGCTCGCCGAGCGCGCGACCTACGTCGAGGAGGTCGTCCACGGCGAGGAGGAGCGGTTCCGCCGCACCCTCGACCGCGGCATGAAGCTCCTGGACGAGGAGCTCGCCGACGGCCGCAAGGTGTTGTCCGGCAGCGTGGCGTTCAAGCTGTACGACACCTTCGGCTTCCCCGACGACCTCACCCAGATCGTGGCGGGCGAGCGCGGCGTGTCGGTCGACATGGACGGCTTCCAGGCCGAGATGAAGAAGCAGAAGGAGGCCGGCCGCGCGAACTGGAAGGGCTCCGGGGAGCAGGCAGTGGGCCAGCTGTGGCACGAGCTGCAGCAGAAACACGGCGCCACCCGGTTCACGGGCTACGACCAGAGCGGAGGCGAAGCGCGGGTCCTCGCGATCGTGCGCCGCTCCGGGGAGGGCGCCGAGAGCACGTTCGAGCTGGTGGAGCGCCTGACGGCCGGTGACGCCGGCATGTTGCTGCTCGACGCCACGCCGTT
>JBIKWC010000513.1:0-3106 GCA_044356535.1 Myxococcota bacterium
TGCAGGCCCCGAACGAGGGGCCGTGCTACGTGGCCACCTCGGGGTGTGCTGTGGCACGGCTGATCATCGTCGACGACGAGCCCGTGGTCCTCACGCTGCTCGCTGCGGTGTTCAGGACCCCTTCGCCGCGTCCCGAGGATGCTGGCATCGAGCTCGAGGTCGTCACGTGCGCGACCGGTCTGGCCGCGATCGCTGCGATGGAGGCCCACGGCGTCGACGTCCTGCTCACCGACAAGAACCTCCCGGACGTCGGTGGCCTCGAGGTGTCGCGGCGCGCGCGCCAGCTGTACCCCGACGTGGAGATCATCGTCATCACCGGGTACGCGTCGCTCGACACGGCGCTCGCGGCGATGGAGCTCGATGTCTTCGACTACATCGTCAAGCCCCCGAAGGACATCCACGACGTCCGCCGCAAGGTGTACCAGGCGCTCGCGAAGCAGCGGATGGCGAGAGAGAACGTCCGGCTCGTCGCAGACCTCGCGGATCGCAACCACCGGCTCGAGCAGACCCTCGGAGAGCTGCGCGAGCTGCAGGCCGAGCTCATCCAGACCGAGAAGCTCGCAGGCATCGGGACCCTGGCGGCCGGCATCGCGCACGAGATCAGCTCGCCCCTGTTCGGGGTGATGGGCCTCGCCGAGGCCATCCTCGAGGAGGACGATCGGGAGCTCGTCCGCGGCTATGCCTCCGAGATCGTGGAGTACTCGCGGAGCATCAAGGACATCGTGGTCCAGCTCACGGGCTACTCCCGCGCGGCGTCGGCCGAGTACCACACCACGGTCGACCTCCCGAAGGTCATCGAGGACGCCGTCAAGCTCGTGGTGCGGTCGACCTCGTTCGATCCGGCGCGGGTCACCGTCGAGGTCCAGGCTGCGTCGGAGCGGGGTGGGCTGCCGCTCTACGTCAACGCGCGCACCTCCGAGCTCCAGCAGGTGTTCGTGAACCTCGTCAAGAACGCGATCGAGGCGGTGGTGGAGCGCCACGGTACCGCGCTTCGCGCGGGTGAGCCGTTCGGGGGTCGGGTGGAGCTCCGCCTCGGTCGCTCCTCGGCCACGGTCCGCGCCGGCGACGGACCTCCGCGGGTCGTGGAGCACGTCTGGTGCTCGGTCTCCGACAACGGACCGGGCATCCCGGTCGAGCGGGTGCCGCTCATCTTCGACCCGTTCTTCACGACCAAGCCGCCCGGGCGCGGGACCGGGCTCGGTCTCAACATCGTGTACCGCATCCTCACCAAGTACCGGGGCCAGATCACCGTCGAGCAGAGCTCGCCCCAGGGCACCACGTTCCTGGTGCGGTTCCCCGTCGACGCCGACCCGTCGGCCGACGCTGGCGACAGGGTCTCCGCCCATGGGCCGCCGTGACCCTGTGGGTCCGGCTGTCCCTCGCGATGGCCGTGCTGGCCGTCGTCCCCGTCGTCCTCGTCACCTGGTCCGCCATCGGGGTGGCCACGTCTCGCGCGGAGGTGGCCTCCGAGGAGGCGCTGCGCACCGAGGCCGCCTTGCGCGCAGAGATGGTCACGCAGTGGCTCGGCAACCAGAGCCGACAGGTGGGCAACTGGCCCCAGCTGCTCGGTGGCAACCGGATGCTCCAGCTGTCGCCCGAGGCGCAGGCCCGGTTCCCGATCGCCGTGTTCCGCGGCACACCTGGGGCCACTGTCGTGGCCATGGTGGACGGGACCGGTGCACCCGTGGCGCCCGCCGTGCCTCCGGGCTCGACCGACCGCGCACACGACCTCGTGACGCGGGTGCCGCTCGACCGCGTCGCGCACGACCCGGACCGCGTCCACGTCGGTGAGGCCTGGTTCCCCGAGGGGGTCTCCGGCTTGGGCGCCGTCCCGTCGGTCTCCTTCGCCGTGCTGGCTGCGGGCGCCGAGGCCCCGGAGGACCGCCGCATCCTCCTGGTGGAGGTCGCGGTGACCCTCGATCGCACGGTGTTCCCGGAGGGGACGCCAACCCACGCGGTCGCCCTGCTGGATCGGCGCGGGGTGCCCCTCCTCGGCGGTGGGGGGCTCGTGGATCCCGAGCTCCTGCGCCCCCTCACGGGCGCGGCGCAGGTCGCCGACTTCGAGTACCAGCTCGGTGATCAGGAGGTCCGTGGCTCGCTCGTCCCGGTGGAGGGCACCGCGGGCTGGATGGTGGTGGTGGTCGAACCGGCGTCGGTGGTCCTCGCGCCCGCCCGCGAGATCCGGTCGCGCATCCTCCCGAGCGTGGCCCTGGCAGCCGGCGCGGCCGTGCTGGTGGCCCTCCTGGTCGGCCAGACGCTCTCCCGGCCCGTGGAGCGCTTGCGGGACGTCGCACAGCAGCTGGCCGAGGGGCGACTCGGGGTGCGGGCGAACGTGGAGCGCGGAGACGAGATCGGGGAGCTGGCGCGGACGTTCGACCACATGAGCGAACGCCTGCTGGCCGCCCGCCGGGAGATCGACGGGCAGCGCCAGGAGATCGAGGCGTTCAACCAGGAGTTGGTGGCGCGGGTCGACGAAGGAACCCGGGAGCTGCGCGCCGCTCAGGAAGAGCTCGTCCGCGCGGGGCAGCTGGCTGCGGTGGCCGAGCTGGGCGCAGGCCTGGCGCACGAGCTCAACAACCCGCTGTCCGCGGTGCTCGGCCTCGCGCAGCTGCTGCGCGTCGAACGACCCGACGAGCCCCTCCTGGGCGACCTCGAGCGGGAGGCCGCCCGATGCCGGGAGGTCGTGGCGACGCTGCAGCGCGTCCAACAGGCGGGTGGCGATCCCGTCGAGGCGCCCATCGTCGAGATCGCTGCGGTGTTGGCGGCGGTCCGCGACCTCGTGGGGGGCGCGTTCCGGCAGCGGGGGGTCACGCTGATCGTCCCGGAGGCCACCGGCCGCGTGCGCGTGGACCCGGTCGAGGCGGCGCGGGTGCTCGCCCAGCTCCTGAACGCGTTGCGCGCCGGGCTGCAGAGCGGCACCTCCGTCACGATCGAGGTCGGCACCGCGGGCACCGACGCGACCGTGGACCTCGTGCCGGACTCGCCGATCGCGACCGACCCGGATCGCCGCGACGACTGGATGGCGTCGGGTCACTCGGTGTGGGTGGCGCGGCAGCTGCTGGCGAGGCTGGGGGGGAGGTTGACGGAGGACGGCGTGCGGTGGCGC
>JBIKWC010000514.1:0-3103 GCA_044356535.1 Myxococcota bacterium
CCGCACAGCGCCGCCACCAGGCGGTCCACCCCGAGCGCGATGCCCGTACACGACGGGAGCCGGCCCACTGCCTCTACAAACGCAGCGTCGACCGGGTTCGGGGGCAGGCCCGCCTGCTCGCGCGCGACGTTCGCCGCGTGCACGCGCCGCAGCTGCTCTGCAGGGTCCGTGAGCTCGTGGAACGCGTTCGCCAGCTCCACGCCGCGCAGGTACACCTCGAACCGCTCTGCCACCGGCCACGCGCGGTCCGTCCGAACCTTCGCGAGCGCTGCCTGCGACGCCGGCCACTCCGCCAGGATCACCGCCGGCCCCAGCGCGGGCTCCACGTCCGTCACGAACCGCCGCACGAAGGCGTCGTCCCAGCTCTCGTCGGCGTCCGACAGCGCGGAGGCCGAGGCGGTGGCGAGGTCGACCCCGGCGTGCCGCTGGAACACTGCCCGCACCGTGGTCCGCTCGAAGGGCCCCGGATCCGGCACCCCGAGCGCCGCCGCCGCCGCCGCGACCAGCGCCTCCACCTCGTCCATCACGTCGCCGGGGAGGGCGCCCACCCGGTACCACTCGCACATCAGGAACTCGCGGCGGTGCCACGCGCCGTGCTCCTGGTCGCGGAAACAGGGCCCGATCTCGTAGATCCGCCCGAGGCCCTCGGCCAGCACCCGCTTGAGCGCGAACTCTGGGGAGGTGCGCAGGAACCCGCCACCCGCCGCGATGGGGTGCAGGTGCTCCTCCATCGCCGCCGACGGGACGAGCGCGGGCGTGGGCACCTCGAGGTACCCGCGCTCCACGAAGAAGCTGCGCATCGCGCGCAGGACGACAGCGCGGCGACGCAGGCCGGAGGCATCCACGGGCGTGCGCTCCGCGACCGCGCCTACTTCTTGACGCGCTCGACGTACTCACCCGTGCGGGTGTCGATCCGGATCCACTCGCCCTGGTTCACGAACAGGGGCACGCCCACCTGGGCGCCGGTGGACAACGTGGCCGGCTTGTTGGTGCCGGTGGCGGTGTTCCCGCGGGTGCCGGGCTCGCAGTACGTGATCTCGAGGTCGACGAAGTACGGCAGGTCGAGCGTGATCGGCCGGCCGTTCCAGAACAGGATCTCGCACTTCATGTCGGGGATGAGCCAGTTCTTCGAGTCACCGACCGACTCGGGCGTGAGCGCGATCTGGTCGTAGGTCTCGAGGTTCATGAAGTGGTAGCCCTCGGCGTCCATGTAGAGGAACTGCATGGAGACGTTCGAGACGTCGGCCTCGGCGAGGGACTCGACGATCTTGAACGTGCGGTCGAGGTTCGTGCCCGTGATCAGGTTCTTGAGCTTCGTCCGGGTGAAGGCCTGCCCCTTGCCCGGCTTCACGAACTGGAAGTCGATGACCGTGTAGGGTTGGTTGTCGATCTCGACCTTCAGGCCCTTGCGGATGTCGGAGACGGAGTACATGGAGCGGTCCTCTGACGGATGAGCGGCGGCATGTATCACGGACCCGGATCCCCACAAGGGGAGCGCGAAGCGCGGACGGAGCGGATGGTTCGGCGGGACGAAGCGCTCGCCGCTCGCCCCGATCTCGCGGCCACCTGGGACGCGGCGGACGCGGCCTTCCCCGTGCGCGTCACCCGATCGTTCTGGGAGCGGGGGGATCCGACAGACCCCGCCGACCCGCTGATGCTGCAGGTCCTCCCCGATCCGCGCGAGCTCCTGGCCGACCCGGGCGACGTCCCCGATCCCGTCGGTGACGCCGCGCGGAGCCCGGTCCCGTGGGTCGTGCGCAAACACGCCGACCGCGTGTTGCTGCTCGTCACCAAGCGGTGCCACCTGTACTGCCGGTACTGCTTCCGCCGCGATCACGAGCCGGGGCAGGGGAGCGACCCCACCCCCGACGAGCTCGAGACCGCCCTCCGCTGGATCGAGGCCGCCGCCCCGCGCGAGGTCATCCTGTCGGGCGGAGACCCGCTCGTGCTCGCCGTCCCCCGCCTCGATGCCGTGTTGGCCCGCGTCACCCGCTTCGCCCGCACCGTCCGCATCCACACGCGCGCGCCCATCACGTTCCCCGAGTGCGTCACCCCGGCGCTGCTCCAGGTGCTCCGCGCCCACGGGCCCGTGTGGGTCGTCGTCCACTGCAACCACCCCCGCGAGCTCGCCCCAGACGTGACCGCCGCCCTGGCCCGCCTCGTCGACGCCGGCGTGCCCGTGCTGAACCAGACCGTGTTGCTCCGCGGCGTCAACGACGACCCGGACCTGCTCGCGGAGCTCTCGGCCTCGCTCTTGGAGCGCCGGGTGTACCCGTACTACCTGCACGTCACCGACCGCGTCCCCGGCAACGCCCACCTCCGGGTCCCCCTCGCCGAGGCCGTGGCGTTGCACGCTGCCCTGGCCACCCGGACGGGCGGGACGGCGCTCCCCACGCTGGTCCTCGATCCCCCCGACGGCAGCGGGAAGGTCGACGCGACCCGGCTCGCACGATAGAACTGAAAATCATTTTCAGTTGCCTGCCGCCTCGGCCGGGGAGCGAGTGATGATCAGCAGGATCTCCCAGCTGCAGGAGCCCGGGACCACCACCCTCGACACGCTCGCCGTAGGCGCCCACGGGGTGGTCACGTCGGTCGAAGGGGAGGGGAGCTTCCGCCGGCGGCTGCTCGAGC
This sequence comes from Myxococcota bacterium, assembly GCA_044356535.1. Taxonomy (GTDB): domain Bacteria; phylum Myxococcota_A; class UBA796; order UBA796; genus JACKER01. Next base: position 2,632 of record JBIKWC010000514.1, read on the forward strand.
TCGGGTTCCTGCCCGGCACCGACGTCGTGCGCACCGGCCAGGCGCCCCTCGGAGACCCGCTCACCATCCTCGTCCGCGGCGCCGTGTTGTGCCTCCGCGAGATCGACGCCCGCAACGTCCGGGTGCGCGTCTGACCAGCCATTGCGAGCCGGGCCAGTCCGAGCCCGAGGGCGCCCCGCCGCTCGATCGGCCGGTCCGCGTGGTGGTGGTGGGCAACCCCAACACGGGGAAGTCGTCCCTGTTCAACGCCCTCACCGGGGGTTCGGCGAAGGTCGGGAACTTCGCGGGGACCACGGTCTCCGCGCTGCGGGGCACCCTCACGGTGCCGGGGTTGCCGCCGATCGAGCTCCTCGACGTGCCCGGCGCGTACTCGCTGTCGGCCAGCAGCCCCGACGAACGCGTCGCCACCGAGGCCGTGCTGGGGGTGGGCCGGTCGCAGCCGCCGGACGTGGTGGTCGTCGTCGTGGACGGC